>CAZPMO010000188.1:0-9447 GCA_964587515.1 uncultured Rhodospirillaceae bacterium | reverse complement strand
TAACCGAAAACCTTGGCAGGCCGTCTTTATGGGTCATTATCGGTGATCCTTGGTATTATTTGGTTGCGCCCCCGGCGATCATCTCCACGATACGCGATGGCGTGATCGGTGTCTCGGCAATCCGCACGCCGAACGGGCCGAGCGCGTCCTCTATGGCCGAGACGATCGCCGCCGGGGCCGGTATCGTCCCGCCTTCACCGGCCCCCTTGACTCCGATGGGGTTCAACGGCGTCGGCGATTCCATATGGGCGAGGTCGACCGTCGGCAAATCCGGCGCGCTCGGTAACAGGTAATCGGCGAAATTGGTGGTCAGCGGCTGGCCGGCCTCGTCGAACACCATTTTCTCGAACAACGCCGATCCGATGCCGTGGGCGAGCCCGCCCATCACCTGGCCGTCGACGATCATGGGATTGATCAGCCGTCCTGAATCGTGGACCGCGATATAGGTGAGAATGCGGACCGCGCCGGTCTCGGGATCGACCTCGATCTCGGCGGCGTGGGTGCCGCTGCAATAGGTCAGCGTATCCGGCGAAAAATTGGCGCTGGCTTCGAGCCCCGGCTCCATGCCGCCGGGCAGATTGAGGCCCGGTATGCCGGCCAGCGACCGCGCCACATCGGCGAGCGGCACCGCCATATCGGCCACGCCGCGCACCTGAATCCGTCCACCCACCAGTTCGAGATCGTTCTCGGCGGCCTCCAGCATATGCGCCGCCGCGCGCAATGCCTTGTCGCGCACCGCGCCGGCAGCCAAGTGCACCGAGGAGCCCGCGGTCACCGCCTGGCGGCTCGCGAACGCGCCGAGACCGTGCGGCACGGTCTTGGTATCGCCCAGGATCACGTCCACGTCGCTTGCCTCCAGGCCAAGCTCGGCGGCGCAGAGCTGGGCCAGCGTGGTCTTGCCGCCCTGGCCCTGATCGGTGGCGCCGGTATAAACCGTGACCCGGCCCGACGGCGCGATGCGCACCCTGGCGGATTCGAACGGGCCGCGTCCGGTGCCCTCCACATAGTTGGCGACGCCGATGCCGAGGAACCGGCCCGCCGCCCGCGCCGCGTCGCGCCGGGCCGGGAACCCGTCATAGTCGATGCGCGTCAGCGCCATTTCCATGGCCGCCGGGTAATCGCCGCTGTCGTATGTCATGGCGGACCCGTCGCGGGATTTGACCGGTGTGGTGTAGGGCATGCGTTCCGGGCCGATCAGATTGCGGCGGCGCACCTCGACGCG
The DNA here is from genome assembly GCA_964587515.1 of uncultured Rhodospirillaceae bacterium. Lineage (GTDB taxonomy): Bacteria > Pseudomonadota > Alphaproteobacteria > MPNO01 > MPNO01 > CAZPMO01. The sequence continues at coordinate 8,225 of CAZPMO010000188.1, read as the reverse complement.
ATCGAGGCCAAGTTCGCGCGCGATGCGGTCGAGCATGCGCTCCATCACGAAGGTGCCCTGCGGCCGGCCCGCGCCGCGCACCGGCGTCACCGGAGTCTTGTTGGTCGCGGCGACCGAAATCTCCAGCGCGTAGTTGGGCAGCACATAGGGGCCCAGCAGGTTGGTCGCGGAGTTATAGGGCAGGTTCACGCCATAGGGCGTGTAGGCGCCGTGGTCGTGGACCAGTGAACCGCGAAGCGCGATCAGCCTTCCGTCGCCATCGGCGGCCGCCTCGACCTGCCAATGCTGGTCGCGTTCTTGGGTGGTGGCGGTGAAATGTTCGCGGCGGTCCTCGATCCATTTTACGGGCCGGGCCAGCAGGCGGGCCGCCAGCGGCACCACGACTTCCTCGGAATAGAACACGAATTTGGGACCGAACCCGCCGCCCACGTCGGGCGTCACCACGCGAATGCGATCCTCGTCGCAGCCCAGCAGCGTAACCAGAATATTCAGCCCGCGATGCGCCATCTGGGTTCCCGACCATACCGTCAGCAGATCGTCGGTTGGGTCGTGACGGGCGACAACGCCCCTACATTCCATCGCCTGGCCGAGCCCCTTGTGCAGGAAAAAGGAGTCGTGGAAAACATGAGGCGCGCGCGCGATCGCGCCATCGCAGTCGCCATATTCCAGGGCGAAGCGCGCGACCAGATTATCGTCGGCGTCGCGATGGGCGCATGCCGCGTCCGGCGCCAACGCGGCCCGGACATCCGCCGCCGTCGGCAGCGTCTCATAATCGACCACGACCAGCGCGGCGGCGTCCTCGGCGGTATAGGGATGATCGGCGATGACGACCGCGAGCGGCTCGCCGACATAGCAGACCTCGTCCCGGGCCAGCACCCATGGGTCGAGTGATTGACGCAGGCCGGCCGCCGGCATGGCCACCGGCAAGCGCTCCGATGACAGATGCGGCGTAAGGTCGGCCAGCGAGAAGACCGCGTGGACGCCCGCCAGCGCGCGCGCCGGGGCGGTATCGATTGTCCGGATCAGGGCATGGGCGTGTTGGCTGCGGACGAACGCCGCGTGCAGCATGCCCGGCAGATGGATGTCATCGACAAAGCGGGCGCAACCGCGCAGCAGCGGCCCGTCCTCGTTACGCGTCACGCGCGCGCCGAGCCCGCTCGACGGCCGGTCGTCCATCCGTGATATGCCTCCGCTGGTGCCTTGTTATGCGCCGGCGAGCATATCCGCTTCGATGCGGCGGCGATACGTCGAAGGGCGGCTGAAACCAGCGGTTATCCAGCCGTGGCGGTGCGGCGTGGGCGCTTTCGCTTGCCGTGCATCTTCTTGAGCGCGTCAAGATAGTCGGGATCGAGGTGCCAGCGCTGGACCACCTTGCGGGCGGTGTCGGAGGTAATGCGGTCATAGAACGCAACCGCGCGCGACAGCTCGTTGGGATCAACCAGCTTCTCGCCCGGCCGGGCGCTGCGGCTCAGCAGGAAGATGGTCGTGAAGTCGGCCTTGTAGATATTCGCCGCCTTGCAGGCGATGGCGAGACATTCGCCGCCGGATTCGAAGATAAAGCGGCGCACCAGTGATTTCTTCAGCCCGACCAGGCGGGCAAATAGCGCCTCGAAAAGGGAAACCTCGCGCTGGCGCAGGGATTCGATCAGCAGCCGTGTCGTGACGGCGCCGCGGTCGGCGAGCTTGCGGGCCAGCTCGTCGAGCCCGTCGGCCGGCAGATCGACGGATTCCCGGACGCCCAGGATATCCTGGACCGTGCTGACGATCTTGCTGTCCAGCTCCGTTGAATCGATCTCGTAATTGGTCGCGATGTGCTTGCGGAGCGCCGCCGAGACCCACCAATACATCTGCTTGGCGAGACGGGGCGTCAGATCGGAACGCGCCACCAGAGGCTTCTGGTACACCTCGATGTTCTTCGACGCCTCCACCAGCGCGGCCAGGGCTTCCGGCGCAATCGACGCGCCCTGGTTGCGGATCAGCGTCTCGATGACGTTCACATCGCCGGAATCCACCAGCGCGTCCGACACGTTCTCCGCGACTTCCTGGCGGGTCGCGATCGCCTGGCGGTGCTGCATCGTCCGGTGGCGCACGATTTCGATCAGCTCTGAATCCTCAAGCGCTTCGGAGGCCACCAGGATCGGATGCGCCACCTCGATGGCGTCGTTGGCAAGCGTGGTGACCAATTCGCGTGGCGCGTCGGGTTCAACCGCCAGCCTTTCGGCCAGGCGCTGGCGTACCGCCATCTCGACGTCACGGATGAGACGATGAAGAATATCGGTCATCAGGTCGCGCTCTGAATCACCGACCGGCTGTTCGCCGTCGAGATACAGGTCGCCGAGCGTTTCGACCAGTTGGTTGCGCGATGAGATGGAACGATCGCGTGCGAGATCGACAAGATCCTCAAGCGCGATCGGCTCACGCTCGTGGGTCAGGTCGGGCTCTTTTTTCTCAATCTTATCAGCAACCGCCGACATGATTGTATGATGTGAGATTGGTTCTAAATAATGGCTTAAATGTTGGAATTAATAAAAAATCTATGAAATTCCACTCGTTCGCTACCGGCCGAGTTGACGTTGAGAAAACAGGAAATCGGGGTCGATTTTCCAGCGATCCAGCACCTTGCGGGCGGTTCCGGCCTCAATTCGATCGAAAAAGTTCAAGGCATTGGTCAATTCATCGCTCTCGACCGCCTTGTCGCCCGGGCGCGCGGCCCGGCTAAGGAGGAAGATCGAGGCGAATTCGCTCTTGGCGATGTTGATGGCCCGGCACGAGATCGCCAACCCTTCGCCGCCCGGCTCGAAGATGAAACGGCGCACCAGGGTCTTTCTCAGTCCCGTCAGCCTCGCGAACAACTCCTCGAACAGTGACACCTCACCCTTGCGCAATGTCTGGACGGGCAGCAAAGGGCTGATCTCGCCGCCGTCATCGAGGCGCTGGGCGAGGCGGGCGCCGCTCCCCGGCGCGTCGGTCGCCGGCAGCGCTTTGACCGTGGCCTCGATTTCACTATCGAGCTCGATGGCGAATTTTTCCGAAATATAATTGCGGAGCACCGCCGAGACCCACCAGTACATCCGTTTCGCGAGTTCCGGGCCGAGATCTTCGCGGCGCAGGAGCGGATTCTGATAGGTGTCAATCTGCTGTGATTCCTCGACCAGGAATTCCATGGTGTCACGCTTGATCTCGGCGTTCGGATTCTCCAGCAGGGATTTAATGACGTCTTCTTCGTTCGCCTCGACCAGGGCCGCGGAGACGTCTTCCGACAGTGACGCCCGCATGGTGATCGACAGCCGGTGGCGGAGCGTGCGGTGATGGATGATTTCGATCAGGTCGAGGTCGCGCAATACCGTGCTGCGCACCAGGATGGGATGGGAGATTTCGATTTCGTCGTTCGCGAGCATCGCCACCAGGTCCGCCGGCGCGTCGGCCTCGTCGGCCAGCGCGCGGCGGACCGTCATCTCGGCGTCGTGGATCAGTTGCCGCAGAATTTCCGTCATGAGCGCTCGCTCGCGCTCGCTCACGACATTGCCGCTCCCGAAGAACAGGTCACTGACCACCTGAACCAGCTCGGTTCGGGAGGCCACTGATTTGTCCCTGGCTAGGTCGAGAAGACCTTCGATATCGAAATTGTGTCCGTCCGGCATCCCTGTTCCGGCAGTAATTTGGGTCGATTCGGACGGTTGGCCATTCGTCTTAAATTACCGTTAACCCTCTCGGTTTACCGGGATTTAAGGGCAAATTATTATAATTTGCCGTAGTTATTACCCGAGACGAGGTCGCCAAACAGGATGAAGGTATTTCCGGGAAGTTCGTTCCTGCAGATTACCCAGGGCGTTGCGACCCCAAAACAGCCGGCCCAGAAGGCCGCCGATCAGTCCGACGGATCTTTCGCCCAGACGCTGCGCGGCGACGGCAATGGCGCGCCGCCGCCGGCTCGTTCCCAACCGATCCTGGAAATGTCCAGTGGCGACCGGCCCCGCGGCGATCAACGGCGCGGCGCCCTCATCGATATCAAAGTCTAAAAATCGGCTAGAGCACTATTCGACCAAATGGTCCTATTTGGTCGAATAGTGCTCTAGCCCCATTAGGCTCCGTGCGAAGGCGCGGGCCTCGAACGGGCGAAGATCGTCCTCGCCCTCGCCGATTCCGATGGCGTGCACCGGCAGACCGAAACGCTCGGCCAGCGCCACCAGCACGCCGCCCTTGGCGCTGCCGTCCAGTTTGGTGACCACCAGCCCCGAAACATTCGTGAGCTCCCGAAAAATCTCGACTTGGGAATGGGCGTTCTGGCCGGTGGTCGCGTCCAGCACCAGCAGGCAGCTATGGGGCGCATCCGCGTCGATCTTGCGCATCACGCGGATGATTTTCTCCAACTCGGCCATCAGGTCGCTTCGGTTATGCAGCCGTCCCGCGGTATCGACGATAAGCACCTCGGTGCCTTTGTCGCGCGCCTCGGTCAGCGCGTCGAAAGCGAGACCCGCCGCGTCGGCGCCGGTCTCGCGCGCGATCACCGGACAGCCGATGCGCTCGCCCCAGATCCTGAGTTGGCTCACGCCGGCGGCGCGAAAAGTGTCGCCCGCGACCAGCACCACCGATCGCCCGTCGTCGCGATAGAGCCGGGCCAGCTTGCCGATGGTGGTGGTCTTGCCGGCGCCGTTGACGCCGACCACGAGGACGACATGCGGCTTGCGCGCCCGGTCGATCTCGAGCGGTCGGGCGATCGGCTCCAGGATATCCGCGATCTCTTCGGCCAGCGCCTCGCGCACCTCGTCGGGCGCGATTTCCTTGTCGAACCGCGTACGCGCGAACTCGGCGCACAGACGCGCCGCCGTGGAAACCCCGATATCGGCCGCGATCAACAGCTCCTCCAGCTCCTCGACCGCGGCGTCGTCGAGTTTGCGGCCCGAGAAAATGCCGGTGATGCCGTCGGAAATGCGTGAGGACGTACGGCTCAGCCCGGAAGCGAGCCGCCCGAGCCAGCCTTTGTTATCGTTATCGTCGCTCATGCGATCACGCGCGCCGTCAAGGCGAGGCCGTCGCGGCTCTCGATGTGGGCCTCGACGACCGTCCCCGGAACCGCGCGATCCAGCACGACCGGGGCGTAATGTTCGGTGCGTCCGCGATTTTTCTTTTCCACCAGCACGCGGGCGGTCCCGCCGACGCGTCCGTCGAGATCGCGGGCCAGCGCGTTCTCGCCGGCCGCGCGCAGTCGCGCCGAGCGCTCGCGCCGGATCGCGACCGGCGCCTGGCCCATGCGCGCGGCGGGCGTACCGGCGCGTTCGGAAAACGGAAAGACATGGAGATGGATCAGGCCGCAATCCTCGACCAGCGCCAGCGTATTGGCGAACATCGCCTCGTCCTCGGTGGGAAAACCGGCAATCAGGTCGGCCCCGAACACCGCGTCGGGCCTGAGGTCGCGCACGCGGGCGCAGAATTCGACGGCGTCGGCGCGGCTGTGGCGCCGCTTCATGCGCTTCAGGATCAGATCGTCGCCCGATTGCAGGCTGAGATGGAAATGCGGCATCAGCCTGGGCTCATCGGCGATCAGCGCCAGCAACTCGTCGTCCACCTCGACGGGATCGAGCGAGGACAGGCGAAGCCGTGGCAGGTCGGGGACCAGCGCCAGCAGCCGCCGCGTCACCTGACCGAGGCTCGGGCGGCCCGGCAAATCACGTCCGTAATCGGTGATGTCGACGCCGGTCAGCACCGCCTCGCGGCAACCGCCCGCGACGAGGGCGCGAAGCTGTTCGACGATGGCGCCCGGCGGCACCGAGCGGCTGGGTCCGCGCGCGAACGGGATGATGCAGAACGTGCAGCGATGATCGCAGCCCTGCTGAACCTGGACGAAGGCGCGGGCGCGGGCCTCGAACCCGGCGATCAGGTGGCCGGCGGTCTCGCGCACCGACATGATGTCGTTTACCGCGACGCGCGCGCCGGCCGTATCGAGAAATTGCGCGGGGTCGAGCTTTTCCTCGTTGCCCAGCACCAAATCGACCTCGTCCATCGCGGCGAAGCGTTCCGGCGACAGCTGGGCGGCGCAGCCGGTGACCACGATGCGGGCATCGGGTCGCGCGCGCCGCGCCTTGCGGATCGCCTGACGGGCCTGACGTTCGGCCTCGGCGGTCACCGCGCAGGTGTTCACGATCACCGCGTCGTTCATCCCGGCGGCGCGCGCGTGACCGCGGATAACCTCGGATTCATAGGCGTTCAGCCGGCAGCCGAATGTGATGATCTCGGGCTCGCTCATGGCCCGGCCGCCTCGGCAAGCTCGCCCGAAAAGCTGGTCGCCGCCGGGCCCGTCATCATGACCCGGTCGTCGTCGCGCCAATCGATGTCCAGCGCGCCGCCGTCGAGCGTGACCGCGACGGTCCGGCCCGTGAGGCCACGGCGATGCGCCGCGACCACGGCCGCGCAGGCCCCGGTGCCACAGGCCATGGTGACGCCCGCGCCGCGCTCCCACACCCTGAGGCGCAGCGAGCCCGGGCCGGTGACCTGGGCGATGCCGATATTGGCGCGCTCGGGGAACATCGCATGATGTTCGAGCCCGGGTCCGAGCGCGGCGAGATCGACCGTCTCGGCGTCCTCGACGAAGAACACGGCGTGCGGATTACCCATGCTCACCGCCGCCGGGGCGCTCAACGGACCCGCTGAAAGAACGAGGCTCAGCGTATCCTGTTGTTCCGCCAAGGGAATTTGCCACCAGTCCAGTTCCGGCGCGCCCATATCGACCATGATGCGCCCGTCTCCGGCGGCGCTGGTCGCCAGATTGCCGGCGCTGGTCTGGATGGTCACCGCGTCGCGGCCGGTCTCCGACATCAGCATCGCGGCGACGCAGCGGGTCGCGTTGCCGCAGGCCGCGACCTCGCCGCCGTCGGCGTTGCGGATGCGCATGAAGGCCTCGGCGGCCGCCTCGGTCGCCGGCTCGATCACAATGACCTGGTCGCAGCCGACACCGGTATGGCGGTCGGCGATGGCGCGCGCGCGCGCCGCATCCAGCGCGATCGCGTCGCCGCGCGCGTCGAGGATCACGAAGTCGTTGCCGAGGCCGTGCATCTTTGTAAAACGAAGTCCGCTCATGGCTCGCTTTATATGGAGAGAGGCGGATGCAAGTCCAATGGTTTCCCCATGGACTCAATGTCCCGGCGGGACCGGTTTCCCACGGTTCTAAACGCCAAAAAACGCCCTTTTGCGAAATCGTCGGACCGCGCCATAATCGCCGCCAAAGGGAGAACGGCATGAGCGATTTTTCACTGGGCGAATTCACCCTGTCGAGCGTCGTCGAGATCGGTGATTCACAGCTCGAGGCGCGCGAAATATTTCCCGATTGGACTCCGGAGGCCATCGGTCCGCATCTCGAGTGGATGGCGCCGCGCCACAGCGATCCCACCGGCGAGAAGCTTGCCATCGTGATCCAGAGCTTCCTGATCAAGACGCCGCGCTACACCATTCTGGTCGATGCCTGCGGCGGCAACGACAAGAACCGCAACCGGCCCCATTTCCACCAGCGCCAGTGGCCGTGGCTGGAGACCCTGGCCGCCGCCGGCGCCGCGCCGGAAGACATCGACTTCGTGCTGTGCACCCACATGCATGTGGATCATGTGGGCTGGAACACGCGGCTGGAGAACGGCCGCTGGGCGCCGACATTTCCTAACGCGCGTTACATCTTCGCATCCGCCGAGTGGGAGCACTGGCAAAAACTCGCGGCCGAGACCGACCTGCCGCGCACCGGCAACTACATCGAGGACAGCGTGCTGCCGATCGTCGAAGCCGGCCGCGCCGATCTGGTCGATATGGACCACGGCATCGCCGACGGCGTCTGGCTCGACCCGCTGCCCGGCCATTCACCGGGCGCGGTGGGCGTCCATCTAAGCTCGGGCGGCCAGGACGCGGTGCTGTGCGGCGACATGATGCATCACATGATCCAGTGCCGCCTGCCGGACTGGAGCACCAATTTTTGCACCGATCAGGTCGCCGCGCGCGCGACGCGGCGCGCCTTCCTGGAATCGTATGCCGATACCGATACGTTGATCTGTCCGGCGCACTTCCCGGCGCCGACACTGGGCCGCGTCGAGTCGCTGGTCGAGGGGTTCAACTACCGCTATATCGGCGAATAGGGCGTAATACCAAGGATCACTGATAATGACCCATAGAGACGGTCAGCCAGGGCTTTCGGCTAGAGCGTTTCACGGTTTGAGAGAATCGGGTGGGGATTCACACGAATCGTCTGA
>CAZPMO010000187.1:0-9539 GCA_964587515.1 uncultured Rhodospirillaceae bacterium | reverse complement strand
GCACGCATGAAGTCACTTTCAGGCTGAATATTTGTGGCGACCGTCCGTGTACCGCCCGTGGCAGCAACTTTTTCAGGAAACATGGGGATCGGTGGATAATCACCTCATGGACGGACAGCGCGTTGGCATGTGAAGGGTGGAGCAAGGAGACGGAACCCGATTGCACGATTTACATACCCTTTCTTAGACCGTGGGAACGGTGAGGCCATTCGGGGGTGGAGATCGGGAAATTCGCCGCCGGTTGGATATTGGGGACCGACGGCGCGCGCCATCACGGCTGGCTTGCAATTTATGCCTACAACTCTTGCGCCATCTGGGATTCACGGGCGGGCAAGTACGTTCGGGTCGACCGAGAGAAGCGAAAGCCGCTGGGAATTGGGAGTTGCGAACATTCGTGACACGCGACTCGACGCTCCATGGTCATGTGGGGCGGCGAAACCATCCGCGCACTGGAGAGAATGCATACGCCACAGCCGGTCGCGCGAATTTGCGTGGTGGATTTTGGGATGCGCTGTTATCCCTGTTCCTCAATGAGAAGAACGATATTGCGTATAGGGGAGATCGTCGCGGCTGGCATGATCTTCGGCTCCATGGCGGCGCGGGCCGGCGAGGCGACGCGCGTGGCGGTAACCGTGGGCGGCTTCATGAAGCAGGAGGTCGGCGTCCCGTTCAACGACCAGGGGGTCGACGGCGCGCGCGTCACCGTCGATCAGCAGACCGACACCGAAATCTGGTTCAATTTTCGCGCCGCGCTCGCCAATGGCCTGGTCATCGACGGCAGGGTCGAGCTGGAAGGCGGCGCGGCGTCGGAAACCTCCCGGTTCGACGAGGTGTGGATGCGGGTCACCGGCAAGTTCGGCCGGATCATCATCGGGTCGGAGGATTCGGTGGCGCATAATCTGCCGCTCGACCCGCCGCTGGCAGGGCTTTCAATCAGCGACGCCGGCAACTGGGTCGTCGATCCCACCGGCGCCTCGTCGGGCGGCGATTCGGCGTTCAAGGACAATGATCTGCGCCTGGAGGCGGACGATCCGGAAATGATTTCCTACATCGCGCCGACGGTCGACGGGCTGCGTCTCGGCGTCTCCTACATCTCCAACGCCGCGCGCGGCGAGAAGGACGCCGCGACCGCCGGGGACAGCGTTTACCGCAACGGGGTCGCGGTCGGCCTGCGTTATCTGCGCCCGATCGGGAAACTCAGGATAGGTCTTGGCGCGGCCTATCAGACGTGGCTCGACCGGCCCGGCGGCGGCGGCCCGCCGCTCGGCTATACGGCGAGCGCCCATATGTGGCTCGGCGGGCTCACGATCGGCGGGGCGTTCGTCGCCATCCACGACTCATTCGACGGCGGTGGCGCGGAACGTGGCGATTCGCAGGAAGGGGAAGGGTTCCAAATCGGCGCGCGCTACGCCTGGGGCAATCGCCAGGCGAGCCTGACCTATCATTACGGCGAGGACGAGAACGATCCCGCCAATCCGGCGCGCGCCGAAAACAATACGCTGGTCGCATCGCTGCGCCAGGAGCTGGGCCCGGGCGTTCGGCTATACGGCTCCGCCGTGTTCGCCGATTTCGAAGGCGAGGCGGCGGGCGATAGCGACGACAACCGGGGCTGGGCGCTGGTCGGCGGCGTCAGGGTGGCCTTCTGAAATTGCCACCCAGCTTGACGGTCGCCTTCGCGGAAGCGACCATGCCGGCAACGCATCACTCAACCACGGGATCGAGACATGGCCATCGTCAACCGCATTTCCGAGTTTCACGACGACATGACCGCGTGGCGGCGCGATATTCACGCCCATCCCGAAACCGCGTTCGAGGAGAAGCGGACCTCGGACATCGTCGCCGGGAAGCTCGGCGAATTCGGCATCGAGGTGCACCGGGGCCTCGCCGGCACCGGCGTCGTCGGCACGCTGAAGGGCGCGCACGGGGACGGCCCGGCGATCGGGGTGCGGGCCGATCTCGACGCGCTGCACATCCACGAGAAAAACGAGTTCGACCACAAATCGACCATCGACGGCAAGATGCACGCCTGCGGCCATGACGGCCACACCACCATGCTGCTGGGGGCGGCGCGTTATCTCGCCGAGACCCGAAACTTCGCCGGCACGGTGCATTTCATTTTCCAGCCGGCCGAGGAGAACGAGGGCGGCGCGCGGGTCATGGTCGAAGAAGGGTTGTTCGAGAAATTCCCCATGGACTCGGTCTATGGCATGCACAACATGCCGGGGCTCGGCCTCGGCGAAATGGCGGTGCGCGCCGGGCCTTTCATGGCCGCCTTCGACATCTTCGAGATTTCCGTGACCGGGCGCGGCACCCATGCGGCGGCCCCCCATCTCGGCATCGACGCGGTCACCGCGGCGGCCCAGATCGTGACCCAGCTTCAGACCATCGCGAGCCGCGAAATTGATCCCCAGGATTCGGTGGTGGTGTCGGTAACCCAGATCCACGGCGGCGATACCTGGAACGTGATCCCCGAGGACGTGGTGCTGCGCGGCACGGTGCGCGCCTTCCGCCCGGAGATTCAGGACCACGCCGAAGCCTCGATCCGGCGCATCGTGGCAGGCGTCTCGGCCGCCGCCCAGGTCACGGCCGAGATCGATTATCAGCGCCGCTATCCGCCCACCATCAACACCGCGTCCGAGGCGGATTTTACCGCCAGCGTCATGGCCGACGTGGTGGGCGAGGCCAACGTGTTCCGCGACAAGCCGCCCAAGATGGCGTCGGAGGATTTCGCCTTCATGCTGAACGAGAAACCGGGCGCCTATGTGTGGCTCGGCAACGGTCCGGGCGAAGGCGGCTGCCTGCTGCACAACCCGTCCTACGATTTCAACGACACCGCGCTGCCCATCGGCGCGAGCTATTGGGCCCGGCTGGTGGAAACCCGCCTGGCGGCGGGTTAGGCGCCGGGCAAAACGCTGTCACCCCGCCCCCCGAGTCGGGGTCCAGCCGTCCTCGGTGTGAAAGCCACATGGGAATTACCGGACGATGAACGCTGGACCCCCGATCAAGTCGGGGATGAAACACAACGGCGGATTAAGCGCTGGATTCCGCCTGGTACCAATCGAGGATCTGTTCGCCGGTCCAGAACAGGACGTCTTCGTAGCGCGAGATTTTTTCCAGGATGTCGCGGAAATAACGGCAGCGGTGCGGCGCGCCCATGATGTAGGGGTGCACCACCAGCGCCATGACGCGCGCCGAGTCGCGCGAGTCCCGGTGGATCTGGTCGAACTGGTCGGAGGCGCGGTCGTAATATTCGCGCGCGCTGTGATGCTGGATCAGCATCATGGCCACATCGTTGCATTCCTGGGTGTAGGGGATGTTGACGATGGGATCGGCGCGGGTCTTCAGCACCACCGGCTGGTCGTCGAGCACCCAGTCGCAGACATAGTCATAGCCTTCCTCGACTAGCAGATCGGGCGTCTCCCATGTCTCGGTCAGGCCGGGGCCGAGCCAGCCGCGCGGGCGCTTGCCGGTGAACCCTTCGATCGCCTCGGTGGTCTTTTGGATGTCGAGGCGCTCGTCCTCGACCTTCTGCATGTTCTTCTGGCTGAAGCCGTGGCCCATGAATTCCCAGCCGCGATCCAGCGCGGCGCGGGAGATGGGCGCATAGGTCTGCACCGCGGTGCCGTTGATGGCCAGCACGCCGGGGATCGAAAACTCGTCGAGCGCTTCGAGCAGGCGCCAGAACCCGACCCGATTGCCATATTCGTGCCACGCCCAGTTGGGGATATCGGGGCTCGGCGCACCGCCGGCCGGCGGCGTCAGCACCGTGCGCGGCATGGTGGCGTTGATGTCCCATTCCTCGATATTGACGATCACCCAGACCACCATCCGCGCATCGCCGGGCAGCTTCAGCGGCGCGCGTCCGGCGATGGGCGAATAGGCGATGCGGTCGGTCGGCCGCATTTTCGGTTCGTCGGTCATGTCCCCTCAGGAAATTCGATAGAGCGACTTGGTGTTGTTGTAGACCACGTTGGCCTTCACCTCGTCGGAAAAATCGGGACTGGCGAGGAACGCCGGCAATTCCTCGGTGAGGTCCTCGTGGGTCGGCTCGTGCGGATAATCCGAGGCGTAGATGATGCGCTCGGACCCGATCATGTCGACCACGTATTTCATCGATTGTTCGCCGAGTTCCATCGCGACCCAGATGCTCTCGCCTTCGCGGAAATAATCCGACGGGCGTTTCTTGAGCCGCGTGCGCGTTTCCACGCCGTGGATCGAATCATATTCATAATCCATGCGGTCCATCATGAAGGGAACCCACGAGCACCCGGCCTCGAGGAAGGCGAAGCGTACATTGGGGAAATCGTCGAACACGCCGGCGAACATCATGTCGGTCATCTGGATGAACAGCGGCACCGGATGCGACAGCGTGTGATTGCAGATATAGCGGTCGAAATGATCGAAGCCGAACCCCTCGCTGGGCGCGCCGTGCAGCGCCAGCGTCATGTCGCATTCCTCGGCGGCCTCGAAGATCGGCCGGAAGAACGGATCGCCGAACGACTTGCCGGTCCTGGTCGCCGTCGGCAGCACCATGGCCGGGAAATTCTTGCGGTCCCGCGCGCAACGGCGAATCTCGGCCGCCGCCGCGACCGGGTCCTGCACCGCCACCACGCCCGCGCCGAACAGCCGGTCGTCCTGGCGGGTATAGCGGTCTTCCAGCCAGTTGTTGTAGGCGTTGGCGGTGGCCACCGCGAACGGCACATCGCGCATCAGCCCGTGGGCGAGCGCGGCGGTGGGATAGAGCACCGAGCCCTCGGCCCCGATGTCGGCGAGACATTCCGACCAGACGGCGGCGTCGGTGTGCCAGTATTTGCGGTTCGAATCCTCCTTGCCGATCATCGCGCCGCGCGACCAGCCGTCGAGGCCCGGAAACAGGCCGAGCGAGGTGTTGCGCGTACGGCCCGCATATTCGCCCTCGAAATACTCGATCAGCTCTTCCATATCTTCCAGAACGTGGCCGTCGCCATCGAAAACCTTAAAACCGTTTTGTGCCATTTTCGGGTGCTCCCTCGTATTTTGCTTAGATATCGAACCTTATTGGTCGCAAGACTAGTTCACCGGTCCGGCGCTGTCCATGGAACGGGCTTCCATGACCGGACCATTGCCCGCGCCCGGGCGCGCTGTTCCTCGGTCATCCGGCGGGCGAGCGCGTCGCGCTGATCGGCGGCCCATATCTTACCTCGCCGGGCGGCCAGCGACAGCCACATTAAAGCACGCACGCGATCGCGCGCGACGCCGATGCCCAGCAGAAACATTTCGCCGAGATTGAGCTGAGCGACGGCGTTTCCCTGAACCGCGGCGCGGCGATACCAGCGCGCCGCCCGCGCGACATCGACCGCGCGCCCCTCGCTGAACCGGTGAAGCCCGGCGATCGCGACCTGGGCGCGCGCATCGCCCCGGCGCGCCAGCGCCGACCATTCGCGGAAGGCGGATTGGTAATCGCCGCCGTCATAGGCTTGTGCGCCGTCGGCGAAATCCGCCGCCGCCGGCAAAGCCGCGCACAGAACCAGTGCGACCAGCGCGACCGCACGCATCATGGTTTTTTCAGCGACTCGATATGCCCGGTGAGTCTTGCGTGTTCCGCACTGCCCGGTTTCAAAAAGGACAGCAGTTTGCGCCAGTGGCCCGCCGCCTCGTCGGCGCGCCCGCCGCGGCGCGCCGCGACGCCCAGGAGCCACAGCGCATCCTGGCTGTCCGGATCGCGCGCGACCAGCCGGGCGATGGCCGCATCGAAGGCCTTGGGCGGCGTCGCGCCGGCGGGCAAGGCTTCGAGCATCGCATTCGCGTGCAGCGCCAGCGCGCGCCGGTCATCGGGCATCAGCCCGGCCGCGCGCGCGAACGCATCGCGCGATTTTATGGCGTCGCCCAGCACCCGATAGGATCGCCCGAGCCGCATCCAGCCCTCGGCGTCGTCGGGCTGTTTTTCCAGACGCGCCGCGAGCCGCGCCACCATGGACCGGATCATCGCCTGACGGTCGCCGGCCGGCATGTCGCGCGCCGCCGCGACATCGGCGGCGGTTAGGCCTTTCTGTGTCAGTCCCGCCGCACGCGCGAAGGCGGCGCGGGATTTCTCTTCCTCGCCCAGCACCTGGTAGGAACGCCCGAGCTGTTTCCATCCTTCGGCGTCATCGGGCTGTTTTTCCAGACGCGCGGCGAGCCGCGCCACCATGGAACGGATCATCGCCTGACGATCGTCCGCCGACATGTCGCGCGAGGCCTCGATGTCGGCGGCGCTGGGACCCGGTCTTTGGGCGGTGCGCGCCGCCGGCAGGCCGGCATCGACGCCGAGTTGTCCCGCCAGACGCTCGACGCGGCGGCGCACCGTGCCAAGCCAGGGCGCATCGGGTGGCGCGTCGGCGACCATGGCGCGCCAGCGCTCGAGCGCCGCCAGCCCGCGGCCGGATTGGGAATCGGCTAGGCCGAGATAATAGCGCGCGCGATCCTCCCCGGCCTCGAGCGTCACCGCGCCCTCGAATAATTGCCGTGCGCGCGGCGTCACCGTGCCATTATTTGCGAAGGTCAGCGCCTCGCCCTGCAACCCCATCAGGTCGGCGCGGCCGGGCGCGAGCGCGACCGCGTTGCCGTAGGCGGCCGCCGATTCGGCATAGCGTTTCAGGGAATAAAGCGACCGGCCCATCAGCGCCCAGCCCTTGAGATCGTCGGGCTTCTCGACGAGTCTTTGCGCGAGCTGTTTGAGCGCCTCGTTGGTGTCGTGCGGATCGGCCCCCGGCGAGGCGCTTGTCGGCGGCGCGTCGGGACGGTCGACCAGCCCGGGCGCGCCGCCCTGGATGTAGAGCAGGAACGCGGCAACCGGCACCACGACGCCAAGCAACACGGCGCCCACCAATTGACGCCCGCCGGACGCTTGGGCGATCTCCTCTTTCTCCTCGCCGACCGCCAGCAGACGGCGCCCGATCTCGGTGCGCGCGGCGGCGGCCTGATCGGCGTCGAGCACGCCGCGCTCCAGATCGCGCTCGATCTCGTCGAGCTGATCGCGGTAAATCTCCACGTCGAAATCGGCGCGCGAGGCGGGCGACGCCGCGCCGCGCCGCAGCAACGGCGGCAACAACAGCGCCAGGACGAGCGCGCACATGATGGCGGCGATCAGCCAGAACATCATGGGCCGGACCCGCCTTCGGGATCGTTCTCGTCGAGCAGCCGCGCGATTCGGCGTTCTTCATCGGCGCTCAACGGCGCCGGTTCCGCGTTGGGCAGCACGCGACGGCGGCGCGCGAAGACCAGCACGGCAGCGATGCCGGCGATCAGGATCGCCGCCGGCCCCAACCACAACACCCAGGTGATGGGCTTGAAGGGCGGCTTCAGCAGGACGAAATCACCGTAGCGGTCGGTCACGAAGTCGATCACCTGATCATTGCTGTCGCCCGCGACCAACCGTTCGCGCACGATCAGCCTGAGGTCGCGCGCGAGCTGGGCGTTGGAATCGTCGATCGACTGGTTCTGGCACACAAGACAACGCAGCACCTTGCTGATTTCGCGGGCGCGGTCTTCGAGCACCGGATCCTTGAGGATTTCGCCCGGCTCGACGGCGCCGGCCGGCGTTGCCGCAACCAGGACCGCGAGCAGCAGGGAGGTTGCGAGCGCCCTCATCGCTTCAGTTTTTCGAGGATCGGGCGAATGGTGTTTTCCAGGTCGCGCGGCATGATCGGCCCGATATGCTTGTAACGGATCGCCCCGCTGCGATCGACGACGAAGGTTTCGGGATAACCATAGACGCCCCACTCGATGGACGCGCGGCCTTCCGCGTCGGCGCCGACGCGCGTATAGGGATCGCCGTATTTGGCGAGGAAGGCCAGCGCATCGCGCGGCTTGTCCTTATAGTTGATGCCGTAAATCTCGACGCCTTCCTCGGCCAGCCGCATCAGGATCGGATGCTCGACGCGGCACGGCGGACACCACGACGCGAACACGTTGACCATCGCGACCTTGCCCTTGAGGTCGGTGGTCGCCAGCCCGTCGTCGCGCCCGATGATCGGCGGCAGACTGAATTGCGGCATCGGCTTGTCGATCAGCGCCGATGGGATCTGTTTGATGTCCTTGCCGCCGGAATCGATCTGATACAGGTAGTAGCCGAACACCCCGGCAAGGACGGCGAATACGGCGATCGGCAGGACAAGCGTTGCGCGCATGGTTATGAACCGGCAACGAGAGCCGGCTTCGCGGCCGTGCGGGCGCGGCGCGGCGCGCCGACGCGCAGCCGCCGATCGGTCAGCGACACCAGCCCGCCCAGCGCCATGGCCAGCGCGCCGGCCCAGATCCACGGCACCAGCGGGTTATGATAGAACCGCGTGCTCCAGCCGCCTTTGCCGTCGGGCTCGCCGATCACGGCGTAGATATCGGCCATCCAGGTTGTGCGGATGGCAGCCTCGGTGGTCTGCGAACCTTCCGCCGGATAATCGCGGCGTTCGGGCAGCAGCAGGGCGATGGTCGCGCCGTCGCGGCTGAGCGTGAAATTCCCCCGCACCGCCCGGTAATTGGGCCCGGCGACTTCCGATACCCCGTCGAAGGCGACCGTATGGCCGGCGAGGTCGACCGTGTCGCCGGGACGCATGAGCTGGATTTTCTCGGTCTGCCAGGTGGACGACGCGGTGATGCCGGCAACCGCGATGCCGAGCCCGGCATGGGCCAGCGCGGTTCCCCAGGCGCCGCGCGGCAGATGGCGGGCGCGGCGCAGCGATTCCGCGAACCGCACGCGGAACAGACCGCAGCGCCCGGCAATATCGACCAGCGATCCCGCGATCAGCCACGCCGACGCCGCGAGCCCGAGCGCCGCCAGCACGTGATTCCCTTCGGCGACATACCAGGCGATCAGCGCAACGCCCAGCGCGACGGCGGCGGCGAGACGCAACCGCGCCAGCGCCGCGCCGAGATCGCCGCGCTTCCAGCCCAGCATCGGGCCGACGGCGCAGGCCACCAGCACCGGCGCCATCAGCGGCACGAAGGTCGCGTTGAAGAACGGCGCGCCGACCGAGACCTTGCCGCCACCGATGGCGTCGAGCAGCAGCGGATAGAGAGTGCCCAGCAACACCACCGCGGCGGCGGTCGCGAGCAGCAGATTGTTCAGCACCAGCGCGCCCTCGCGCGAGACCGGCGCGAACAGCCCGCCACTCCTGAGCGCCGGCGCGCGGATCGCATAAAGCACCAGCGCGCCGCCGATCACCAGGATCAGCAGGAACAGGATAAACACGCCGCGCGCCGGGTCGGTGGCGAAAGCATGCACCGATGTCAGCACCCCCGACCGCACCAGGAAGGTGCCGAGCAGCGACATGGCGAAGGCGAGGATGGCGAGGAAAATTGTCCAGCTCTTCAGCGTATCGCGCTTTTCGACCACCACCGCGGAATGAAGCAGCGCGGTGCCCACCAGCCACGGCATGAAGGAGGCGTTCTCGACCGGGTCCCAGAACCACCAGCCGCCCCAGCCGAGCTCGTAATAGGCCCACCAGCTCCCCAGTGCGATACCGAGGCTCAAGAACCCCCAGGCGGCTAAGGTCCAGGGCCGCACCCAGCGCGCCCAGGCGGCA
>CAZPMO010000186.1:0-9648 GCA_964587515.1 uncultured Rhodospirillaceae bacterium | reverse complement strand
CGGCGCATGGAGCCCGGCGAATTCCGTTGTGCCGGCCAGCCTAACGCCGCCGGTCATGGGCACGATCGCGAAGCGGCGATCGCCGGCCAGCACCGGCACCCGGAGATCCACCCCCGGATCCGGCAGCATCAGATGGTAGCCGCGTTCGGTATCGAGCGGCACGCGGACCCCAAACTTGGCGGCCCAGGGCTTCGAATAGGCCCCGGCCGCGATAACCAGCGCATCGGTCTCATGCCGGCCGCCATCGGTAATCAGCGCGCGGGCGCCGCCATCGGCGATTTCGATGTCGGTTACCTCGGCGCGAAGCACCGTGCCGCCGCCCCGTACGAACGCCTGGGCCAGGCGCGTGGTCAGTGTCAGCGGATCGGCCACCGAACGGCAATCAGGCGAATAGACGCCGTATTTCACTTCCTGTGACAAGGCGGGTTCAAGCTGACGCACGGCGTCTGCGTCGAGAATTTCGAGCTTTGCGCCGCGCCTTCGGCGTAGATCAATCGCGGATTTCGCGGCGCGCCAGGACGCTTCGGTCCGGTAGACGCGAAGTTCCCCGGTCGGGCGCATCAGATCGTCGGCGCCGGCGTCCGTGATCAGCGGACGATAGGCCGCGTCGGCCTAATCCAGCAGCGCCATCAGCGCCAGGGATAATGCTTCGACCCGGCCCGGCCGCGAGGCCAGCACGAAACGTGTTAGCCAGGGCGCGATTTGCAGCAGATAACGCCAGCGAATAACCAGCGGGCCCTCGGGGTCGAGCAGCATCTTCGGCACTTCCGCGAGAACGCCGGGCGTCGCGATGGGGACGCAGGAATCGATCTGGATCAACCCGGCATTGCCCAAAGACGTACCGGCGCCCGGCTCCAACCGGTCGACCAATGTCACGCGATGGCCGTCGCGTTGCAGCCACAGCGCGCAGCAGACGCCGACGATACCGGCGCCGAGAACCGTGAAATTCCGTTGCTGTGTCATGGGCTGAAGCTCAAGCGACTCAGTCGCGCCCGCCTAAAGCTTCAGACCCAGCAGTTTTTCCGTGTTGGTGCGGAATATCTTTTCGCGGTCTTCGTCGGTGCAGCGCAAATTTTCCATGACGGTCAGGGTATCGCGGATCAGCATGCGGCCGCCTTCGCGGTCGAAGGGGCAGTCGGTGGCGAACAGCGAGCGGTCGGCGCCGAAGAAATCGAGCCCGGCCTGGCTTGCGGCCTGGGCGCCGAACATGGCGGTGTCGCCCCAGAAATCCTTGAAATAGTCGATGGTCGGGCGCTTGAGGTTGGAGCCAACCGGCGGGTAGTCGTGATCGTCCGATTGCGACCTGCGGCCGGGCCAGTGATGGGTCAGGCGGCCCTCGGCATGGGGAATATAGGCGCCCCAGTGATGGGCAATCACGTTCAGGGTCGGGAGCTTGTCGAACAGGCCGGAGAACACCATGCGCGCCATCGCCGCCGAGGTTTCATAGGGCCAGCCCAGCCCCCACCAGATGTCGAACTCCGAAATTTCCTCTTCCATGTAATCGGGGTGGGTCATGGGGCGAGCCGGGTGGAGCCACACCGGGCGGCCGTGATGCGCCATGCGCTCGAAGATCTGGAAATATTCGGAGGCGTCCAGCGACTTGCCCGCGACATTGGAATGGATTTGCGCGCCGAGCGTGCCGTGCGCCGCGACGCAGCGATCTATTTCGGCCACCGCGGCGTCGGGATTGTTCATGGGCAGCGACATGATGTAGCCGGGGAAGCGGTCCGGATGCGCGGTGCAGATCGCCGCCATGCCGTCATTGGCGACGCGGGCGAGCTTGGGCGAATCCTCGGGACCCGCGATCATGTCGAGCGGCGGTTGCGACAACGACAGGATCTGGCAGAAATCCTCGCCGAACTCGTCGAGCAGACGGAGCCGGGCGTCGACATCCCAGATGGTGGTAATGGTTTTCCACCGCGCGATCTGCGCCTGGGCGACATATTCGTGCATCACGTCGAACAGTTCGGTGGGAAAGATGTGGTTGAAGACGTCGATTTTCATGGTCCCGGCTCCCTGCGCCATCACAATAATTGAGCCGGGATAGTGCGCACCGCACCCGGCCGGGGTCCATAAAAATTTGGCTGACCACGGCGAGCAGGCGTGCGACAACCCGCGACCCACCGCAACCGGAGGCCCGCGTGACCGAATCCGCCGCCATCCCCCGCCGGCCATCCACCCTGCTGTTGATCACCAATATCTCCGGCGGGCACCTGGCGATGACCATCGTATTGCCGTCGCTGCCGGCGATGGCGTTGGCGCTGACGGTGGACGCGGCGACGATGCAGCTCGCTTTCACCCTTTATATCGCGGCCTTCGCGGCATCCCAGCTCGTCGCCGGACCGCTGTCCGACCGTTTCGGCCGCCGCCCGGTGCTTCTCTGGGGTCAGGCGATGTTCGCCGCCGCCAGCCTGGTCTGCGCGCTGACCACGAACGTCTGGGTATTGATCGCGGCGCGCATGGTGCAGGGCACCGGAGCGTGTACCGGAATGGTGGTGACGCGGGGGTTGATCCGCGACGTCTATGGCGACGCCCATACGGGCCGCGTGCTGGGCTACGCGGCGATGGCGATGGGCACCGCACCGGCGATCGCGCCGGTGATCGGCGGCCATCTCGAGGTCTGGTTCGGTTGGCGCGCGAGCATGTGGCTGATCGCGGCGTATGCGACGCTCGCCCTGATCGCGACCTGGACGATGCTCGCCGAGACCCGCGAACGCACGGCCCCCACGGGCGGCGCCGTGCGCGCCATGCTGAGCGGATTCGCCATCCTGATACGGTCGCCATCGTTTCTGTGCTACGCGGCGGTGGGCGCATCTCTGTCCGGCACCTACTTCGCCTTTGTCTCCTCCGCGCCACTGGTCTTCATCGGCGCGTTCGGGGGCCACGCCGGATGTTTTCAGCGTGCTGATCGCGGTCCTGCCGGTGGGCTATGTGATCGGCAGTTTCATCGCCGCCCGTTTCTCCGTGCGACACGGAGCGGTCCGCCTCACCTTCGTGGGATCACTGCTGGTGATGGTGAGTACGGCCGGGTTCCTCGGACTGGCGCTGGGCGGAGTCCGCGGCACGATGGAGTTACTGGCGCCGCTGCTGGTGATGGGAGTCTTCCACGGGCTAACCTCTCCCAGCGCATTGGCAGGCGTGGTGAACGCGCGGCCCGAACTCGCCGGCACGGCGGCCGCGCTGGCGGGTTTTATCCAGACCGGCTTCGCCGCCCTGGTTTCGCTTTTCATGGGCCTTTTGAGCTATGAAGATCAGCTCCCCACGGCCACCGTGATGATGGCGTTGGCGCTGGTCGGTCTTACCGCCGCATGGGGCGTGACACGCGCGGCGCGGCGCTGAGCGGGGACCCTACCAGCCGGGCATCTGGTGGCGCGGACGACGATGGTCTCCTTGCGGCGCCTCAATGCCGGCGTTGGCGACCCATTTGCCGATCGCGCGGGCGCAGGCGGAGATCAGCCGGCTGAGCTCGCGGGCGCGCAACTGCTGGCTCTTGGCCATCAACCGGTCGATTTCGCCGCCAGTAATCTGCTGGCCTTCACGGGTTCTGGGCATATCCATGGGACCTCTCCTGGCGGAATTGAACCCCCATGAAAGGCCCGCAGGCGTTAAGAAATCATCACCATGCGGCTATTTGCTTGCGGATGGCGCTCTAGGTTATGGTCGGGCCGGTTGGGGATCAAAAAAAGGGGAGGTTTTCGCGATGAAAATCGCGCTTATCGGACAACAGGCGTTCGGCAAGGCGGTGCTGGAAGCGCTGCTGGAACGCGGCGACGACGTGATCGCCGTTTACTGCGCGCCGGACCGCGAGGGCGCACGCCCCGATCCGCTGAAGGAGGCGGCCTTGGAGCATAAGCTGCCGCTGCTGCAACCGCCGACATACAAGGAGCCAGAGGTCTGGGACGCCTATCGCGAGCTGCGGCCGGAGCTTGGCGTGATGGCGTTCGTGACCCTGTTCGTGCCCGAGGATTTTCTGAACATCCCGGATCACGGCACCATCCAGTATCACCCCTCGCTGCTGCCGCTGCATCGCGGGCCGAGCTCGATCAACTGGCCGATCATCCAGGGACGGACGGAAACCGGGCTGTCCATATTCTGGCCCGACAACGGTCTCGATACCGGCCCGATCCTGATGCAGAAGAAAGTCGAGATCGGCGAAAACGACACGCTGGGCTCTATCTATTTCGACAAGCTTTTCCCGATGGGGGTGGATGCGATGCTGGAGAGCATCGACCTGGTGCGCGACGGCAAGGCGCCCAAGGACGTCCAGGACGATTCCCTGTCGACTTATGAAAGCTGGTGCCGCAAGGGCGACGCCGAAATCGACTGGTCCAAACCGGTGGCGGAGATTCACAATCTGATCCGGGGTGCCGACCCGGCGCCGGGCGCGTGGACTACCATCAATGGCGTCCAGGTGCAGCTCTTCGAATCGCGCAAGACCGGCGAGACCGGCGGCGCGCCGGGCGAGATCGTCGCGGCCGGCGAGGACGGGCTGGTGATCGCGGCGGCCGGCGGTCAGGTCACGGTCGGCCGCGTCCGCGCGGAAGGCGGCGGCAAGGTCGCGTCGGGCGACTATGCACGGGAAAGCGGGCTGGCCACGGGAACCGTCTGCGGATAACGACAAAAACAAGGGCAATTTCCATGTCCACCAAACTCGACTATCCCATCATCGACGCCGACAGCCATTTGTCGGAGGATCTGGATCGGGTTCAGGCCCTGACCAACGCGAAGTACCGGCAATTTGCGCCGCGCATGGTGCCGCAGGGTCCGTCGGAGATATTCACCATAGGCGGCACCTATCTGCCGAAGCCGCCCGGCATGAGCTGGGGCGAAACGATCTCGCCCGGCGCCTATCGCAAGGAAGAGCGGACGCCGGCAAACTACGCCGACGGTGATCCGGTCGGCTTCGATCCCAAGGCGCGGCTGGCAATGATGGACTATCACGGCGTATACGGCACGGTGATCTTCCCGTCCCAGGGTTTGTTCGCGGGCGCGCTTCCCGATCCCAAAATTGCCGCCGCCGTGTGCCGCGGCATCAATCGCTATATGGCCGAATTCTGCTCCACCGATGCCAACCGGATGTGGAACATGGCGACGGTGCCGCTGGCCGATGTGGATCTGGCGGTGGAAGAAGCGCGCTACGCGGTGAACGAGTTGAACGCGGTGGCGCTGTTCGCGCCGTCGGGCGTACACGGGCCTCACCCGATCTATCACCCCTATTACGATCCGCTGTTCGACGCGGTCGCGGAACTCGGCGTGCCTTACTGCACCCATACCGGGGCCGCGGTTTTCGCGCCGGCGGGACTCGCGGTCGAGCGGTTCCCGGGCGTGTTTCCGCCCTATCACATGACCACCCATGTCTGCGAAGCGATGATCGCCAGCCTCGGCATCCTGTCGCATGGCGTGATGGACAAACGGCCGGGCCTGAAGGTGGGCTTCTTCGAGGCGGGCGCCGGCTGGGCGCCGTTCTGGGTCTCGCGCCTCAAGGGCAATTTCCACGACATGGGCTGGATGATGGGGGACCTGAAGAACGATCCCATGGAGACATTCAAGGAACGCT
Source organism: uncultured Rhodospirillaceae bacterium (assembly GCA_964587515.1). GTDB lineage: Bacteria > Pseudomonadota > Alphaproteobacteria > MPNO01 > MPNO01 > CAZPMO01. The sequence continues at coordinate 4,091 of CAZPMO010000186.1, read as the reverse complement.
GCGTGGTCACGGTCGAGGCGGAAGAAGCGATGCTGGCCGAAACCATAGAGTTCTTCAACGGCCATGCGGTGGCGTGGTCGTCGGACGTGCCGCATTTCGATTGCGAGGACGAAGGTCGGCCTGACGATCTGGTCAAAAGCGACCGGCTGAACGATGCGATCCGCAAGCGCCTGCTGCACGACAACGCGGTCGATTTTTTCGGGCTGAAGGTGCCCTAATTCGGTAACACCATGAATCTAATTAAACAGAGAGGGGGATGAGATGGCGGTAATTGAGGTTGGCGCGACCGCGCCGGCTTTCGAGATGACGAACCAGGACGGCAAGCCCGTCCGGCTCGACGATTTCACGGGGCGCTACGTGCTTTTATGGTGGTACCCGAAGGCCGACACCCCCGGGTGAACCCGCGAAGGCAATGGATTCCGTGATAGAATCCAGGATTTCGAAGCGAAAAATACCACGATCCTCGGCGTCAGCTACGATGCCCCGGCGGCCAACAAGGCGTTCCGCGACAAGTTCGGCTTTCCATTCGATCTGCTGAGCGACGAGGGACGCACCGACTCGGTCGCATACGGCGCGGCGGAAACCGGCGCGGAAAAGACACCGCGTGTCTCCGTGCTGATCGGCCCTGACGGCAAAGTCGCCAAATCCTATGCGACGGTGAGCCCGGACGAACACCCGGATCAGGTGCTGGCCGACCTGGCGGCGCTCGGCTGAACCGGTTCAGGCCCCCTCCGCCGTCTTCGGGGCGGCGGCGGGGTTCCACTGGCCGCGCCGCATGTGGTTGATCTCGACCCGCGAGAACAGGCCGTTGCGGCGGAACGGCTCGTTCTCGGAGAACGCCTCGGCGGCTTCCCGGCTGGGTACGTTGACGATCAGCACGCTGCCGGTGCGCGTCTTGCCGTCGTCGCCCAGCATCGCGCCGCCAAGCACCAGAATGTCCTCGTGATCGTCGAGATATTTGAAATGCTCGTCCCGAACCTGGGCGCGCAAATCGGCGGAGTCCGGCTTGTCCGTCTGATAGATGATATAGAGCATTATCGCCTCCCGCCGCGAGTATAGCCGCAGAAATGGTCTCCTACCCCGGAATTCAAGCTATAGTGAAAGAAAATCAGGGAGAGTAAAATGCCGGCGATCGACGCGGACGCGCATGTCATCGAGACGGAAGAGACCTGGTCCCATATGAGCGAGGCCGATCGTCGGCACTTGCCCATGGTGGTCACCCGCGAAGCGGGCGGCGAAGAAAGGGCGCTGACCGGCAGCCCGATCCGGGAGTACTGGCTCGTCGATAACTATGTCATGCCGCGCGATCTCAATGTCGGCAAGGAGGCGACAGCTGGGTCCCGCGAGATGCTCGATATCCCCGCCCGCCTCGCCCACATGGACGATCTCGGCATCGATATCCAGGTGCTTTACCCCACCATCTTCCTGCGCCCCTGCACCACCAACCCGGAAGTCCAGAGCGCGCTCTACCGCAGCTATAACCGCTGGCTCGCCGATAAATGGAAACAGGCGCCCGACCGGCTGCGCTGGGTCGCCATGCCGCCGGTGCTGTCGATGCACGAAGTCGCGGCCGAACTGGAATTCGCGCGCGACAACGGCGCGGTCGGCGTTTTCATGTGCGGCCTGGAATGCGACCGCACGCTGTCAGATCCGTATTTCTTCCCGCTTTATGAGATCGCCAGCGAGCTTGGCCTGCCGATCTGCGCCCATTCGGCGACCAATTCATTCCAGATGTACGACCTGTTCCACGATGATCCCGGCTTCAACAAGTTCAAGCTGGCGACCATCGGCGCGGTGCACGGGCTGTTGTGGCACGGCGTGCCGGAACGCTTCCCCGATCTGCGCTGGGGCTTCGTCGAGGTCAGCGCCCAGTGGATCCCCTATCTGCTGAACGATATCGGCATTCGCTTTCGTCGTCGCGGCGTCGAAATGTCCAGGAACATATTGGCGGAGAACAATATTTTCGTCGCCTGCCAGGTCACGGACGATCTCGATTACGTGCTTGGCTATGCCGGCGAGGACACGCTGGTGATCGGCACCGATTACGGCCACGCCGACACCGCGACCGAGATCGAGGCGCTGCGCAAGCTGCGCGACGACGGCCGCGTGCCGCCGCATGTGATCGACAAGATCCTGTTCGACAATGCGCGCGCCCTATACGGGCTGTGAGGGAAAAATGACTGATACACCGGCTCCGACGGGACGCGTTGGCGAAGACGTCCTCGGCATCCCGCGCACGATATTCGAGCCCGAGCACGAGCTGTTCCGCGACGGTGTCCGGCGCTTCATCGAGGAAGAAATCGCGCCCCACCACGACCAATGGGAGGAAAACGGCAAGGTGTCGCGCGAAGTATGGCTGAAGGCCGGCGCGGCGGGGCTGCTGTGCTGCGGCGTGGCGGAGGAATATGGCGGGCCGGGTGGAGATTTCCTATACGATTCAATCGTGCTGGAGGAGCTCGGTCGCTCGACATTTTCGGGTCCGGGTTTCGATCTCCATTCCTGTATCGTCGCGCCCTATCTGGTGCGCTTCGCCTCCGAAGACCTCAAGCGTCACTGGCTACCGCGCATGGCGAGCGGCGAGGCGATCGGCTCGATCGGGCTGACCGAGCCCGATTGCGGCAGCGATCTTCTCGCGCTGCGCACTTCCGCCGTGCGTGACGGCGATCATTACGTCGTCAACGGCGCCAAGACCTTCATCACCAACGGCATCAAGGGCGATCTGATCCTGTTGGCGGTGCGCACCGACAAGGACGGACCGGCGCGGCGCGGGATCAGCATTTTACTGGTGGACGCCGACAGCCCCGGCTACATCAAGGGCCGCACGCTGAAAAAAATCGGACTCAAGGCCGCCGATACCGCCGAGCTGTTTTTCGAGGATTTACGCGTGCCTGCCGCCAACCTGATCGGTGAAGAAGGCGAGGGCTGGCGGCTGCTGACCAGCGAGCTTGTCCAGGAGCGGCTGATCGTCGCGGTGCGAGCGATGGCGGCCTGCGAGGCGGCGCTCGAAATGACCGTTGATTATACCCGCGACCGCAAGGCGTTCGGGCAGACCGTGTTCGATTTCCAGAACACCCGCTTCACGCTGGCCGAACTGGCGTCCGAGATCCAGGTGGGGCGCGTGTACGTCGACCGCTGCATCGAATTGCGTCATCAAGGACAGCTCGACATGCGCAGCGCCGCGATGGCGAAGCTCTGGGTCACCGAAATGCAGGACAAGGTGCTCGACGCCTGCCTCCAGCTTCACGGCGGCAGCGGCTATATGTGGGAAAGCCCGATCGCGCGGCTATGGGCCGACAGCCGGATCCACCGGATCTATGCCGGCACCAACGAGATCATGAAAGAGATCATCTCGCGCGGGCTTTGAAATCGCTCGCCTTGCGCTATCGACTAACGATATAGTCGCGGTTCGCCAAATGGAGGGAAGCATCATGACGCTCGTCGCAAAACTGCCGGAAACCGCCAAGGCGCGCGGCCGTGTCGCGCCAGCCAAGCTCGCCCATCTCGTGCTCAGGACCCAGCCGGAACGGGTCGCGGCGCTTGCGGACTGGTACGGCACCGTGCTCGAGGCCGAACCCATGTGCGATGCGGGCCAGATCGTCTTTCTGACCTATGACCAGGAGCATCACCGGATCGCGATTATCGGCATGCCGGGGCTGAAGGACCACGCCGACGGCCATGTCGGTCTTCATCACATGGCTTTTACCTATGGCGGGCTCGGCGACCTGGTTCATACCTATGAGCGCCTGAAAGATCTCGACATCACGCCCGAATTCACCATCAACCATGGCCCGACCACGTCCATGTACTATTTCGATCCCGACAAGAACCAGGTCGAGCTTCAGGTCGACAACGTGCCGGAGGACCGGTTCGCGGAATATTTCGAGAACGGCGAATTCGCGGCCAATCCGATCGGCATCACGTTCAATCCGGACGATCTTGCCGCGCGCTACCATGCCGGCGAGCCGGAGAGCGAAATTTTGAAGAGGCCGGACGGTACGCCGCCCGATCTTTCGGAGTTTCCGTCGAATTAAAGTACTCTAGAGCATCGCCCGTTTAGTTTGAATCGGATTTAAGATTCCGTCGAATCGGCT
>CAZPMO010000185.1:0-9673 GCA_964587515.1 uncultured Rhodospirillaceae bacterium | reverse complement strand
CACGACACCATTCGACGTCGAGCCGGTGGCCAGCATCGGCCCATTGCACGATACTGTTGAAACCGATGAGGAAAAGCAGGCCGCCCAGTTAATCAAAGCTAAGCTGATGATGAAGCCTAGTTTGGCCCAGATTGAGCTCAATAAGGTTGAGGCTGGTCACCGTTCCATCTTCGTTGCGGGTTGGCGCCCCTTTATCGGCTGGGTCTGTGGGTTCGCGCTTCTGTGGCACTTCATCTTGTTCGATATGCTGACCTGGTTGACGGTCAACTTTTTCCCGCATGCGACGGCGCTGCCGGAACTGACCGGCACAGAGACGCTGGTCACCGTGCTCCTATCGCTTTTGGGCCTTGGTGCGATGCGCACAGCTGAAAAATTCGCAGGCCGGACGAAGTAGGCAGGTCGGTTGCCTTTGTGCTTATCCTGCGTAGCTTAATATGGCCTCACGGATTTTGGTTTTTGTTTCTTCTGTGCACCATTCGGAATTCTCAACGCCAAACAACTCTTCGAATTTTTCGGCGTTAAATTTGTCGAACTCGTAAGCCGGATATGCATCGGAGTGCAAAACCAAATTATTGACAATCACCAGTCCGTCTTCGCTGCCGACGACATCCCATCCGTCTATCGTCTCTGGGAGTTCGCCATCTTCATCCTCATATTCGTGAGTTTCACCGACAACTTCAAAGCCACGAATGTCCAGTATCCAATGAGTCCCCGGTGATCTGTGCAGGCAAAGATACTCTGTCCAGCTGCTAGCCATCGTGGATTGCTCAATGCTGTCGACGACCTTTATTCCGCTCATTTTTTGACCTTTCAGATTTATTTCTCGTCATCTGGTTGAGACGAAAATCCGACATAGGAGCCAAAAAACGAGGGCGGACCGACATAGGCGGCAAATTTTACGGCGTCTTCAGCGGAAGCTTGATCGGTAAGGCCATCGATGCCTTTTTCTGGAAGCTCGATATCGTCGTCGTCTTCAGGGAGGCCGAGCTGATTGTTGAACCGCGCGCTGCGATACTCAAAACCTTCATCGTGGGCGACAAAAAGTGTGTGAGGACACGGATTGACCCACTCCTCACCCGCTTCTCCAGCTTCGGTGTTTGAGACTTTCTGACCACAGTACGGGCAGAATATCGACGTGCCGTAGTTGGTGTTGATTTCGACCCGTTGGATGGTCTTTTCCATTTTTGTTTGTCCTTTGTTGTCTGCTGTTAGGTTAGGGCTATTGTTTCAAGGCCCTCGAAGCGAATAAATACGCCGTATCCACGCCATAGCGGAAGTGCGGGCACGCCGCCGGTTGGGTCAAAGGCGTCTTCTGAATTTGCAAAAGTGACGGATGCAAAGTGCCCGACATTACTCAGCTTTGCGCAGTTAGCGGCAATGTCAGGTAGGTTCTCAGGTCGTTTGGCATCTTTTGTCGGAAAACGATCTGAGCGAACCACGACCCATTCGGGTCCGTTTTCACCAACAAACCAAATTGATGGGTCCACGCTCGGGTTGCCTTGAGACGACATCAACTGGTGGCCAAGCTTGTCCGTGATGTAGTCCCGAACGACTTGAACAGCGAAGTCGTGGACCTCCCAGTCTGTCATCTCAAGCTTTTCGTCCGAAACTAGATCTATTGGATTGATGAGCTTATCCGACGTATCGTCGATTAAGCTCCAACCAGGTTCAGTAGGCTCCCAGACCGCTCCATTTAGGCGCATTGGCAGACGACAGGCGTGGCCATTGCAGCCATTGGCTATCGTTCTAAATCCATTTGGATTTCCTGGCCCCTGAACATCGCCCTCGACGTCATCAATACGCACATAGAAAAGCTGGTTTCCCATCCTGAACGATAGGTGCTCAAGGAATGGCGGGTTTAAATTAGCCTTTAGCCAGCTCAGTTGGCCGTCGTGTGTTTGAGACTGCAGATGCCGTCCAGCAGCCTGCCAACACGCGGCAAACTCATCAGTGACTTCATGCATATCAATGTCGTGCATTTCCAACCCCTACGTCATTTCAGCGCCGATGAAGCGATCTGATATGTCCACTTTGCGCGGGGGCGGGATGTCATCAATTTCGCTGGGTCTATCCCACTCGCCAATATTATGAGGTTCGTGGCTTAACCCCCAAGCGACTGCCAGACGATGGTAATCAGCATCGTCGATATTTGCCTCAAGGGATGTAGGCTTTGGGAGGGGGATAACCCGTATTCCAGGGCAGGAGGGAATGAAGCGATGCACCCATGCCTCAACTCCGTGGATCGCCTGTTCATAAAGATCGATCGCTCGCGCTCCGCCACACACGAAAATTGGAAGGTTCTCTGACCATCTCGGGGAATTGGGATCCCGCTTCTTTCGCGTATGCCATATCGTCTTATGAACGGCATTGCTGCTGTCCTTCGCAAACGCCATATTGGCGCGATCCACGCCCTCGACGACGAGCTGACCGTCGGGTACATAAGTTGTCAGATCGTTCGGTATGAGACTGAGGGGATCTCGAGCATCAAAAAGCTGTGCCGCACTTTCAGTTGTTGCTTTTTTGGCACCATCGATGCGTGCCTGATGCAGCCTCTGTGCGCCAAGCAGAGCAACTTCCGCAGTGTAAATGGTGAAGTGATCGTCCCCTTCGTTATCTCTGAGGGCAAAGGCGCACACATCCAATGTGCTCGCCCCAACGTCGACCAGAAAATGCAAGCCCTCGTTCCTAAATTCCGATCGAGCGTAACCAGTTACTTCAGCAATGACTTCAGGTACGAGCTCAAAATCCCATGGAAGGTCGTCTTCCTTGAACCGTGAGTGTTTGATGTCTTCTATGGCTCGGTAGGCGTCGTTCAATGTGATTGGGCCGGGTTTTCTCGATATCAACCAAGCGGCTTTGCCAGCCAGATCAAATGTCTCCCGAAGATTCGGGTCGTCATCGATGGCTGCAGGTAAACCGAGGTTTACCGCCCAATTGATCTTAAAGTCTTGGAAGATGGATTTTTTGTGGGCAAGAAACCAACCTCGGACGTATCTCAAGACAAGGGCTAAATAGGCGGTAGTCACGGTCATGGGTGTCGCAGCAGAGGGCGCTTCGCCGATGACCTCTACCGAGCCATGAGGGGACCTCATTAAAGTGATCTTGATATCGGTGAGTATGGCAGCACCAGCTTCGGGCGACAGGCTACAGCTGCCATTGCTGTTTACGGCAAGCCTCGTGGGCAAGAGATAGTCAAGGCTGTCATGTGCAAACTGACCAAATGGAATGGCAAATGCTGGGTTGCCAGCGTAATTGGGAGCATGGACCACCACTTTTGTCGATGACGTCCCAAAGTCCAAGCCAATGACGACGTCTAAGATTTGCGAGCCATCGTTCAGGCCGAATTGGTGGGCATTCTCGGGAATGCTATCGAAAAAGCGATCTGGATAAGACGGTGTGGCTTTGTTCGAGCTGCCAGAGATCGTGTGTTTAGCCTTTACTCGGTTTTGCTTTTTTGCAGGCTTGCTGATCGGCTTTGGCTTTGCCGGTTTTGCACGAACCCTTGGCGTAATGCTTTTCTTTTCCACCACCACATTGGCCATTCGGTCGATGGGGGGCTTCTTTGGAGAAGGCTTCTTGGCCTCGGCATCTTCCGGTCTAGCTTTCTCTGGCGTAGCTTCCTTCGAAGGCGCGTCGCCATTCCCTTTGGCCATGTTCTTTAATTTATCGGCCATATCGGGTGATTTGCTGAGGATGCCCTCGAACAATGATCCAAATCTACCTTTTCCCACCGTCCATATCTCCTTAAACCACTGAAATTACCGATACGCAGATATCTTCGGGGCGGGAATTGACGGTGCGCCTAGAATCGATTGCGATTTTCTGGCGTTCATAGCGTTCTTCCAGTGCTTTTAACCGTCCTTCGTTGGCAGGGATTAGTTTTGTTTTCCCTGTTCTTTTTAGTTTCTCAATCGTGTTGAGAATGGTTTCTCGTTGTTTCTCGATGTGGCGCTCCAGATTGCGTGTTTGGATGTCCGCGCGGTCCTCATTTTGCGCGCTTTCCTCTTCGACGAAACGGTCGAACAGTTCATCGAGCGTGCCCAAGAGAACGTCATTGGCCAGCTGATGAGCCAGTTGGAAATCGCACTCATTTTTGGCTTCTAGCCAAAGCTCTCCGTGGGCTGCACAGCCGCTTGCAAGCAGTTCGGCCTTATCTTCCCCAAGAAGGTCCTCGGGTGCTGCTATGTCGATTGCTTCATAAACGAGTTTTTCCACGTCACGGAGCCCTTGAACTGACCAAAGGGATACCGCAAGGACGTAGACCCCAGGTGCAATTGCCCCATCTAGGTGAGAAGATTGTATTTTGACCGAAACTGCGGGGCGCACTTGCGTTGCGGTTTCCGATATTTTGTTGCTGATGAAGCGAACGAGTGGGTGGAATTGCGAGATCGACTCTGTTCGCGATCTGGCACCGGCGAGAACACGGTTTTCAAATCGACAGGGGGTGGTTGAGGTTGCCGCTTGGGTCAGTCGAGTTTGTCCGGCGAGATTATTCACTCGCATAAACTCGTTCAGATCATGCTTGGCATGTGCTGTAAGCGAGAGCTCAAATTCAAAATTGGTAGCGTCCTTTTCCTTCAGCACGTAACCGGGATAATGAATATTGAGGAAGTCCGTGACGTAAGTGTAAAGATCTCCGCCGTTGATCCAGCGATTCATATCACGGGCTGCCTGGACCTGTTGGAGGATGTAGTCCCCATAGGCGACAAGGTGCGCGGCTTCCGATTCGAGCTGCGCTTCTTCTTGTTTTAGGGTCTCAAGGGCTTGAGCCGTTTGATTGATCCGCTCTTCTTGCTGCTCGGCAGTCAAATGGCCGGTCAACAGATCACGGGTTAATTCTTGGACTTTTTCACCGAGGATGGCCTCAAAGTCACCTAAGGCATTTCGGCAAAGGTCCAGTTTGTCATAGAGCTTTTGGTAGATGCGCGCATCGACAGTGTTGGCGTAGAAGAGGTTCCAAACCAGGACCTTGTCTGACTCCTGCCCAAGACGATCAACACGACCAATACGCTGTTCAACACGCATGGGGTTCCAAGGCAGGTCATAGTTCACAACCACCCATGAGAACTGAAGGTCAACGCCCTCTCCGCCGACTTCCGAGGACAACAGCACACTCGGTCCTTGGGGAGAACGAAACTCTTTGATGATGTCGTCTTTTGTCCGGGTTCCTCCGCCTTGAAGAACGATGGTCGAAATGCCGTCTTCATTTAAGCGTTGATCCAAATAGGCAAGGGTTCCTCGGTACGTAGAGAAAACGATGACCTTGGCTTTTGGGTGTAGCTCAAAATAAGCTTCGAGCATGTCGCAAAGGCGATTGTACTTGCTGTCGTTCTCGATGAGTTCATCGAGGTCTACGAATTCAGTTGAACGCTCTACAAGCCTCGTGGTGAGAGGCCCAAGCTTGCCTTTTTTGTTCTCGTCAGCATCTGTCCCAGAAAGTTGGTCTTCCGGGATTTCCATGCGGCGCTCTTTCCAGGACTTCAAAGCAGCAGGCATGCAGCTGGCCATCTGCCGCTGAGGCGTGACGAGAAGAAAAGCTTCGTTGATGTCCCGGTCTAGTGAATAGTCGATGACAATATCTGTGACGAGGTCATAGAAATCCCGTTCGACCTCTGTCATTTCGATGAACTCTGGCTGCGGGTCACGAACGACACGCCATTCTTTGACATCGCGCTTGCGAGTCCTGGTAATGGCATGACCAAGGAGATTGATGGTTTCTAGGCGGTGCGCGATACGGCTTTTCTCTGTGAAAGATTGAAGTGAACTTGGCGTCAAGCCCTTGAGAAGGGTTTCGAGTTGCCGGTTGCCTTGGAGAAGGCGGTTTCGACCCGCTGTCTCTAATATCTCTACCAATTCCGTTTCAGTTGCCGAGCCTGACAGGACTAGGTCTCGGGCACGAACGAGAGGTTCATTGGCGGACAGAATTTCAACAAGATCTTCATGCCGACTGAACGTGTCTGGATCGAGAAGGTTCAGAAGTGAGTATAAATCACGATTGTAATTGTGGATTGGGGTTGCGGTCAGAAGTACCAGGTACTCAGAAACGGCCCTCATCAGCTGCCCAAGAGAATTCGTTTGCGCTTCTGGATTTCGCATGTGGTGCGCCTCGTCAACCACAAGCAAATCGCACAAGCGTTCCTCGCTTTCCATGGATTGGAGGAAACGAGCGAGCTGTGCTGCATTCGATGTTTTTTCGTCTTCGTCGTCCCACCCTCTCGGGGGACGCAGGCCTTGGGTGCTGGCGACTATGGCAAAACCTTTGGCGTGTGCCTGATCGTCTTTGAGGATGCGCAACATCTCTTTGGCATCGCAGATCTGCGGCGAGAGGCCCATTTTATTGGTGAGCTCATCGCGCCACTTCTCTCTCAAAGCCGCAGGGCAGAGGACAACGAAGCGCTTGAGATTGAAGCGGCTCCGAAGCTCAGTCCAAATCAGGCCCGCTTCGATGGTTTTACCCAGGCCAACTTCATCGGCAATCAAAAGTCCGTTTGTGGGTGTCTGAAGAAGCTTCAAAACCGGCTTAAATTGGTAAGCATAGAAATCCGTATTGGTGGCTTCCATGCTGTAAATAATGTCAGCAAGGCGTCCAGTGAGCCTGACATGAGTAAGCGTGCGTCGTAGATCATTTGGGGTGCCGAGTTTTCCGTCGGCGAGAAGATCTAGTGGGTTCATCCTCTCTTCTGGCAAACGCTCTAGTTGGTCCTCGTAGACGCGATCGACTTGGTCTGGGAAACGGACTTGGTAGAGTTTGCGGTTCTTTCTGACTCTGGGCTCGGCATCCGTCAGCATCCCAATCCTAAGGGGATTGTGGATAAGGCGGACTTGCATGCCCGGTTGCCAGTTGTCTCCCTCAATTGTCATTAATCACTGCTCAAATTTGATTTTTAACAAACGATCTACAAGGTCTAACTGGGCTTGTTGCATTTTAAACAGACAGCCATTTACCCCAGTTCCTTATCGATAAACCCAAGCGTATTTGCATTTTCCACGATCGTTCGGGCCTTGCTTTTGTTGATGCCACTTGGCGCATCTGCATCAATTTCCAGCTTTAACTCTACGGTTGCCCCTGGAATTGTTGTTAGGTGCTCAATGACGGCCTCGACGATCTGATGCATGTCGCGGGACGGCCTATCTGAAGAGAGCATGACCGTGCCCTGAAATCGGGTGGGGAGAACTTCCCTGTAGGTGCGTCTGCGGGGGTTGGTGTCGGGCCGACTCCTGGTCCAGCTGTGTCATCATCTGAAATCCCATCTTTGCCCGTGTCGTCATTGGGCTGATTTGGTGCGGGGCGGTTTTGATCAGCCACATCGGCAAGGACGATTACGCTTCGCGCGTCTATGACGACAGATACGCTTTGTCCGAGTTCTATGATCAAACCCTCATAGGTTTTTGCGTCTGAATCGTACCCTTCAGCGTAAGCAAATGGTCCAGCCGTAATTTGTGAAATTGCGCTGGATACAGATTTGCTTAGCACGGATCGATCTTTTAGTCGGGGAAGGTAAACAAACTTGTTGTGGTATTCCCAGAGATCGGAAAGCTTCAGATGCGGATTGTCTTGCCAAATGTATTTTTCAAGATCTCTGTTTAATCGGATTGGGCCGATTTCAGGGAATAATGCTTCCTCAGTGACAAGCTTCTTGGTTGCCCTGACCAAAAGGTTGTCCTGGGCCGTCAGTTTACCCTGAACGAATTGTATGTCTTCATGTGCGCTCGATTGCGCTGGGTATATGAGCCAGCACCAAGCCTCGCGCAGGCGGGTTGCCAGCGTATCCTTGGCTTCGTCAAGCTTGGCTTTAGCGCGAGCGGCATCACTTTGGGTTAGATCAAGGCGTTCCGTTTCTGCAACGATCCCTTCCCAGGCCAGAGCCATGCGCACGGCCTGTCTTAGGTTGTCTAACTGCTTGGTGTCTGAAGCGATGAAAACAAGCGTGTTTCGGTAGACACGTGGTGCGCTACCTCGATTCATCAAGATATCTTTAGCCTCGGCATATGCAGACGAATTCGATTTGCCACTTTCATGTGAGCTTTGAACCCCTAAGACAACGGCTCGAACGCCACCAGCTTCATCTGCAATATCTGCAGAAGAACCCGGAGCGCAATGGACGGTGTCGAAACCACCCCGGTCAGCAATCCCGTTGATGTATTTTGAAAGATGGTTATCGATGGTGACTGAAACCATTTCCTCTTCAATTTGATCAGCCTTCTCAGCTGCCAAACGATTGAGCCCTGGTTTAATTGAGTACCAATAGCGCCCAAGATCGCTGTGCATGAACTTGGCGACATTTGAGAGGCGACGCAGGGCGTCGCCAAACGTTGCAGGTTTTTCGCCCGGCTGCACGACGCCCAAATTGATCTGCTTGTCGTCAAGCCCTGGATTATTTGAACCTGTTTCTGGTGCAGAACCAAGGAACAAGGTTCTAGCAACACGCCGAGTGGCGGATACTTTGTTCAAGTTTGGCGACTTTTGATCGATCTGGAAAGGTGTGGATTGTGTGCCATCAATATCGCTGGAAATAATCGCTCGCCAATTCTGCGAGAGGTAGTCCACCAATTCCGGTTCAACGCGCGGCGAACTAACGGGCACGCTTGCGGGCATGATCATGATCGATTTGTCGTTATCCATCCAAAGCTGGTGGATGACCTGTGCCATAAGGCGGAGGACGCCACGCGTGCGCTGGAATTTCTCAATAGCCCCCCATGTTTCATACAGCTGATCAAAAAGCTCTGGATGAATTGGATAGGCTTTCTCTAGCTTCCGTCTGTATTCCTCGCCATCACATCCTGTTGGGAACGTGTCGGTGTTTTCACGGTAGAGCTTGTTGAACTGTTTGAGCGTGTTGTCCTTGTGTGGAGCCATGTCGCTTGTCACTTCTTTAAACAAGCGACGGCGCACAATCTCATAGCTCTCCTCCAACGTGGCTGGTTGCCATGAAGATTCAACGCGGCTGAACGTTTGTTTCAGGCGGGCGAGCGCTTCTTGACCCCCGTCGCCACCGACTTCAATTTGAGATGCTGGGAGCGAAGCCATTAACAGGGCATCAGGACAAGCTTTTACGGCCTCTGTCAGGGCCTGAACGAAACTCAGGTTTGCGTCGAACGAGCCGGAGGGCAACCCATCGGCCTTATAAATCGGACGCAGATAAGCGACCCATTCATCAACGAGAATTAGACAGGGACTGTATTTCTTGAAAAGCTTTTCCAGAAGGTTAGAGCCTGGCGCAATCCCGCTTTTGTCGCAATCCGCTACGAGGTCGAAACCAGCTTTCCCACCCAACTGCCACGCCATCTCCCCCCAGGTGGTACGAATTTCCAGTCCGTCATCTGTTACGATCACGTCATGCGGGCCTCTGGATGTACCTACCAGAACAGCACGATTGATATCCTTTGGAATGGTTAAGCCTTCTTCCTCAAGAAGTTGATCTACACCAGGCAGATCTTTTGCATTTGTGGCACCAGCGATATGGTAAAGCGCCAGCATGGAGTGGGTCTTGCCGCCGCCAAAGTTGGTTTGCAGTTCGACAACTGGGTCTCCACCGTTGCCTGACAATCGCTTTGCAGCTCGCTGTAACAAAGTGCGCAAGCCGTCGGTCAAATAGGTGCGGGCGAAAAACTCTTTTGGATCGCGATACTCACTCGGAGCGCTGCCATTATAAACCTTGGCGAGATCAGCTGC
>CAZPMO010000184.1:8045-9781 GCA_964587515.1 uncultured Rhodospirillaceae bacterium | reverse complement strand
GGGGTCCAGCGGTGTTGGCGCGGGAGCGGTGTTATCTGACACAGCCTTTCCCCCTGAAATCGCTGGACCCCGGATCAAGTCCGGGGTGAGAGGGAGGGGAGCTAGGCCGACCCCACCCGCATGGCGCGCCAGATGCGTTCGGGGGTGGCGGGCATTCGGATATCGCGGACTCCGTAGTCCGACAGCGCATCGACGATGGCGTTGATGGTCGCGCCCAGGGCCGGGGTGGTGCCGCCTTCGCCGCCGCCCTTCACGCCCAGCGGGTTGCCCTCGGTGGGCACCTCGTTTAGGTCGACCTTGAACGACGGCAGGCCGTCGGCGCGGGCGATGCCGTAATCCATGTAGGAGCCGGCGATCAACTGGCCGCTTTCGGGATCATACGCCCCGTCTTCCCACAGCGCCTGGCCGACTCCCATGGCGATGCCGCCGTGGGTCTGGCCGTGCACGATCATCGGGTTGATGGCGCGGCCCACGTCGTCGACGGTGGCGTAGGCGACCACCTCAATTGCGCCGGTCTCCGGGTCCACCTCGACCTCGCACACCGCCGAGCCGTTGGGGTAGGCGGGGATGCGGCCCCAGAAATCGGATTCCCCGTCCAGTTCGGTTGTTTCCGCCACCTCGAATATGCCGACGGAACGGTCGGTGCCCTCGACCGTGAAGCGTCCGTCGGCGAAGACGATATCCTCGGTGGCGGCCTCCAGCAGCTCTGTCGCCGCTTCGCGCCCCTTCGCGATAATCTGGTTCGAGGACTCGACCATCACGAAACCGGCGAGCCGCATGGAGCGGTCGGAATGGGTGCCGCCGCCGGCCTTCACCACGTCGGTGTCGCCGGTGATGACGCGGACCGCGTCGAACGGCACGCCGAGCCATTCGGAGACCACTTGGGCGAAGCTGGTCTCGTGGCCCTGGCCCTGGGACTGGGTGCCGACGATGACGTCGACGCGCCCGGCCGGATCGACGCGGATTTCCGCGCGCTCCATGGGCGCGCCGACCGGCGCCTCGATGTAGTTGGCGAGGCCGATGCCGCGCAGTCGGCCGCGCGCGCGCGCCTCGGCGCGGCGCGCCGGGAAGCCGTCCCAGTCGGCCAGCGCCAGCGTCATGTCCATGCCGCGTTCGAATTCGCCGCAATCATAGGTCAGCCCCATGGGCGTGGTGTAGGGCAGGGCGTCCGCCGGGATCAGGTTGCGGCGGCGCAGCTCGACCCGGTCGATGCCCAACTCGGCGGCGGCGGTGTCGATCAGCCGTTCGAGGACGAACATGGCCTCCGGCCGGCCCGCCCCCCGGAACGGCGCGGTCGGCGCGGTGTTGGTCAGCACGCCCACGAACCGGCCATGGCCGATCGGAATGTCGTAGAGCGAGGTCACCAGCCGCGAGCCGTTGGACAGCGAGACATAGGCGATGGTGTGGGCGCCGATATTGGAGTGCAGCACCACCCGCATGGCGCGGAATCTTCCGTCCGCGTCAAGCGCCAGCGCGGCGCTTGTGTGCAGATCGCGGCCCTGGAAATCGGTCAGGAAACATTCCGCCCGGTCGCCCGTCCATTTCACCGGCCGTCCCAGCCGCTTGGCCGCCCACGCGACCAGCACATATTCCGGGTACAGCATGTTGCGGGGCCCGAAGCCGCCGCCGACATCGCGGGTTATCACGCGGATCTGCGCGGGCTTCACCCCCAGCGTGGCCGCAAGTGTCATTTTCAGACGGTTGGCGCCCTGGCTACCCACATGCAGGGTGGTGGG
>CAZPMO010000184.1:0-8035 GCA_964587515.1 uncultured Rhodospirillaceae bacterium | reverse complement strand
GCGCGCGCCGGCCGCGTCATATTCGGCGACCGCCGCGCGCGGCTCCATCTGGCAGTTGATGATGCGGTTGTTGACCAAATCCATCTCGACCACGTGAGCGGCGTCGGCGAAGGCGGCCTCGGTGGCGGTCTCGTCGCCGCGCTCGGCGTCGAGACAGATATTGCCGGGCGCCGACTCCCAGGGCGCCGGCGCATCCGGCGCGATGGCGTCCATGGCGTCGGTCACCGCCGCGATCGGCTGGTAATCGACCACGATCAATTCGGCGGCGTCGCGCGCCTGGGCGACAGTCTCGGCCACCACCAGGGCCACGCCCTCGCCGACCAGCCGGATTTTGTCGCCGGCCAGCACCGGTTGCTTGGTGTCCAGCGGCGTCGCGCCGTCACGGTTCACGAAGGACGGGTTCTTGGGCTCGACCGCATCGGCGGTGTTGGCCACATGGTTGAGGACGTTCACGCCGTCGGCGCCGGCATCCGCCGCCGTCAGCACCGCGAGGACCCCCGGCGCGGCGGCGGCGGCCCTGGTGTCGATGCCCCGGATAAGGGCATGGGCGTGGGGCGCGCGAAGCACCACCGCATGGGCCTGGCCGGCGAGGTTGGCGTCATCGGAATAATGACCCTGCCCGGTCAGGAGACGCCCGTCCTCGACGCGCCGGACCGGCTGGCCGATGCCCGTGGTCATAACGGCTCAGCCTCCATTCAGGAAATAGGCGCCGTCCGGCTCACGGTCGAGGCGGCCTTCCTGGCGGACCTCGTCGAGGGCGAGGGCGACCTCGCGCCCGTCGCGGCTGCCGACGCCTTCCATCAGTTCGCCGAAATTCTTCGGCCCGTCCTCGAGCGCGGCGCGCACGGACTCGAAGCTCGCTTCTCCGAATTCGGGCGGCGCGGGGATGGTGTGTTCGAGCCGGCGCGGCCCCAGCGGCAGGGTCAGATCGTAGCCCGCCTTGGCGCCGGTGCGCCCGCCGTCCAGCGTACGGAAACCCGACTGAACCACGAGGTCCCGGTCGGGCTGGAAGCGGGTGGCCAGCGCCCAATCCATCTGCTGATCGGAATAGACGTCGATGTCGTCATCGACCACGAACACGTTCTTGCAATTGGCCTGGCTCGCCATGGCGGCCGAGATGGCGTTGCGCGCCTCGCCCGGCACCC
This sequence comes from uncultured Rhodospirillaceae bacterium, assembly GCA_964587515.1. Classification (GTDB taxonomy): domain Bacteria; phylum Pseudomonadota; class Alphaproteobacteria; order MPNO01; family MPNO01; genus CAZPMO01. Next base: position 6,890 of record CAZPMO010000184.1, on the reverse strand, counting down.
GCGGGCGCATGGAGATGCGCACGTTGAACGCGCCGCCATTGGCCGGGTTGGCGCACACCGCGACCGGCTCGCGGATGGCGGTCTCCAGCGCCCGCCACACGGTGGCCTCGGTGCGCAGCGCGCCGAGGTTGGCGGTGTCGGTCTGGGCCATGGTCTTGCCGCCGATGGTCGAGGTCTGGAACAGCGCGTCGCCGCGCATCGTAATAGCCGTGACGTGGAACAGCGGGTTCTGTTTCATCACGCCGTAATAGCCGAGGAATTCGCCGTAGGGGCCTTCGGATTCCACATGACCGCGCTCGTCGAGATAGCCCTCGATGACGATCTCGGCGTCGGCCGGGACGCGGATGTCGTTGCTGACGCATTTCACCACGGGCAGCGCCGCGCCGCGCAGTCGGGCCAGCAGTTCCAGCTCATCCATGGGCACCCGCATGGTGCCCGCCATGTGATCGGCGGGGTGGGCGCCGACGGTGAAGCTGACCGGCAGAGGTTCGCCCTTGGCGGCGCGGGCCTCATAGATCGCCTTCAGATCGCTCGGCGCGAGAAGGTCGATGCCGGTCTCGTGGCGGTTGCGCAGCATCAACCGCCGGCAGCCGGTATTGGTCCAGCCGGTGCGCTCGTCGACGGCGTAATCGAGCGAAGCCGAGATATAGGGGCCGCCGTCGCGGCCGTGCTGTAGATGGATGGGGAAGCGGGTGAGGTCGGCGTCCGCGCCGGTCAGCACGACTTCCTGGACGGGCGCCGCCGCGGCGTCGATCTCGACCACGTCCTGGGGCGTCGCAAGGCGGCGCAGAACCTCCTGGCGCAGCCCGTCGGGGTCCACATCCAGCGCCATGGCGAGGCGGTTGCGGCTGGCCACCACATTGCCCACCAGCTCCGCTTCCTCGGGGCCCGCCTTGCGGAACAGAACGGCCTTTTCGTTGCCGTCGAGCGCCGCCGCCAGGTCGCCGAGTTCCATGGCCTCGTCGCGCACATCGACCTCGCCGGCCTGAACCAGCCGGTCGATGAACCGCCGAAGTCGGAACCGTTCGGTATCCGGTCTCTCCAATGCATCCGCCATCGCGTGTCTCCCTGTTGGGAGGAAGTTTAGAGGCAACCTTTGGCGTGGACAATTGCGTCTAGGCCAAAACGGCGCGAAACTGGTGGCCGGCAGTTACGGGGAGGACAACATCATGACCGAGGTCGCGACGGCCGGGAAATCACCGGGATTCGCCAAGGCGCCCGATTATCAGGTTCGCCTGGAGCCGAGCCCGAAGCGGGTGCGCGTGATGCTGGGCGGCGAGACCATCGTCGACACCACCCGCGCGATGCTGATGTACGAGACCCGCCACTATACGGTCTATTACTTCCCGCTCGCCGACGTGCGCACCGATCTCATGACGCCCACCGATCACACCAGCTTCTGCCCGTTCAAGGGCGAGGCGTCCTACTGGACCATCCGGGCCGGCGGCAGCGAGGCGGAAAACGCCATGTGGTCGTACCAGACGCCGTTCGACGAGGTGCCCGAGCTCGCCGGCTACGCCGCGTTCTACTGGGACCGCATGGATCATTGGTACGAGGAAGACGAGGAGGTCTTCGTCCATGCCCGCGACCCATACAAGCGCATTGATATTCTGCCGTCCTCGCGGCCGGTGCGCGTCGTGCTGGGCGGCGAGACGGTGGCCGAAAGCAGCCGCGCCCATTTTCTGTTCGAGACCGGCATGCCGACGCGCTACTACATCCCGGCCGAGGATGTGCGCATGGATTTCCTGAGCCCGAGCGAGACCCGCTCCGGCTGTCCCTATAAGGGGAACGCGATCTATTGGTCGGCCGAGATCGGCGGCGAGATGCATGACGACATCGTCTGGAGCTATCCCGACCCGACGCCCGAATGCCCGCGCATCAAGGATCTGATGTGCTTCTATAATGAAAATGTCGAGGCCATTACCGTCGACGGCGCGCCGGTCGAGATCCCCGAGACGCGGTGGTCCAAAAAAACCTGATTATCCCGCGTCGAGCCGGTCCGCAATGGCGAGCAGGCGGTGCATGGTGCGCAGCACCGGACGCTCGATCAGTTCGCCGTCGACCACCAGCAGGCCGGTGGTGTTAGTCTCGAACTCGGCGATGATGCGGCGCGCCCGCGCGACCTCGTCGGCGGACGGCGAGAACACTTCGTTGATGATGGGGATCTGCTTGGGGTGGATCGAGGCCTTGCCGGTGAAGCCGAGCGCGTTGCTGGCGCGGGCCTCCGACGCAAGTCCGTCCTGATCCTCGAGATCGAGCCAGGGGACGTCGAGCAGGTCGTGGCCGAAGCGGGCCGCGGCATGGACCACGCGCGAGCGCGCATAGAGCATGGTTTCCCACGTCTTCGCGGCGCGCAGATCGGCCGACATGTCGACCGCGCCAAACAGCAGTGAATCGATGCGGTCGGAGGCCTGGGCGATATCCTGGACATTGGCCAGCCCGTCGGTGGATTCGATGATCACATGGAAGCGGATATGGGCGCAGTTGCCGCCCAGCAGCTCGTCATAGAGCCTGATCTCGGCCGCCGAGCCCGGCTTGGCCAGCATCAGCGCCTTGGGCGGCGCGGCGCAGTCCCGCAGCGCCAATATGTCCTTCAGCCCTTCCTCGCTCGACAGCGGGTTGATGCGCACCATGGTTTCCACATGATCGGGCGCGGGTTCGGCGAACAAAGGCAGGGTGAGCTCGCGCGCCTCCTGCTTGCGGGGCAGCGCGACGGCGTCCTCTATATCCACGCAAACGATGTCGGTGCCGACATCGAGCGCCTTCGCGAAGCGGTCGGGCCGCAGCCCCGGCACGAACAGCAGGCTGCGCCTGGGGCGCGTTATTCTCTGGCTCAATTCCATTCCTCCCTTGATCGTTAGCATCGCACCCGGCCTGTCCCGATACAAGCCGGTGATGAGTGGGAACGAGCTGGGTAAAATGAAGAAAATTTAACAGGATGATAGGAATATCGATCGATATGTAATAGATAGAATAATTGAAATAGGCGAATTGTGTTAACTCGTTATTCAGGTCCGCCCGAGACAATCTATGTACCGATGTCTTACGGCAAGAGACGCGTGATGCGTATCCAGCGACCCGACGGGTCCACCGACCGCCAACTTGAGCTCGCCACCGACATTGCCGAAGCGGTGATGGTCGACGGGGTGCGCGGCCGTGTGTGCGAGGAAACCTGCACGGTAATATGCCCGAGCTGCGGCGCCGCCGGGTGCCGGTGCGCGTGTTCGCCGCAATGCGCCGAAGCGCCGCGGGCGCTGTCCTCCGATCCGGAGAATTATCCGATCGAGCCGCTGATCGTGCCGCTTGTCTATGAGATGAAACGGCTCGGCATCTTCCGGCCTTGCTGGTCCTGCGAGGGGCATCTAGGGCCGGACGGCAAACTGTGGAAAGTGCCGCGGGTCTGGTTTTATTGCGATTCCATGGTCTATGTGCGGTTGCTGGCCGACGGCCTCAGGGATTTTACGAGCAGCGGCCGGCTCAACGGCAACTGGCAGGTGGTGGTTAGTTTTTCCGACGTCGACAATCCGGAGACCACGTTTTCGCTGGAACCGGTTCTGGCGGCGGGCGAGGATCATCGTCTGGCGCCGTTGCAAAGGGACATCGGCGAAATCGCCTCGTCGCTGCACGGCATGATCAACCACCAGGCGCGGAGGCTGCAACGTGAAGCGGGAGCCGTTCTTGATCCCACGCACTGATACAAGTCCACCTCTGTTCGAAACCTCCCTGTTCGACGCTCTGAGGCAAAATCCAAAGTCCTCCATCGACGGCCGCTTCCAGGGCATCCCGTTCAACGCCCGCATCGCGATCCCCGACTATGGCGAACATCTGCTGCGGCGATACGGCGCCACCGCGCCGCGCGGCCTGCCGAGCGCCTGCGAACAGGCCGGCATCCGGTTCGATCTCGCGCGTTTCGGGCTGGTGATCGCTTTCGATGATCCGGCGGAAATCGCCATCCACGGGCTCGACATGGTGCTCGACGGAACGGTGCGCGACCTGGTCGAACGCTTCGGCCCCGTAGTGTTTCGCAACGCCCATATCGCGGGTGAAGCGCGCAACCAGTTCCACCGCAACATCTTTCCCCATCTCAGGTTCCATACCGATCGCGGTCCGACGGCGGAAAACCAGTATTCGTGCTTTACCCGCGATCCGTTCGACGCCGAACAGCGCGGCCGCCGCGCATCGTCGACCCTGTTCATGGCCAATCTCGCCGCATGGCTTGAATATGTCCAAAACGGCGGCGGCGACGCACGCGCCGAACGCGGCGTGCGCGCCAGCTATGATCTGTTCGAGGGCACCGATATGAAGGCGCTGCTGGGCGGGGTGGTGTTCGAACAGCCCTGGCACGAACCCGACGGCACCGGCGAGGTCGTCGTCGCCGATAATCGCACCGTCCTGCACGCCACCTACCACAAGGACGGCGAGACCAAGGGCTACCCCATCGGCGCGCGCTATCTGATTTAGGGTCGGTGGCCGCCCGCGTCCCGGTTAGGCAATTGATCCGCCAATACCCGAAAGCGGACGCCCAGTAGCGACGTTGCTTCTATTATAGAGTGTTGTACCGTTAAAATAGGCTGAATTACCTATGCTTTAAGTTCTATTAATATACTAGTGAATTATAGCTCAAGGGTATAGTAACGACCGACATCGGGTCTGGTATGGCGATCTGGAGCGGCTGCCTTCGGCAATTGCGCTATGGACTACTGATCCGCTCATTCCGACTAACAAACGAGTACTTGGTGTGCGGCTCCCCAACCGTCAATATTTCCACGATCGCCTCAACGAGGCGATTGAAAATGCACAACGCCTCGACCGGATTGTCGGATTAATGTTCCTGGATCTCGACGATTTCAAAGCGATCAATGACAATTACGGTCATCCCGTATCTCAAGCGATTTCCGATCCGCAGGTTAAAGATCGATCAGTCTTTTGTGAGGAATCTAACCACCGATCCGGAAGATGCGGCCATAACCAGCGCGGTCATACAGCTAGGGCACGCACTAAACCTGAAAGTTGTGGCGGAAGGCGTGGAAACGAAGGATCAGTTCATGTATCTGAGCGCCGGGGGATGCGACGAAGTGCAAGGGTTTTATTTTGGACGTCCGCAGCCGGCCGAGGAATTTATAGAGTGGACAGCAATTCAAGCGAACCTGCCACAGGTTTCGGCGAGATCAGATCTTGAGTTAGTTGAAAACGACAATCATGTATCGTTCGAGGAGAATTTCACCGGGCCTGGGCGAGGTAAGGGACTAGCATAATGCTCGACCGGCACATCAATCAGAAAATCGAACCCCAGGTTCCCGTCCGCGATTTGAGCCCGGCAAAGAAGGAAATCTTCAACCGGGATGAGTTTGTCTATGACAAGGGCAGGGACCTGTATATCTGCCCGCAGGAAAAGAGTTCCGGACATCGGGCGCCGCGCACAATGGCGTGATACTTAAATACATCGCCAAGAGAGGCGGGTGTGAACGCTGCCCGATCAAAGCGGCATCTACCTCGGGCCGAGAGCGCCGGGTCCAGCACGATGTCAACGCGGATGCCGATATGAAGGCGCTGCTGGGCGGGGTGGTGTACCAAGCCGCTTCGAGCCGAGCCACGCTCGATTGAAAGCCATTGCTTGTGTGGTCATACTGAATTGCGACCATGCCGGGACAGGCAATGACCAGGGGAGGGAGCAATGGCAAATCGTTATCAGGGTAGTTGTTTCTGCGGCGCCGTCGAGTTCGAGATCACGGGGGACCCGGCGGTGGCGGGTTATTGCCACTGCGACGATTGCACCGGATGGGCGGCGGCGCCGGTAAGCGCCTTCACCATGTTTCCGCCGGGCAGCGCGCGCGTTACCAAGAGCGAGGATAACATCGCCACCTTCAACAAGACCGAAAACTCATTCCGCAAGTTTTGCAAGACCTGCGGCGGGCACGTCTTCACCGATCTTCCCGTATTCGGTCTCGAGGAGATTTATCCGGACGTGGTGCCGGACCTGGTTCATGAGCCGACGCTGCATGTCTTCTACGGATCGAAGACGGTCGCCGTGAAGGACGGGCTGCCCAAGTTCAAGGACCTGCCGGCCGACTTCGGCGGATCCGGCGAAGAGGTGCCGGAGTAATATCCGTCCCATAGCGGTACGACCCTCGGCGCGCGCACGCTGGCTTGCGCTGTTCCGGGTTAAGCGCCTTCAGGTCGCGGCTTCCAGCTTGTCCTGTGTCTTGGTGGCGAAGTCGGCGGCGTCGTGGCGTTCACGAAGCTGCTCGCTAGGCTCGCCACGGACGCGATTGACCATGCGCCCGCGTTTGACCGTTTCCCGCGCATCGATTTCCTTCGTCCACCGCATGGCGTGGGTATAGGTTTCGGCATCCACGAACTCGGCCGCATTATATTGCCGGTTCAACAGCAGCCCGCCATACCAGGGCCAGATCGCAATGTCGGCGATGGTGTATTCGTCGCCGCACATGTAGCGATTATCGACGAGATGGCGGTCGAGCACATCGAGCTGGCGCTTTACCTCCATGGTGAAACGGTCGATGGGGTATTGAATTTTTTCGGGCGCATAATTGTAGAAATGCCCAAACCCACCGCCGAGATACGGGGCGCTGCCCATTTGCCAGAAAAGCCATGAAAGACATTCCGGACGCATGGCGGGATCGGTCGGCAGCAACGCGCCGAATTTTTCCGCGAGATACATCAAGATCGCGCCGGACTCGAAAACGCGCGTCGGCGGCTGGGTGCTGTGATCCATCAGCGCCGGGATTTTCGAGTTGGGGTTAGCGCTCACGAAGCCGCTGCCGAATTGTTCGCCTTCGTTGATGCGGATCAGCCAGGCATCGTATTCCGCGCCCTCGAAGCCGAGCGCCAGCAGTTCTTCCAGCATTATCGTGACCTTCACGCCATTGGGC
>CAZPMO010000183.1:0-9800 GCA_964587515.1 uncultured Rhodospirillaceae bacterium | reverse complement strand
CTTCGGCGCGCCCTTCATGCCGCGCCATCCTTCCGTCTATGCCGAAATGCTGCGCAACCGGATCGAAAGCTCCGGCGCGCGCTGCTGGCTGGTCAATACGGGGTGGACCGGCGGCGCCTTCGGCGTCGGCGAGCGCATGAAAATCTCCCACACACGGGCGCTCCTGCGCGCCGCGCTGGACGGATCGCTCGACCAGGTCGCGCTCCGCCGCGACCCGGCTTTCGGCCTCGACGTGCCGGAATCCTGCCCCGGCGTGCCCAACGATGTGCTCACCCCGCGCGGCACCTGGAACGACAAGGGCGCCTATGACAATCAGGCGAGCGATCTCGTGGGGCGGTTCCACAATAATTTCACCCAGTTCGAATCTCATGTCGGCGCGGAGGTCAAGGCGGCCGCCCCTCACACCGCCTGATCCCGGCGCCATCAAAACGGGAGCGAGGCGATGATTCCGAGCGAAGAGCGCTATTCCAAGAATTACACCGAGGTGCAAGGCCGGCGCATGGCTTATGCGGAGGCCGGCGCGGGCGATCCGATCGTCTTTCTCCACGGCAACCCGACCTCGTCCTATCTGTGGCGCAATGTGATGCCGCATCTGGAAGAGCTCGGGCGCTGCATCGCGCCGGATCTGATCGGCATGGGGGATTCCGACAAGCTGCCCGATTCCGGGCCCGAGAGCTACACACTGGCCGATCACATCGCCTATCTCGACGGCCTGTTGGCGGCCCTCGGCGTCACCCAGAACGTGACCTTCGTCGCCCATGATTGGGGCGGGCCGCTGGCGTTCGACTGGCTGCGCCGGCATGAGAGCGCGGGCAAGGCGGTCGCCTTCATGGAAACCATCGTCACGCCGATGAGCTGGGACGGCTGGCCCGACGCGGCGCGGCAATTGTTCCAGGCCTTCCGCTCGCCGGCCGGCGAGGAAATGGTTCTCGAGAAAAACGTCTTCGTCGAGCGCGTGCTGCCGGGCTCGGTCCTGCGCGAGCTCGGCGAGGCCGAGATGACGGTCTATCGCCGGCCCTTCGCCGAGCCGGGCGAAGGCCGGCGCCCGACCCTCACCTGGCCCAGGCAAATTCCCATCGAGGGCGAGCCCGCCGAGGTGGTCGAGACCGTGCGCGCCAACGATGCCTTTCTCAAAGCGAGCCAAATGCCGAAACTCTTTATCGACGCGGAACCCGGTGCCATTCTAAAGGGGCCGCTCGCCGATCATTGCCGCGCCTGGCCGAACGTGAGCGAAGTGAGCGTTGCCGGCAATCATTTCATCCAGGAGGATTCGCCGGACGAGATCGGCGAGGCCGTGGCCGATTGGCTTCGCGGCCTGTAGGACCGGAGGGCGCCATGCTGCAATATTTCGACGACCTGCCCTATACGGTGGCCGTGATCGGCGCCGGCAGCGGCATCGGCCAGGCGGCGGCCGGGCTGATGGGCGCCATGGGCGGCTCCATCGGCTGCCTCGACCGCGACGGCGAGGCCGCCGAGGATACCGCGCGCGCCATCGAGGCGGCGGGCGGCAAGGCGTGTTCCTACGCCATGGATGTGACCGACCCCGAAGCTACCAAGCGCGCCCTCGATCATGTCGAGGATATATTGGGCGCGGTCTCCGGCCTGGTGAACTGCGCCGGCATCACCGGTAAGACGGCGGTCCTCGGCGGCGATGTCGATCTCGCGGATTTCGACGAAGTTCAGAACATCAATGTGCGCGGCGCGCTGATCGTCTCCCAGGCGGTCCTCCCCGGCATGCTCAAGCGCGGTTACGGCCGCCTTCTCCATGTCGCCTCGATTTCCGGCAAGGAGGGCAATGCCGGCATGCTCGCCTATTCGACCTCCAAGGCCGGGCTGATCGGCCTGGTGAAGGTGCTCGGCAAGGAATATGCCGAGACCGGCGTGACCATCAACGCCATCGCGCCCGCCGTGGTGCGCACGCCGCTGGTGGACGAACTGCCGGAGGAAACGGTCACCTATATGACCGATAAGATTCCGATGAAGCGCTGCTGCGAGCTCGACGAAGTGGCGCAGATGATCGCCTGGATCGTCTCGCCGGCCTGCAGCTTCAATACCGGGTATGCGTTCGACCTGACCGGCGGCCGCGCGACCTATTAGAGCTAGTCCGCCAGCGGATTACAGCAAATCCCGAGCAGGTGGAATCACCTGCGACGACGCATTTGCTTCAAAAAAAATCGGCTAGGGCTTGTCGGGTGAGCGTAAGCGAACCAGGCATGCGCTAGTCGACAATAATAATATTGCCGATGAATTCTTCCTGGATGCGGATGGTGACGACGCCGCTGCGGATCATCTGTGTCGGCACCTGGGCGGTGGTCTCGCCATAGCCGTCCGCCGCGTAGCGCTCGGCGATCGCCGCGGAAATCTTATGCAGATCGTTGACCGAAATCTCCCGGCCGAGGAAGCGCCGATAGACCGGCAGCAATTCGCGCGGCGTATAGACCGATGAGCCGTCAATGATCACGCCGGCAAGCTCGAACTGCATCTCCGCCGGGTCGCCCTCCGTGCTGCCGGGCTCCGCCAACTGGTCGAGCGCGGCATAGATCCGCGCCCATTCCTGTTCCGTCTCGCTTGGCGTACGGACGGCCGGTTGCTCCGCCGGCGCTTCTTCCTCGAAGGGCTCGGGCTCCAAGGCGGCGACCACCGTCTCGGCCTCTTCCTCGACAGGCGCGGGCTCGTCCTCCAGCGCATCGACCGCTTCCGTTTCAACCGCCTGCGGTTCAGGCTCCGGCACCTCGACCGCTGTCTCGATTTCTTCTGCCTCGGCGGCAGGCGGCTCGGCTGCGGGCGGCTCGGGCACGGCCTCGGGCTCGGGTTCGGGCTCCGGCTCCGGCGCCGGGGCAACGGTTTCCTCCGGCAGGACCGGCACGGGATCGGGCGGCGGCGGCGCGGCCAGTTCGACATCCACCTCAACGTCCGAAGCCAGCGCGACGACGGTTTCCGGTTCCTCGCGCACCTCTTCGGCGTCACGCACCTCTTCGGCGTCACGCACTTCTGCGGCTTCGCGCGGCGGTTCGGGCGCGGCGGGCTCTTCCACCACGATCTCCGGTTCTTCGGTCACGATTTCGGCTTCGGGCTCCGCCGGCGCTTCCGGCTCAGCCACCTCGGCGGAGGCGACGACGATGACCTGCTCCGACGAATCCTCTTCGACGATGATGATCACGTTCTCCGCCGGTTTCTCCTCGACGATGGTGATCATGCTGTCGCTCACCGGCGGAACTTCCTTGCCGAGGGCGATCGTGACTTCTTCCTCGCTCGGCAGAGAGGTTTCGGCGGCGGGAGCCTCTTCCGTTTGCGGCTCTTCTTCTTGCTGTGGCGGAATATCGGCGGCCAGCGCAACCGTGGTTTCGGGCTCGGCCGGCTCGGTCTCGACGACGATCACAGGCTCGGGCTCAGGCGTGGGCTCGGGTGCCGGCTCAGGCGCGGGAGCTTCCGCGGCCAGCACGACCGGCTCTTCCGCGGCCGGCGCCTTCGGCGTCACCGCGCCTTCCTTGCGGCCTTCGGCAACGAACATCTCCGCCACATTGTTGAAGAGAACCGCGCTGGTCAGCGGATGCACCTTCTCGATCTCGGCAAGAATGGCGAGCGCCCGGCGATAGAGCGGCTCGGCCTCGGCGAAGCGGCCTTCGAGATAATAGAGCTGAGCAAGATCGTTGAGGCTGACCGCGACCGACATGTGATTGGGGCCGAATTTCTCCTCCTTGACCGCGATGGTGCGCAGATGGAGGGTCTCGGCCTCGTCGTAGCGGCCCTGCTTGCGGTAGAGCTTGGCGAGCTTGCTGACGAGCTCGGCGGTGGTGAGATGGGCCGGGCCGAGCGAGGCCTCGGCGACCTTCACCGCTTCGATGAGAAGGGGCTCGGCCTGCGTGAGGCGGCCCAATTCGATATGAAGCTCAGCCATGTTGGAGAGCATCACCGCGGCGGTGGGATGCCCGGCGCCGAACTCCTGCCTGTGCAATTCATAGGTCTTTTGCAGGTAGGGCAGCGCCTCTTCATACTTCTCCTGCGCGAAGAGGGTGGCGTAAAGATTGTAATTGTCGAGAAGCGCGTCGGACTGAGCCATGGCAGTCCCGGGGGCAATCCCGGGAGCAAACCCGGGCGCGAGAAGCAGCGCGAATCCCGCCGCCAATGCCCATTGTCTGATCTTCATGACCAAGCTCCCATAACCCCTATATCAAAAACCCAAGGGGCCTGCGGGGTCAACAATTAGCCATCCGTGCCGGGGGGGCAAGCCCGCAATTCCAATTCGGCAAGAACATCTCCGACGAGATACAAGGAGCCGCAAACGAGAACCCGGCCGGGCGCTTCCGTGCGGACCAACCGGTCGAGGGCGGCCGGCACATCCACCGCGGTTTGGGCGGCCAAACCCAGGCTTTCCGCGGCTTTACAGACCTCGCCGGGGGCAAGGCCGGCATCGGACTGGGCCACCGGGACGGCGGTGAGGCCGGCCGCGAGAGGTGCAAGCGGGCGAAGAAAATCAACCGGCGGCTTGGTGTTAAGCATACCGGTGACGAGATAAAGCGGCCTGTCGCGCCACTCCAGCGCCGCCGCCAGCGCCCGGCCCGCCGCCGCATTATGGCCGCCATCGAGCCAAAGCTCCCAACCCTCCGGCAGGGGCGGCTCGGCGATTTGCTGCAGCCGGCCGGGCCAGCGCACGGTGCGCAACCCTTCTGAAATCGCCGCCCGATCAAACAGGTCGCCGCCGAGCGCCTCCATACAGGCGATGGCGATGCCGGCATTGCCGATCTGATGCGCGCCGGGCAGTGCGGGAAGCGGGAAACCATGGGCGCCGGTCGTGCCTTCATAGCGGAGCTTGCCTGCCTCGGTGCGAACCTGCCAGTCCCGGCCCTGGCGGAGAAGCGGCGTGCCAAGCTCCGCCGCGCGCGCGGCGATCGCCGCATCCGCTTCCGCCGCCTGCTCGGCGATGATGGCGGAGATACCGGGCTTGAGAATGCCGGCCTTCTCCGCCGCGATACCGGCCAGCGAATCGCCCAAATATTGCGTATGGTCGATGGAGACCGGCGTAATCGCACTCAAAGCAGGGCGCGCAACCACATTGGTCGCATCCAGCCGGCCGCCGAGCCCGACCTCGAGCAGCAGATAGTCCGCGCCGCTCCGGGCGAAGGCGAGAAAAGCGGCGGCGGTGGTGATCTCGAAGAAGGTGATCGGCTCGCCCCTATTGGCGTCCTCGCATTCCTCCAGCAAGGCGGTGAGATCGGCATCGGCGATGGCGCTACCGTCGAGCCGGATACGCTCGTTGAAACGCACCAAATGAGGCGAGATGTAGCTGTCGACCTGGTGGCCGGCGGCGCGCAGCATGGCCTCGAGATAGGCGACGGTGCTGCCCTTGCCATTGGTCCCGGCGACATGAATCACCGGCGGCAGCCGGTCTTCTGGATTGCCCAGCGCGGCGAGCAGCCGCTCCATGCGGCCGAGCGAGAGATCGATCAGCTTGGGATGAAGATGGTGCAGGCGGGCGAGAATGTCGGCGTTTGGCTCCGCCCGGTCGCCGGTCATTCCGGGTGATCGTCCGCCGTGGCGCGGTTGAGCTCGACCACTTGGCCCGTGGGCGGCGTGTCGCGCAGGAGCGAGATCAGCCGGCTCAAGGTGGCGCGCAACTCATGGCGGCGCACCACCATATCGACCATGCCATGCTCGAGGAGATGCTCCGAGCGCTGGAAGCCCTCCGGCAGTTTCTCGCGGATCGTATCCTCGATCACCCTGGCGCCGGCGAAGCCGATCACCGCGCCCGGCTCGGCAATGGCGATATCGCCCAGCATGGCGAAGGAGGCGGTCACGCCGCCGGTGGTCGGATTGGTCAGCACGACGATATAGGGCAGATGCGCCTCTTTCAGCTCGTCCACCGCCACGGTCGTGCGCGCCATCTGCATAAGCGAGAGGGTGCCTTCCTGCATGCGCGCACCGCCCGATGCGGGCACGACGATAAAGGCGGAATCCTGCAGCACCGCGAGGCGCGCGCCGGCGAGCAGCGCCTCGCCCACCGCGACGCCCATGGAGCCGCCGAGAAAAGCGAAATCGAACGCGGCGATCACCGTCGGCTGACCGCCGAGGGTGCCATGGGCGACGATCACCGCGTCCTGATTGGCTTCGCTGCGCGCATCGCGCAGGCGGTCCTGATAGCGCTTGCGGTCGCGGAAGCGTAAGGGATCGGCGGCCACCTCGGGCAGCTCGATGCTCTGAAACTCGCCGTCATCGAACAGATAAGCGAGGCGCTTCGCCGCATCGAGACGGAAATGATAGTCGCAATGGGGACAGACGCGCTGATTGTTCTCGAGCTCGCGATGAAAAATCATCTGCTCGCAGCTCGGGCATTTTTCCCATAGATCCTGGGGAATATCGTCCTTGCGAAAAAAGCCGCGCACCTTGGGGCGGGCGAAGCGGTCGAGCCAGCTCATGAGACGGTCTCCGTTGCCGATTGGCGCACACCGGCGCTCAACGCACGCACCAGGCCGAGCACGGAATCCACCGTGCCGGGCGCGGCGGCGCCGTCGCCGTTTAAACTATTCTCCAACTCGGAAATTATCGCGGTGCCGACCACCGCGGCATCCGCCGCGCGGGCCACCTCGGCGGCCTGTTCCGGCGTCTTGATGCCGAAGCCGACGGCGATCGGCAGTTCGGTGTGACTGCGCAGGCGCGCGACGGCGGCCTCGACCGAACTTGCCGCCGCGCCGGCGGCGCCGGTGATGCCGGTGATCGAAATGTAATAGACGAAGCCCGAGCTGTTTTCGAGCACCCGCGGCAGGCGGGTGTCGTCGGTGGTCGGCGCGGCGAGGCGAATAAAATCCAACCCCGCCTTCAGCGCCGGCAGGCAAAGCTCCTGGTCTTCTTCCGGCGGCAGGTCGACCACGATCATGCCGTCCAGCCCGGCCTCTTTCGCGTCGTTGAGAAACCGCTCGACGCCGTAAATATAGATCGGATTGTAATAGCCCATCAGCACGATCGGCGTCTCGCTGTCTTCCTCGCGGAAGCGGCGCACCAGGCCGATGGTTTTCTCGAGCGTAATGCCGGCCTTCAGCGCGCGCTGGCCGGCGACCTGAATGACCGGCCCGTCGGCCATGGGATCGGTAAAGGGCGAGCCGATCTCGATGACGTCGGCGCCGGCGGCGGGCAGGCCGCGCAGAATCTCGAACGAGGTTTCGATGTCGGGATCGCCCATCATGGTGAAGGTGACGAGCCCGGCCCGGCCTTCGTCGCGGAGCGCTTGGAAGCGCTTTTCGATGCGCCCGCTCATATGTCGATCTCCAGCGCTTCGGCGACGGTGAAGATATCCTTGTCGCCGCGGCCGCACATATTCATGACGATGATATGCTCGGGCGGCAGCGTGGGCGCGATCTTGGCGACATGGGCAAGGGCATGGGCCGGCTCCAAGGCCGGAATAATGCCTTCGAGGCGCGAGCAAAGCTGAAACGCCTCAAGCGCTTCATCGTCGGTCACCGGGGCATAGTCGATCCGCCCCATATCCTTGAGCCAGGAATGCTCGGGCCCGATGCCGGGATAATCGAGGCCGGCGGATATCGAATGGGCCTCGTCGATCTGGCCATGCTCGTCTTGCAGCAGATAGGTGCGGTTGCCGTGCAGCACGCCCGGGCTGCCGGCGCTGAGCGAGGCGGCGTGGCGGCCGGTCTCGATGCCTTCGCCGGCCGCCTCGACGCCGATCATGGCGATGCCGGGATCGTCGAGGAAGGGATGAAAGAGACCAATCGCATTCGAGCCGCCACCGACGCAGGCGACCAGCGTATCGGGCAGGCGGCCCTCGGCTTCCATGATCTGCTCGCGCACCTCCTCGCCGATAATGGATTGAAAATCGCGCACCATCTCAGGGTACGGATGCGGCCCGGCGACGGTGCCGATGAGGTAATAGGTGCTCTCCACATTGGTCACCCAATCCCTGAGCGCCTCGTTCATCGCGTCCTTGAGGGTGCGCGAGCCCGACAGGACCGGCACGACCTCGGCGCCGAGCAGCTTCATGCGGAAGACATTGGGCTTCTGCCGCGCGATATCAACCTCGCCCATATAGACCGTGCACGGCAGATCGAACAGCGCGCAGACCGTCGCGGTGGCGACGCCATGCTGGCCGGCGCCGGTCTCGGCGATGATGCGGGTCTTGCCCATGCGCTTGGCCAAGAGGATCTGGCCGATGCAATTGTTGATCTTGTGCGCGCCGGTGTGATTGAGCTCGTCGCGCTTGAAATAGATTTTCGCCCCGCCCCAATGCTCGCTCAGGCGCCGGGCATAATAAAGCGGGCTCGGCCGGCCGACATAGTGCTTCAGCCAATAGCGCATCTCGTCGGCGAAGACGGTGTCCTGCTTGGCGACGCCCCAGGCCGCTTCGAGATCGAGAATAAGCGGCATCAGCGTTTCGGCGACATAGCGCCCGCCGAAAATGCCGAAATGTCCCTCGGCATCGGGGCCCACGCGGTAGCTGTTTGCTGTGTTCATCTTCGTTCCAAACTTATCCGCCCGCGTCACAGGGTAGCGCAGAGCGCGAGAAAGCGGCGCACCAGCTCGGGATTCTTCTCGCCCGGCGCCGATTCCACTCCGGAGGAGACATCGACCGCCCGGGCGCGCGATATCCTAACCGCTTCGGCCAAATTGTCGATATCGAGCCCGCCGGACAGGATCCAGGGCAGGCCGAAAGCGGGCTCGTCATTCTCGGCCAGCATGCGCCAGTCGAAAGAGAGCGCATTGCCGCCGGGCAGCGCGCCTTCGAGATTCTTGGGCGCCTTGGCGTCGAACAGGATCCAATCCGCCACGTCGCGGTAGGGCCGGGCGCGGTCGATATCTCCGGGTGCCGCGACCTTGATCGCCTTGATCACGCCGGCGCCGGTGCGCGCCTTGATCTCGGCCGCGCGCTGAGCGCTCTCGCCGCCATGCAATTGCACGAAATCGAGCCTCACGGCGGAGAAAACCGCGTTCAACAACTGGTCGTCCGGATCGACAAAGACGCCGACCCGGTAGATATCCTGAGGCGCCGCCCCGGCAAGCGCGCCCGCTTGCTTCGGCGTCACCGCACGCGGCGAAGGCGGGTAGAACACGAACCCGATAAAGCGCGCGCCGCCTTCCGCCGCCGCCACCACGGAGGCCGCGTCGTTCAGGCCACAAATTTTCGCGCTGATTCCCTTCGGGACCATGCCGCTATCCGTCTGTCATATCGATTGGTGAGACCGTTTCGCCGGGGCTTATGGGGCGCGGTGGTTGCGCCGTCAAGTCCCCGCTAGATCGGATCACGAACAAATGGATCCGCTTCGCGGTTCCATTTATTCGTGTGAATCCGATCGACATCAAAAAGTTAGAGCAGATTCACATGATATGTCGGATCGCTATAGCGATTCCGACATATCATGATCTGCTCTATGCCACATCCCGGGGCGGCGCGAGACGGTTTTGCTCGCCATCCTCCTTGGCGCCTTCGGCGGGACCGTCCGGTTTTTGGTCAAGCCGTTGACGTAGCGAGGAAATTTCCCGCTCCAGAGCGCGGATATGGCGCCGGCCCTGACGTGCCTCGCTACGCCAGCGCTGATCGAACAGCCAGCGGATTACCGCGCCAAGGATAAAGCCGAATGCGAGAGCGCCGATCACTGCGGCCCAGAGGGGAATGTCGAGCTCATAAGGCAGCGGGTCGAAATGAACGCCGACCGGCGTGCGGTTGGCAATGGCAAAGGCGATGACCACGAAGGCCACCGGAACCGCGATGATCCAACCGATAAATCTCACGCTGACAGCCTACAGCAAATCCCGAGCAGGTGGAATCACCTGCGACGACGCATTTGCTTCAATCAAAA
>CAZPMO010000182.1:9405-9960 GCA_964587515.1 uncultured Rhodospirillaceae bacterium | reverse complement strand
CCGAACCCGCCGAACGGGCCGAACTGCTGCCAGGCGAAGCCGGTCAGCACCGGGCCGATGAAGCCGCCGACCCGCGCCGAGGCGGTCATGCGGCCCGCATAGACCGCGTGGCCCTTCAGCAGGCGTCCGACCAGCGCCTGTGTGCCGATCCAGTTGGTGCTTTCGGAAAACCCGGAGATCATCTGGAGCAGGATCGCCGCCCATACCATGGGCAGCAGCGGGAATGACCCCATGGCGGCGGCCCCCACCAGCCCCAGCACGATGATCACCTGGCGCGGCCCGAACCGGTCGAGCAGCGCGCCGCCGTGGATCGAGAATGCCACCACCAGGATCTGGCGGGACGAGATGATCAGCCCGATGATCAGCGGCGACGCACCGAGCTCCAGCGCCCACAGCGGCATGATCACCGAGGCCATGGGCTGCAGATTGCCGGTGAAGAAGGCGACCGCGTAGACCGGCAGTTGGAGTTTCGGGGGAAAGGTCTCGCGGACGGGAGACGTCACGGCTTCAGGAGGAGTTTTCCGAGCACCGCGCGGCCACGAGCTGCATGGTGAA
>CAZPMO010000182.1:0-9395 GCA_964587515.1 uncultured Rhodospirillaceae bacterium | reverse complement strand
GTGGCCGCGCCGCGCCTCGGCCAGGCCGAGGCGGTCGAACACCGGCGGGCCGACCGCGCCCGACGTGAACAGCGCCAGCGTATTGTCGAGAATGCGCCGCCGACCCTCGGGGTCGTGGTCATAGGAATGCATGGTGAAGCAGCGCACCGCGGGGCCTCTCGGCAGTTCGGTCCGCATCTCCTGGAACAGGTCCTTCTCGGGAACACCGCCGAGCGCGTTGAACGAAACGATCAGCCCCATGGGCGCCATCATCTTCAGGCACTCGGTAAAATGCGCGCCGATGATGTGGTCGAGCGAAACATCGACGCCGCGCCCGCCGGTCAACTCCGGCACGCGCTCGGCCACGTTCTCGCGGCTGTAATCGATGGTATGGGCGGCGCCCAGGTCACGGGCGAATTCGCACTTGGCTTGCGAGCTGGCGCCGGCGATCACCGCGATGTCGGCGTCGCGGCAAATCTGGATAACCGCGCTGCCGATGCCGCCGGCCGCGCCGTTGATATAGACGCATCTTTTGTCGATGCCCCGCGCCGCCTCGTTGAGCAGCGCCCAGGCCACCTGAAAATTGGGGATGCTGACCGCGTCGTCGAGATCGATGGATTCGGGCAGCGGGGTGACCGAACTTGGCGGCACGGAAATATATTCGGCGTAACAACCGCCGGTCAGGTGATAGACCAGCACCGGCTGGCCCGGCTCCAGCCCGTCGACGCCGGCGCCCACGGCCACGATATGGCCCGTCATTTCAGCGCCGGGGATCGCCGGCAAAGGCGGCATCCAGCGATAGACCCCGGTGCGGAACAGCACGTCCGGCTTGCCGACGCCGATAGCATGGGCGCGGACCAGCACCTCGCCCGCGCCCGGCTCAGGCGTCGCGACCTCGACCTCGCGGAGCACCTCCGGTCCGCCGGTCTCGCTGATACGAATTGCGCGCATATTCAGATCAGAAGAACCGATTTGCCGACGATCTTGCGGTCTTCCAGCATCTTGATCGGTTGCATGAAGTCCTCGAACGCGAAGCGCTCCATGATGTTGGGATCGATCTTGCCGGCCTGCAGCAATTCGAACAGCTCGCCCTGGACCCGGGCGATCTCGGGCGAGGTTTCCTTCATGTAGATCGCCACCGTCATGCCCACCACCGAGATGTTCTTCAGCAGCAGATAGTTGGTGCGCAGCGACGGGATCGCGCCCGAGGTGAAACCGACCACCACCACGCGGCCTTCGTTGGGAATGGTGCGCAGCGTGGCCTCGAACACCTCGCCGCCCACCAGATCGATCACCAGATCGGCGCCGTGGCCGTCGGTGGCCGCGCCGACCTGTTTGCGCAGCCCGTCCTTGAGATCGTCGACCGTGAGATCGATGATGGCGTCCGCGCCCGCCGCCTTCACCGCGTCGGCCTTGCCGGGCGAGGTCAGCCCGGCCAGCACCTTGCCGGCGCCCAATGCGCGCGCCAGCCCGACCGCGGCGAGCCCGACGCCGCCGGACGCGCCGTTGATCAGCACCATTTCACCCGGACGCAGCTGGCCGCGCACCGTCAACGCGAAAAAAGCCGTGAGATAGGCGAGGCCCATGGCCGCCGCCGCATCGAACTCGACGCCGTCGGGCAGCGCGCAGGCAAGCGCCCGGTGGCAGGCGACCTTTTCGGCCATGGCGCCGTTATTGACGTGGGCGATCACCCGGTCGCCGATTTTGTGTTCCGTAACATTTGCCCCCACCGCCGAGACGATGCCGGCCGCGTCCTTGCCCGGCGTGAACGGCGGCGGCGGGTTGTTCTGGTATTTGCCGTCGAGCGACAGCAGATCGGTGAAGTTGATGCCGCACGCCTTCACGTCGACGATGATCTCGTCGTCGCCCGGCGCCGGGTCGTCGACCTCCTTGATGGCGACGGTGTCGCGGTTTTCGATGTCGCTGATGACCACTGCGCGCATGTGTTCGTCTCTCCCTTTAGGTTTCCGCGTTCCCCTTGGGGAACATGCGGTCGAAATGGGGCGATACCGGTCCGTCGTCGGGCGTTTCCTCGTCGACGCCGGCGAGGTCCTTGGCGAGCCCCATCTTGTAGTCCAGGTCCATCTGGCGCGCGATCTGGATACGCTGGGCCTGCGGCGATCCCGCGCCGTGCATGGATTCGGTGAGATAGCCGACCGCGTTGCGCCCGAGCGTGAGATTCTCGATCAGGCGCAGGATGCGGGCTCGGTTCTCCGCCGTCACGCCGGGCCTTCCCTGAAGGAACTTGCGCAGCAGCGGCCCGGTCTCGGGGGCGTTGAAATCCTGTTCCGAGGGCAATGTGGCCACCAGCCCGCCGGCGATGTCCTGCGCCAGGCGCGCGA
Source organism: uncultured Rhodospirillaceae bacterium (assembly GCA_964587515.1). Taxonomy (GTDB): domain Bacteria; phylum Pseudomonadota; class Alphaproteobacteria; order MPNO01; family MPNO01; genus CAZPMO01. Next base: position 7,074 of record CAZPMO010000182.1, on the reverse strand, counting down.
GTTCGTATGGATAGCGCGTGACATTGTGCTTGCAGACATTGGCCAGCATGTCGTTGCACTGGTAATTGCCCGATGAGGTCTCAAAGGATTCGTGCGACGCCGCGATGCCGGAGCCGTAGATGGTCTCGTTCAGGTGGGTCATCTCCACCAGCTTATCGCGGATGTGGGAGACTTTCGGCACGCCGTTGTAATCGGCGATGGCGGCGGCCGCGCCGATCAGCACGTCGCCAAGCCCCGCCTTGCAGACATAGCTGCGCCGGTGATAGGCGGTGAAACGTTCGACCAGATCGACGGCGAATTCGGTCTCGCCGTCCATGAACACGCGGTCCCACGGCACGAACACGTCCTCGATGATGATCATCGCTTCCTGGCCGCCGAATTGCGCGTTGCCCTGGTCGATCTCGCCGTCTTCCATGGCGCGGGTGTCGCAGGACTGGCGGCCATAGATGAACGAAAGACCCGGGTCTTCCACCGGCAACGCGCAGACCACGGCGTAATCCCGGTCCTCGTCGCTCAGGCGCATGGTGGGCATCACCAGAATCCAGTGCGAGTTCACGCAGCCGGTCTGGTGCGCCTTGGCGCCCCGTATCACGATGCCGTCGTCGCGGCGCTCGACGATGCGCACGAACATGTCGGGGTCCTGCTGCGCCGACGGCCCCTTGGACCGGTCGCCCTTCGGATCGGTCATCGCGCCGCCGATCACCAGATTGCGCTCCTGCATCTCGCCGACGAAGTCGAGATAGCGTTGGTGATAGGGGGTGCCGTGCTTCCGGTCGATCTCGAAGGTCACCGAATGGAGGGCGTTGATGGCGTCCATGCCGACGCAGCGCTGAAAACACGTGCCGGTCATTTGGCCGAGCCGGCGCTGCATGCGGTTCTGCAACACCACGTCGTCGACGCTTTCGGTGACATGCAGGAACCGATTAACGCGCTTGCCACAAATCGCGGACTCGGCGCTGGCGAGTTCGGGGTTCTCGTTGGCCAGATCATAAGTGCGCGCGACGGCGTTGATCGAGGGCCGGATCATGGGGTGATCGACCGGCTCAGGCACCCGCTCGCCGAACAGATAGACCGGCAGGCCCCGGCCCCGCAGGCTTTCGATGTAATCCGCCCCCGACGCGATGGGGCGGCCCATTGATCCGGGCCGAGACGCGGCGGCGACGGTCTGCTCGCTATCCATGGGCATGGCGCTCTCCCGACGGGATTTGACGTGGCCCGAGTCTTATCAGACCCGCCCGCGATTGTGCAGGGGAATAGCGCCACCCCTTGCGTCGGGCGGCCGCGCGGCCTAGGAAATTTGAATGAAATTGATAAGGACGCGCCCATGATCACCGGCGGCGAGATCGGCCATATCACCTGGCGCCGGGTGATCGAAACAGAAGGACCCGAATTCGATATCGGGTTCCTGCTGCCCGACGCGACGGCGGACGCGCTGGCTCCCCACCGCGCCTGGCTGGAGCCGCGCTTTCTCGATCCCGCGAGCGGCAAGCTGGTGATGGCGACCCAGTCCTATGTGCTGCGCACCCGCCACCACGCGATCCTGGTGGATGCATGCGTCGGCAACGACAAGGAGCGCCGTTTCCACGCCCCCTGGTCGCACCGCCACGAGGCGCGCTATCTGGACAACCTCGCCGCCATCGGTCTCGCGCCCGAGAACATCGATTTCGTGATGTGCACCCATCTGCACGCCGATCACGTGGGCTGGAACACGCGGCTGGTGGACGGGCGCTGGGTGCCCACCTTCCCCAATGCGCGCTATCTGTTCGCCGCCACCGAGTTCGCCCACTGGGAGGCGCTCAACAAAAAGGGCAAGAAATATTCCGACGGCTGCATCGACGACAGCGTGCTGCCCGTGGTCGAGGCCGGCCGCGCCGACATCGTGGCCGACGACTACGCCTTCGACGACGAGATCCACTTCGAGATGACGCCGGGCCACACGCCGGGACATGTCTGCATCCGGCTCGACTCCCAGGACCGCCGCGCGGTGCTCTCGGGCGACGTGATGCACGCCCCGATCCAGTGCCGCGAGCCCGGCTGGAGCGCCGTCGGCTGCACCGATCCGGCGCTGTCGGCGGCAACGCGGCGCGCCTTCCTCGACCGCCACTGCGAAACCGACACCCTGGTCATGACCGCCCACTTCCCGTCGCCATCGGCCGGCCACGTCATCCGCCACGGGGAGACCTTCGACTTCGCGTTTATGGGGTGATGTGTTGTCTAACCCGGGGACAGCGCTGTTAATGTACGCTGTTGCATGGAGCGCGCAGGCTGGAGGCTCACTTCGGCAACCGGGGCGCGACCTCGCTGGCAAAAGTCTCCAACCCGTCGCCCATCGGGTGGAAATGGACCATCGGGGTGTCGATGCCGATCTGATGCAGCACGGTCAGGCGCTCGACAATATCGTCGGGGGTGCCGACCAGCCCGGCGCCGAGAGCCTTGGCCGCGACCAGCGAAATCCGGTCCCGCGCGCCGTAGGCCTCCAGTGAACGGGCCCGCTCGATGGCCTCCTTGCGGGTCTCGGCGCAGATCACGTGGGCGCTGATCGCGTACCCGAGGGTCCGGCCATATTCCTCGCCAAGCCCGCGCATGTGCGCGACATCGCGGGCGATGCGCTCGACGTTCTCGGGCGCGTCGTCGAAACCGGGTTCGTAGCCAACGAACCAGACATCGGCGTAACGCGCGACCTGGTCCATGCCTTCCCTCGCGGTGCTCGCGGCATAGATCGGCGGGTTCGGAACCTGCAGGGTCTTGATCGGCAGCTCCGCGTCCTCGAGCCGGAAATAGTCGCCGTCGAGATCGAAACGCTCCTCGCACCACAGCCCTTTGAGGACCTGCATGAACTCACCCATCCGGCAATAGCGTTCCTCGGTGCGATCCAGCCAGGTGCCGTTGCCGAAGACCTCGAACTCCTTCTGGTACCAGCCGTTGACCACGTTGATCGCGAACCGCCCGCCACTGATGCGGTCCAGGCTCGCCCCCATCTTGGCGGCGAGCTGCGGGTGGACGATGCCGGGATGGACCGCGACGATCAACTCGATCGAACTGGTCTCGGCGATCATCGCCGAAGCCATGATCCAGGCCTCGAGATCGGGACCGATGTGGCGCTCGGCGATCAGGGTGGTGACGAAGCCGAGCTCCTCGGCCCGATTGATTACCTCCAGCGCCACCGCGAGCGAGCGATCGGTCGTCCCGCCCTTTCCCTGGTGCGACAGCTCATCGATCGCGAGCGCCATTTCGGGCTCGACCCGGATGGTGTGGGGCAACGGTGTCCAGATTCCCAGGCGCATCGCAACCGTGCCCTACCAGGTCTGCTGGCCGCCGTTGGGGTGGATGATCTGGCCGTTGATATAGGCCGCCCGCTCGCTCAACAGGAAGTCGGCGCACGCCGCGACCTCGTCGGGCTGGCCGAGCCGGCCCAGGGGCAGGCGCTCGGCGATCGAGACCCGTGCCGCCTGGTACTCGGCCTCGCCGCGGCCCGAGCGCAGGATCGGCGTGTCGATCGGCCCGGGACCCAGCGCATTCACCCTGATGCCGTCGCCGGCGAATTCCAGCGCCAGCGATTTGGTCATCGAATAGATCGCCGCCTTGGCCGCGCAATAAGCCGCCCCGTCGGGAACCGCCATCACCGCGAAGTCCGACGACATGGTCACGATCGCGCCTATGCCGCGCGGCACCATGCGCGAGAGCGCGGCCTGGCAGCACAGGAACGTGCCCTTGGCGTGGGTATCGATCATCCGGTCCCAGTCATCCTCGGTGATGGCGTCAACCGGGCCCTTGATGAAGATGCCGGCGGCGAACAACGCGGCCTCGACCGGATCGCCGGCCGCGTCGACCTTGGCGATCATGTCGCGCACCGACCGGCCGTCGCTCACATCGACCTCGATGGCGATCGCCTTGCCGCCCTCGGCCTCGATCGCGCCTACGGTCGCGGCGAGCCCGGCCGCGTCCCGATCGGCCGCGACCACGTTCATGCGCTTGGCCAGCCGCTTCGCGGTGGCTTGGCCGATACCGCTGGCGGCGCCGGTGACAATTGCCGTGCCCATCAGATCATCATCCCGCCGCCGTTGACCCGGATGTCCTGCCCGGTAATGAACGAAGCGTCGTCTTCCAGCAGGAACAGCGCGGTCTCGGCCATGTCTTCGGGCTCGCCGATGCGGCCCATCGGGTTGGCGGCGGCCATCACGTCGAGATCGGCCTGCGAGCGGTGCCCGCGCGGTTGCGGCGTGTCGGTCACGCCGGGCGAGATCACGTTGACCCTGATGTTGTCGGAAGCGACGTCCAACGCCATGCCGCGGGCGAGCCCCAGCACGCCCCCCTTGGTCGCGGCGTATGCCGCGCCGTGGCGCGCGCCCGATCGCGCGATACTGGACGAAAACATCACGATCGCGCCGGTCTTCTGGGTTCGCATGCGGGGCAGCACGGACTGGCTGGCGAGCAACGTGCCTTTGAGGTTGATGCCGAGATGGGCGTCCCAATCGGCCTCTTCGAGCTCGAGAAACGGCACTGGCTTGTAGATTGCCGCGCAGTTGATCAATCCCGCGATCGGTGTCCGGATGCCGGCGACCACGCGGTCCATCGCCGCCTTGTCGCGGACGTCGATCTCATGAAAGTCGAGCCCCGCATCGTTTGCGCCGGCGAGCTTGCCCGCGGCCACGTCCCATGCCGAGACCGCGTAGCCGGCTTCGAGCAGCCGCCGCGTGACCGCATAGCCGATCCCGCTGCCCGCGCCGGTGACCACGATGGTCGCGCCTTTCGGCTCTTGCGCTATGTTCTGTTCCACGGCTTGCCTCGCCAATTCAAAAGCCTACACGAACCCGCGATCGGCCGGCAAGGACAACGGCCGGCGTTCGACCAACGCCCGCGATCCGTTCGCCGCCACCGAGTTCGCCCACTGGGAGTCGCTCAACACCAAGGGCAAGAAATATTCCGACGGCTGCATCCGGCTCGATGGCGAGGCCAGTCTGAGCCATGTGGCCGATAGCTGGCGCGACGCCGACCCCGGCTCGTCGGAAGTTGCGCCCATTCACGAAATTCTGGGACGCGTTTAGCTCCGTTCCCGACGATCTATTGGTTTGCCCGTATCGTTTGGCGGCGACCGCCTTTATCTATGCGTTAACCATATTATCAGAATATAGAATTCTAACGTATCTGAGTTTTAAAACAGATAGTTAGATCGTTGATCCCCGTATTTTCGAACAAAACAGTATGTTACCATGACGATACTCGTGACGGGCGGGGCCGGATTTATCGGTGCGAATTTTGTGCTCGACTGGATTCGTGACGTGCGCGACAAAGTGGTCAATCTGGACCTGCTCACCTACGCGGGCAATCTCGGTAATTTGGATGCTGTTCACTGGAATCCACAGCATCTGCTGGTGCGTGGCAACATCGGTGATAGTGATCTGGTCGCCGCGCTACTCAGAGATCATAAACCCCGGGCGATCGTCCACTTTGCTGCGGAAAGCCATGTCGATCGGTCGATTCATGGACCCGAGGAATTTATCAAGACAAATATCGTGGGGACTTCATGCCTGCTCAAGGCGGCGCTTGAATACTGGCGTGAGCTTCCCGAAAGCGACCAGGCAACGTTCCGTTTCCTAAACGTTTCGACCGATGAGGTGTACGGATCGCTCGGGCCCGATGATCCGGCATTTTCAGAAATAACACCCTACGCGCCCAACAGCCCCTATTCCGCGTCCAAGGCGGCCTCTGATCATTTGGTGCGTGCCTATTTCCATACTTACGGCATTCCCGTGCTGACGACCAACTGTTCCAACAATTACGGTCCGTTTCAATTTCCCGAAAAGTTGATCCCGCTCGTCATCCTGAATGCAATTTCCGGGCGATCGCTGCCAATTTACGGCGATGGTCTCAATGTTCGCGACTGGCTGAATGTGACGGACCATTGCGACGCAATTCGTCTGGTGCTTGCGGAGGGGCGGCCCGGCGAAACGTATAATATCGGCGGGCGAAGCGAGAAAACCAATATCGACGTAGTGAAAGCCGTTTGCCGCTTGCTTGACGAATTGCATCCGAAGTCGCCAAAGACACCCCATGCCAGCCTGATCACTTATGTGAAGGACCGTCCGGGGCACGATCGCCGGTACGCCATCGACGCCAGCAAAATCGAACACGAGCTGAATTGGCGACCAAAAGAGAGTTTCGAAACCGGTTTGCGCAAGACCGTGGAGTGGTATCTCGACAATCGCTCATGGATAGGGGGAGTCACGAGCGGTCAATATCGGTCCTGGGTCGATATGAATTATGGCGCGAGAGACGTGGTGTCATGAAAGGGATCATCCTCGCCGGAGGGTCGGGCACAAGGCTTTACCCGATGAAACGGCGGGACGTTGGAACGAATGGTGTCGCGCGGCGGGATTTACGCCGCCCACCGTGGTCACTGATTCATCGCCGGTTTTTCTCCGATATCCGGTCATGGCGACACCCGAGCGAAAATCGGAATCGGATTGGGCGGAACGCGAATTCGGCATCAGACCGGGAAACTGGTTTGTCGGCAACATCCACCCCACGTCGCAAGAATTGCCGGGCTGTCCAAGGGCTCGGGAAGCGGTGGCCCCATGCATAAATCTACCCAGTATCTTGCCGGTCTGAGCAATATTCATGGGGTCTTCAATCGAATTTTGGATTGTGAAATGGTTGGGTTGGCGGTTTGGGATTAGCCACGTGGTTATCAACCCTATTCTGTGCTGCTGGATGAGGCATATCGCAACCATCTGTTCGTGTCGCCCAGCGTCACGGCCGAAGACGGCGACACCGAGGGCGGCGCACCCGTGACCGTAATCGAACTCGCGGCGTCTGGAATGCCGGTGGTAAGCAGTCTCCATTGCGACATCCCAGAAGTGCTCCAGGATGGTGTTACCGGACTATTGGCCCAGGAAAAGGATGTGGCTGGAATCGAGAGCAAATTGAACTGGTTGCTCGACAATCCCGAAATTTGGGAAACGATGGTGAGCGTGGCGCCGTGCCTCTTGAGCATGTCTGCAAAGAGGGTGAAGTTCGGTAAACCAGCATCGGCCAGAGCCGGACAAGGAGTGACAGCAGCGCGCCGCCGGCCAG
>CAZPMO010000181.1:8830-10019 GCA_964587515.1 uncultured Rhodospirillaceae bacterium | reverse complement strand
GTGGTTACTCTGTCATCTTCCTGTGGCCAAGAAGAAGGGGAGATGGAATTTAGGAAACTCGGTATTCCGGTAGTGTCTCTTGGAATGCGGGTTATTGGCAGACGGGATAAACCGCGCGTGAGGTTTTTTGGAGTGGTCCGAGGGTTATTTACTCTTTACGGAATATTCAAAGAACTGAAGCCCTCGCTAGTTCAGTCCTGGTTTTATCAATCAGATATTTTGGCCGGATTGATGGGTAAGGTCTTAAGCATCCCTGTCATCTGGGGGATTTTCCTTTCGAACCTTCAACCTAAATTCTATAAAAAACCGACGTTCACTCTAATCCGCCTCGCTGGGGTCGTGTCCAGAGTCCTTCCAGCACGTATTATTTCATGCTCGACAAATGTAACTCGTGCCCACAGAAAAATTGGATATCCGGAGGAGAAAACTTTGCTGATCCCTCCAGGCACTGAGACCGAGGTTTTTCAGTTTTCGAAGGCTATCCGACATAACATGCGTCGTCAAAATGAAGTTTCGGACCATGAGTTCCTGGTCGGCATGGTTGCGAGAGACGATCCACAAAAGAATTTTGAATTGTTGTTCGAGGGAGTGTCGTGTCTCCTCAAGCACTCAGTTCCAGCGAAGTTATGGTTGGCCGGCGGATATGGAATTGAGGAGAGCAATCCGCGTTTTATCGCCTTGGAAAAAAAGTATAAGTTGAGTGGTCACGTACGATACTTTGGAAAAATTCCAAAAATCGAAGAACTTTATCCGGCGTTGGACTGTTTTGTTCTTACTAGTTTCGGTGAGGGTTTGCCAATGTCTCTCTGTGAAGCTATGAGCGCGGAAAGGGCATGTGTGGCGAGCGATGTAGGCGATGTGAAGGATTTGTTTGGTCAATCAGGCGGAGTTGCCTTGGCGGAAGAAACGGCCAGCTGTCTCGCAAATACATTATTGGAACTCTACAACATTGGAGAGGCAGGCCGCAGGCGTATTGGAATGGACTCTAGGGCGCAAATTGTCACTCGATTCTCAGATATCGCGATGACCCGATCATATGAAGAGTGTTATCGCTCGATTTTGGATTAGGGATATGGTGGTCTCGGCTTGATGTCATGGGTAAATGGTTAAAAAATATTGCGCTAGTGTTTGTAACACTGGTGGTAATGGCTGTGTTATTTGAGTTTGTGATTTTTAGATTTGTTTTGCG
>CAZPMO010000181.1:2638-8730 GCA_964587515.1 uncultured Rhodospirillaceae bacterium | reverse complement strand
GCTCCTTTAAGTCAGTATGTTTATTGGATAAAAAAAGAAGTTGTTAAATTTAGCCCGGACTTGATCGTCGTAAATCTCGTACACAACGATTTCGATCAGTCCATTAATCCCCCAAGAGGGACATATTCCGCATCCTTCGCAATTGTTGAAAAAGTTGATGATGAATTGCGGCTTACGGAGCCCACCCCATATCGAAGAGATCTTTCGTGGCATATAAAAAACAGCGCGATTTTTAGATATTTATGGGTGAGAGAGCAGATACGACCGGATACAGTTCGAGATATTTTAGACAGAGTGATCGGGTTGATCTCACCAAGTGCCCCAATCAACGAGAGTCAATCACCAGCCGGCATGAATCAGCAAGAATCTAGAAAAACAACTGCGTTGTCTGAAGAGGAAATTGAAGCTGCGACTTCCTTTCTATTCGATGAAATCAGCAAAATCATGCGCATCACGAATACTAAAATATTGCTTGTGATGGATGGCGATCGTGGGAGAGGACTTCAAATGGGTCAGAGTAATCCACTGAATTACATGGTAAAAAGATTAGCGCAGGCTCGTAGTTTATCGTTGCTAGATCTTTCGACAATGTTTCAAGCAGACCACCAGCAGTATCGCAAAGATCATCAATTTGAAACAGATGGCCACTGGAATGCGAGAAGTCACGCCTTGGTTGCGTCTTCTATAAAAGACTTCCTAATCACTAACGATGCCTTACTCACACATCGGAATGACTAGGTTCCTGAGTGCGATCGCTTGCAAATCTTTCGCCAACTAAGGACTACGTTAGCTCGAGAGAAGTTTTCATCATTCGAGTGGAAAGAGAACGGAGAGGGCTGCGAAGCACCGGCGGGTCAATCTCCGTCATACATACATAAACATCTTCTGCAAAATATAACCCCTCGGAATAGTTTCTCTGGCGCTATCGATTTCGAAAAGTGGCAAATTTCGGGAAAGGAGGTACTTCGTACTCTATTATCTGTCGACTTTCGCACTAATTCGGCAGACCCGCTTCACTATGTAACTTCATGGAACGCAGTGGATGAACTAGGGCATCATGAAAAGATTTATTTGCCGGGTGAATATGGTTCGAAAATCCCAGTCATTCTGTCAAGACCAAGGTGGACCGAGCCAAAAAGATGGATAATTTGTTCTCAGGGCCATAATTCAGGAATGCACAACTCGATCGGGGTTCACCCGCATAATCCCGAAAAGACCTTTGTTCCTGCTGGTGATCGAGAGTTTGCAACTTGGTGCCTACGTAACGGTATGGGTGCATTGAGTGTTGAGCATCGTGGATTCGGTGAACGGATAGAGGTCGACTTAAAGAATAGAAACTCCCATGGATGTCACGATGCGGTAATGCACGCGTTGATTGTGGGCCGCACTTTATTAGGTGAACGTCTAATCGATTTGCATCGAGCAACGAGTTTTCTACAGACCACGATTGGATTTGATATTGAATTGGGGGTCATGGGTAATTCATCCGGAGGCACCCTGTCTTTGCTCGCAGCGATTTTGTTTCCGCAAGTTCATTTTTGTATCGCCAGTTCGTGTTTTTCTAGTTTTGCACTCTCTTTGTTTGGGCATCCACATTGTATTGAGATGTATATCCCGAGAATATGCGAGCATTTTGAGATGGGAGACCTCATCGGTCTGATAACGCCTAAAAAACTTCTGCTCATTCAGGGTGTTAATGATTTGCAGTTCCCTTTAAGAGGGGTACGAAGGGAGTATCGCAAGGTTCAGTCGATATATGAGAGTGGAAACGCCGTTGACAACGTCACGCTTCAGATAGGTCAGCAAGGGCATCGCTTCTACAGCGCTCTCGCCGAATCCGGTTGTAGGCGGTTGGGTATATTATGATCAGCGTTTCGTTGATCTACGCGATTATTCTTGCCGGACCTGGAGTGGTATTCGGTCGGATAATAGGATTCAGCGAGAGTCGTTTTTTCTCATCGGTTGTCGCTGCTCTGCTGACTGTGCTGTGTGCCACTGAGTTGTCAGAGTGGATCCCAATCAGTTTCGAAAAACTCTATCTGTTCTTTGTGCTCCCGGCATCCGGGATCTTTTTGTTGTTGCAGCTATCACACCCTTACTTGATGCCCCGTGGTGTGCAGAAAATTGTTTACCCGAAAAATACTTTAGGTTTAGTGTTCAAAAAATCAATGTGGGGAAAATTTGCGATGCTCTCGCCTTTTTTTTTCTCACTAATGGTTTTGTGGGTTCTTGGGCCATACTCAGAGTTACCCGCTGACGTTTGGCAGCATCTGGAAAATATTCGGCTTGAAAAAAGCTATCTTGAGTCAGGCAGTAACTTAGCCAGAAATTCTTGGTACACATTTAATGCGCTCGTGTGGTTTTTGAGCGGAGCAGATTTTGAAGAGTTTTTTCGAGCAGTATCGTTCCTAAACTCAGCTGTTATTCTCCTCGCGGTATTTCAGTTTACCGCCTCGCTTTCGCGCGCTAGCGGGATGAGAGCAGATACTGCGTTGGTGGCTGGGAATCTAAGTGTCTGGTGTTTTATTTTATTCTTTGGTTTAGGGCCCTTCTCGTACTTGAGGTATTACGCGTTTTCCCCATCGTTTCCGGCATATTGCCTTTTTCTTGCGGCAGTGTTGGCGTGTAGTAACCTTATCTCAGCAAACCGTGGCAGCGGACGGAGATGCGTCAGGCCTTTGCTGACTGTCGGCGTATGCGGACTCTTGGCTTTCTTTATACATAAACAGGAAAGTCTTTTTATCGCAGTGACGGTAAGCGCGAGCCTCATATGGATAGGTTTGCGTCGATTGACCTCAGCGGGTGTCAAAGGGAAGATGACTGGCCCTCAAGAAAGCTACAGAAGTGCCGTTTTCGTCATAGTCGTCGTGTGTATCGTAACGTTATTCGGTGTTGGGGCTTCAACTTTGTTGCCCGAGGTTCGAATTAGCCACAGAGACTTCTTCAATCTTGGGGCGTACGTTCCCGCGCTCGAAGGAATTTACTTATTTCGTCTGCAAAGCCAATTCTTCGAAGCAGTGGGGTTATTGGGCTTAATTGCTTTGCTATTGGTAGGATCAGCCAAAGGCAAGAAGGTTGGGTTAGAAATACTTTGGGTCCTAACGGTCGGTGTCTTAGTGTTTACATTGAACCCAATCACCAACAGATATTTCGAATTAAGCGTCGGCTCAGAGGTCACTTGGCGTCTTGCGTATGCAATACCGACGTTCGCAATTGTTGCGTTGTCAGTGTGTGTTTATTGGGATAGAAGTTGTACAACATTAAGGAGCATCGACAGAATTCGATTAGTACCGGCAGGTATGGCAATTCTGCTGTTCATAGTGTTATCCCCGCATCTCGGAAATTACTCCTTAACGGCAAAAAAATTTACCCTGAAGCCGACATCAAGCGGTGCAAGCTATGTGCATTGGGCAGATCTGATTGGATTCATGAATGAAGTGCAAGGACGACGAGATCTACTAACCGATCCAATCACCGGCTATTTCTTGACTTCTACCACCCAACATCGCCATCGACGCTGGAAATTTCACAAGAAGAATTACGAGGACTTTAATAAGCCCGGATACTCAGAGTCGAGTTTTCGTGATCATCGTGGATGGCTTGTAGTAGTTAATCAAAGGGTGGGCGCGGCAAGTGAGTTGGGCAGGGTATCTGGTCACTGGTCAGAGAGTGTATTGCAGCTCGACCAGCATTACACTAATGAATTTTTAGAGTATGCCTCTACCGCGCCACATTTCAAGCGGATATGGGATGCGCCAGATATCGTTGTCTACGAGATTCAATAACAGGTCTCGCGATTGTCAAAAAAAATTAAACTGTTGATTGTTCATCCCAATCTGGAGACTGGAGGTGCTGAAAAACAGGTAGTCCAGTTGTGCAAACATGTGGACAAGTCAAAGTTTGATGTTTATCTGGCGTTGTATCAAAGGCAGGGAATATTTTTAAATGAATTAGATGGGATTATCCATGTCAAGATATTTGTACTGGACTCTCAACGACTACGCGGCTTTTTGGTACGACTGGTTCGCTTAGGCCTCCTGATCAAAAGGAATAAGCCAGACGTCGTTTATTCGTATCTCGAAAATGCAAATGTTCTCACTGGAAGCATTGGGTTAATATTTCGGAGCCTTAGGATAATTTGGGGTATTCGTGTTTCTCAATTCTCCAACGATACTAGAACGCGTCGCGATCTAGTCATCCAAAAAGTGGCGTCAATCTTATCTTTTCGGCCTGACCTTGTGATTGCGAACAATCACCAGGGGCTCGAAGACTTCCTTACGAGTGGCTACCGCATCCCAAACCCGGTTGTTATACCTAATGGTATCGACTGTCGGAAGTTTACGCCATCTCTGGATGGGTCGGAACGGATCAAGATTAGACGAGAGTTGAATATCGCGGAGGACACGATAGTAATTGGACAAATCGCGCGGGTTGTGCGGGAGAAAGGTTTTGATACTCTTATTCAAGGACTAAGGTTATTGGAATCCGATGTATTGGATAAAAAATTTGTTTTGATTTGCGTTGGGCGAGGTAATCCAGAGTTAATTAAAGAATATGATGAATTATGTGAGCAACTGAAGGTAAGAGCAGGAGTCATGTGGCTAGGGGATAGAGTGGATATTCGTTCGATCCTTTCGGCATGTGAGATTGTCACCTTAGCTTCAACAGAAGGAGATGGTTTTCCAAACGTAGTTGGTGAGTCACTTTCCATGCAAAGACCAACGGTTGTTACAAATATTGGAGACGCTGCAGTGATTGTTCGGGATACCGCAGTCGTGATTCCACCAAAGAATCCCGATCAGCTTGCTCAGGCACTATCGTGGATATTGAAGAATCCAGAAACGGTTGCTGAAATGTCGAAGCGAGGGAGGGCCCTCATTCAAGAAACATTCTCGGTGGAGCGAAGTGTCAGAAATACGGAGAACGTTATCCTTGAATTGTGTGGGCGGTAGATTGGCAGCCGAGAAAAGGTGAAAGAGCTGTATGTGTGGAATTGCAGGATACCTAGATCCGAATTTGTCTGAGAAAGACGGAGTTGCGCTTCTAAATCGTATGAATCAATCTATCGAGCATCGAGGTCCAGATGGGTTGGGACATTGGCTCGATGCGCAGAAGGGAGTTGGCCTTGGTCACACCAGGCTCTCGATTGTGGGACTTGGGGAGGTGGGGCATCAGCCGATGGTTTCCTCGCAAGGACGTTATGTCATCTCCTTTAATGGTGAGATCTATAACTTCCGAGATCTGAAATCGGAGTTAGTCGACTTTGGATGCCACTTCCGAGGAGGATCGGATACGGAAGTATTGCTCGCCGCTATCGAGACATGGGGGCTTGACGAGACACTAGAAAAGATACACGGGATGTTCGCGTTCGCCTTGGTTGATCAAGAACTAGATGAACTTTCTCTTGTAAGAGATCGGCTTGGGGAAAAGCCTCTCTATGTCGGTGAGAGGGAAGATGGTCACGTCGCATTTTCCTCCGATTTACGAACCTTGTTTTATCAGGTTGATCCGGAAAAAGCCATCAATCGTAATGCTGTAAAGACATTGCTGTCTCTGAACTATATCCCGTCCCCTGAAACTATCTTCACTGGAGTTAGCAAGCTGGAGCCGGCCAATCTTTGGAAATTCAGGTTAGAGCATGGTAGTTGGAACTGTTTCACGAAAAAGAGGTGGTGGTCTCGGAAGGCGAATGATGTCTTTAATTCGAAAAACTCCAATATTTGCAAAAAACAAGCTACTTCAGAACTCATTGCAATCCTGGAACAGGTTATTTACGAGCAGGGTGATGCCGACGTACCGGTTGGATCGTTTCTTTCAGGCGGGATTGACTCGACATTGGTAACCGCGATTCACCAACAGGTTTCGGGAGAGAACATCAAAACCTTCACCGCAACATTTGACGAAAAGGAATTTAATGAGGGTCCTCAAGCTCTCGAGGTTGCAAACTGGCTAGGAACTGATCACAGAGAAATCCGTGTCTCTGTCGAACAAGCACAAGAAATTATTCTTTCTATGCCGCATGTATTTTCTGAGCCATTTGCTGATTCATCCCAAATCGCTACATTAGCGATTTGCCGAGGTGCTGCGAAAGA
>CAZPMO010000181.1:0-2538 GCA_964587515.1 uncultured Rhodospirillaceae bacterium | reverse complement strand
GCGATGAGCGTGGGTCTTGAGACACGATTGCCTTTAGTTGATTCACGGGTCGTTAGCTACATGAACAATGTTCCGAAGAGGTTCTTCATAGATAGTGGGCAATCAAAAATCTTACTCCGAAACGCGTTGCATGCCTATGTGCCCAAGAAAATAATAGAGAAGCCGAAAACAGGTTTCGCCGTACCGATTGGGAGCTGGCTGAGAGGAGAACTAAGACTATGGGCGAGTGAACTGTTGTCTCAGGAAAACCTTAGATCGTTAGGGATCTTCGATGTGAATCTGGTTACGAAATGTTGGTTAGAGCATCTATCAGGATCGAAAGACCATTATCAGCAGTTGTGGCCGCTACTCATGTTTCAATCATGGATTGCACATGTGATGGACGATAGAGATTGAGTGTACTCTATGGTTGAAGACCAGACGTAGTAAATTGAAAACACAGAGCAAAAGGGTTGTGTTAGCAGCAAATACAGGCTGGTATCTTTTTAATTTTAGACGCAATCTAATCGAGCATCTTTCTCAAGAAGGATTCGAAGTCATCCTCATAGCGCCGATTGATAGATATCTGCGGGAGCTCGCATCTCGCGGGTACCATACCCATCCGGTTCCCCTTGATAGCAAGAGTCAGAATCCATTTAGGGAGTTGAAGACGAGTTTCAGGCTCCTGCAGTTGCTCATGAGACTCAAGCCCGCAGCGGTTTTAAGCTTCACGGTTAAACCAAACATTTATCTTGGAATCAGCACCCAACTCTTAAACCTACCGTTACTTAGCACTGTTACCGGTCTTGGCACCGCATTTATTGCTGGCGGCCTGCTACAAAAATTGGTAGTGATGCTTTATCGGATTAGCCAGAGGCGCTGTGCAGCTATAGTGTTCCAGAATCAGGATGATGAGGAGATGTTTAAAAAATTGGGGATCGGTTCAGGTCGGAAAAAAATAATAATTCCAGGATCCGGTGTCAACGTGGATCGATTTCCTAAGTCGGAGTACACTCATTGCACTGATAAAAAAATACTGTTTATCGGTCGACTCCTCTACGATAAAGGCGTAAGTGAATTAGTTGAGGCCGCAAAAATTATCGCGCCGCGCTATAAAGAAAAAGGAGCAGTTACTTTTCAGTTCTTGGGAGGCTTAGCCCCTCAGAACCTAACCTCTGTACGTCCGGATGATGTCGAGAAGTGGAAAAAGTTCCCGTTTATCGAGTTTCTCGACTGGGCAGATGATATTCGCCCTACAATAAAAGCGGCCTATTGTGTAGCGCTGCCTTCTTATCGGGAGGGATTGCCGAAATCATTGATTGAGGCAGGGTCAATGGGTCGTCCGGTTATTGCGACAAATGTGCCGGGATGTCGCGAGGTCGTGGTTAACGGTGAAAACGGTTTGTTATGTAGGCCAAGATCCGTCGATGATTTGGTTTCCAAAATAGAACAGATGCTAGACTTCGGAGTCCTTGATTGGGAGAAAATGGCGGAGTCGGGAAGACGTCGGGTTGAAATTATGTTTGATGAGAGAGTCATTATCAAAAAGTATCTTGAGCTACTTGCGGAGATTCAGCGCTGAGAGTTTTTTGCCAATGGAGACGGATAGTCAAATTGCGGGTCGCTAAACGGCTTCGCGTTGAGAAGTGCTCGTCTCTAAAACAAAAACTCCGTTGAGTTTAAATATTGGGACGATGCGATATTTTGGTATTCAGCAGACTTTTCCAAGCGCTGAGCCTCTCGTATCATCCCGAGAAATTTTGGAGAATAGAGCGTGACCAAATATCTGATTATCTTGGGGATCGCCATGGCGTTGATGGCGTTCATGATGGTCTATCTCTCCCAAATTGCTCGAAATATTGGTCTCGTCGATAAACCCAGCATTCGTAAGTTGCACACCCGGGAAGTGCCGTTGATCGGCGGAATTGGAATCGGAACGATCTTTTTTCTTTCGATGCTCCTCATGCCGTTTAGTTTAAGAGACTATCGATTGATGTTTTTCTCAGGGAGCCTCCTTCTAATAATTGGCATTCTTGATGATAGAAGGGACACATCAGCATCTGTCAAGCTTTTGGGTCAGGTTGGTGTGTGCGCCATATTAGTCACTCTAGGTGACCTGAGAGTGTCGGAAATCGGTGATGTATTTACTTTGGGTATTGATCAAGGCCTTAGTATTCTTGCTGTTCCTTTCACTATCCTAGGTCTTGTAGCAGTGATCAACGCCTTTAATATGATAGACGGACACGACGGCTTGGCAGGTGGTACTTGTTTAATCTCGTTAACCGCACTTGCTCTTCTCTGCTACCGCGCTGGCCTATGGGACTCTTTCGGAATTTTGATTCTGCTCAGTGGCCTGGTCGGAATATTTCTTCTTTTCAATTTAGGAATCTTTGGTGCCACTCGACAAGTGTTTCTTGGAGATGCTGGAAGTATGTTTTTGGGACTTATGCTTGGAATTTTTCTTATCCGTTTAAACGACTGGCCGATGCCAGAAAATATTGCGGGATTGGGAGATGTTCTCTTAAAGACAACTGCGGCGCCATGGATCATAGGCCTTCC
>CAZPMO010000180.1:7987-10026 GCA_964587515.1 uncultured Rhodospirillaceae bacterium | reverse complement strand
GGCATCGCCGCTCGCCGTCGCGGTGGCCGGGCTGGATGTCGCGAAATGCGAGGTCCCGCCGATCCTGATCTGCAATCCGGACGATCCGCTCCCGTTCAATCTGGCGGCCCATATCGGCGACGGCATTACGCTGAAGGACAGCAAGGGCGGCGGCCTCTCGCCCGGGAACTTCGGTCTCCTCGCGCTGCCCGGCAAGATCCTCTCGGTCAATGCCATCCGCGACGCGTTTGCGCGCACGCACCCCCTGAACCAGTGTTACGGGACGACCGTCGACACCAAGCCGGGCCAGTCGACGGCCATGTCGCAGGGTCTCAACATGCGCTTCGATGTTTACTCCCAGGCAACCCACAAGGTTCCGCCCGGAGAGCCCAAGGTACGGAGCAATCCGTTCTACGTGCCCGCCATGAACAACGTGAAGGGCCTCGTGAAGGGCGGCGCGAACTGCTCCTACACAAGTCCCACGGGCTGGAACGACCCCGCGGTCAAATACACCGGACCGGGAAATCCCGCGCCGTCGTCGATGGGTTTCCCCCGCGACAATTGCGCCTATAACGGTGGTTGGTGCGATACCGGTACCGGCGGCGTTAACATGGGCGACGGCGCCTGGGACAGCACCGCCTATATGACGACCAACCATGCTGTCGGGATCGGCGCGGTTCCAAATCTGGATTCGGAACCGGCCATCAGCCGCTACGAGGTCTATCGCTGGGAACTGGATTCGCCGTCCATGCCGACCGGCGAGCCGGAGCCCGATCCGCTCGTGTCCACATGCCACGCCGCGCCGGTTCAGACCGTTCCCGATCGCCGCGTCATGACGGTCGCCGTGATGGACTGCTCGAAGATTTCGGGCACGACGACCATCGAGCCCGATGCCTGGGTACAGCTGTTCCTCACCGAGCCGATGGGAGTCTTTAACGGTAACAACGATCTTTACGCCGAAGTAATCGGGCCCGCCGATCCGGTCGGCGGCGGCGTCACGCGACATGTATTGCATCTCGTGGAGTAGCGGATAATTCGGTACGTGAACCGACTTGGAATTCCGATTCAGGTGGCGCCGCGCGCGTCGGAACGGGGTGTCAGCCGCTTTTGAACCCTGAGTTTATCTGGACTTCACAGGAATCGGGTCCGTCGAGAACGAAAGAATCATGCCCCGGATTGCGGCGTACGATTTCTTTCGGATTCAGTCCTTTGGCGTCGTAGGCCCGCCACGCCGCGTCGATATCCTCGACCTTGAAATCGAACTGAAGCGGACTTCCCGCGGCGACGTCCTCTTTGGATTCCCTCAATTGAAGGCGGGTGCGATCGCGCAATTCGACGACCGCGAAACTACCCCGTCGCACATCCTCGCGCGCGCCGATCGCTTCGAAGAACGAGATGGCCTCGGAGAGATCGCTGACCGACATCCGCAAATGCGCCAGTGCAATATCTGAATCCATGCTCATTTCGCTCGGTCCTCCCCGGGGTTCATCCAGATCCGGCACCGTAACCGGAAAATCGGCGGTGGCCTCGTCTGAATATTACGTTCGAAGGACCGGGTGTGTCCATCGGGGCCAGACCAACCGTTCCGGGTAGGTAATTTTCGAACGCCGGCCTCGTCCCTGGCCGGCGATCCCGATTCAAAAGAATCAAACCACCCCCTTGCGGATCAGATTCAGGCCCAGCACGATCATTGCCGCGAACACGCAGTTGCGGAAAGCGACCTCGGAGATATGGCCGCGCAGCCGGGTGCCGGCCCATATGCCGATGAACGTGGGAATCAGGGCGGCGGCCGAGAGCATCGCCGTGCGGGCGTCCATCGCGCCGCGTTCGATCAATGAGCCGGCCCATATGACCGAGGCGATCAGGAAGGTGAGCCCGGTCGCGCGGATGAATTCCGCCTTGGCGAGGCCCAGCGCCTGGAAATAGGGCACCAGCAGCAAATGCAGCGAGCCGGTAGCGCCGCTGACGACACCGGAAACCAGACCCGCCACCGGGGATATCCATGATTCGCGCGCCGGTGGCAGCTGCGGCGAAAAGCGCGCGAGGTTCATGGCCGACCA
>CAZPMO010000180.1:1334-7977 GCA_964587515.1 uncultured Rhodospirillaceae bacterium | reverse complement strand
ACAGACGACCGCGCCGAGAATTGCGCCCATGATCATCGGGTCGACCGCGAACAGGATAACCGTGCCGAGCCAGATGCCCACGCTGCCCGTGACGTTCAGCGCCCACAGACGGCCCAGCAGTTGGCCATAGGCGCCGCCCCGGATCACCTGCCAGAAATTGGCGGCCAGCGCCGAGGCGATCATCAGCGGCACGGCTTCGCGGATGCCGATCACTGTCCCCAGTATCGACACCGCGACAGTGAGTTGACCGACCCCCATCGCGCCCTTGACCACGCCGGAGATGAAAAACGCGACGATGGCGGCGGCGAGGATTTCGGGAGCCATGCTCATTCAGCCAGCGCGGCGGCATGGCGGCGGCTGCGAATTCGCAGAAAGAACAGAACCTGGATCGCGAGGTTGACCACGCCGGCGATGGCGGCGTTGGTGTAGGACCAGTGGTAATCGCCGGTGAGATCGAAGAACAACCCGCCTTGGAAGCTGCCCGTGCCCATGCCGATCCAGGCGAAAAAAATGATGGTCGCCATGGCGCGGGCGTTGATATGCGCCGGCACGATCTCGCGCACGCAGACCAGGATCGCCGTCATTACCCCGGAGAAAAACAGCCCGAACGCGGCGGCCAGCAAATACAGCCCGCCGAGCCCATCGATCCAGGGGAACCACAGTACCAGCATCGTCTGGCCCAGCGACGTAACGGCATAGCTGCCGAGCGGCGTAATATAGTCGGCCAGCACGCCCCCCATGATGCGGCCCAAAATGCCGAACGTCATCAGCACCCCCAGCACGATGGCGGCGGTGCGCGGATCGATCCCGCGATCCGAAATCAGCGGCACCAGATGGACGATCGGCACCGACATGCAGGTGCAGCAGAAGATCACCGCGATGCATATCCAGGTAAGGGCCTCGCGCGGGCTGAGCGGAAACGGTTTTTCCGCCGGCGCCCTCGCGCCCTCGCGCGCCGCGCGCTGGCGCACCGGGGCTTCGCGCACCAGGGCGGCCAGCGGCAGCGCGATAGCGAGATAACCGATCGCCAGCACGGCGTATGCGGCGCGCCAGCCATGATCCGTAATCAGGGTCTGGGCGAGATAGGGCATGACCGCCTGGCCTGCCGCGCCGCCCGCCGACATGACGCCGATGGCGAGTCCCTTGTGGCGGCTGAACCAGAACCCGGCGGCGGTGTAAAGCGGGCTTGAAACCGCGCTATGACCCATGGCGCCGAATAAAAAATAGAACAGGTAGAACTGCCACAGCGTTTCCTGGCGGCTCATCAGGTACAACGCCCCGGCCATGCCGAAGGCGCCCAGGAAGGCCAGCGGCCGGGCGCCGTGCCGGTCGGCGAGAACGCCCCACAGCACCGCGACGATCGATGAAAAGGCCAGCGTGGTATAGCCGAACGAAACCTCGCCCCGTGTCCAGCCGAATTCGGCGGTCAGTGGTTTCAGCACCACCGCGATGGTGCCGAGTCCGCCGAAGCTGAGACAGCCGAAGACGAAGGTCACGACGACCATCAGCCAGCCGTAAAGGGGCTCGCGTTCGGGAGAGGGCACGAATTTATTCCCGTTGTTCGCCGACACTGGCGCGAAGACGTCCAATTGGCTTAGCATCGCGGAGGAACGATTGAAAGTCTGTCACGGGGAGGAGACCATGCTCGCGAAACTCGAAACCAAGGGCGTTGCCCATTTCAGCCTGGCGGTGAGCGATACCGAGCGCAGCGAAGCGTTCTACGCTGATACCCTGGGGATGCGGGTTCTGAGATCGGATCACGAGGTGGGCATGGTCTTCCTCGATTCCGGCGGCGATTGCATCATTTTGGTGCGCAGCGAAGTGGCCGAGCACCCGCCCCAGGGGCTGGGGCTGCATCATGCCTTCGTGGTCGAGTCCGACGCCTACGCAGACTCGCTTGATTATCTCAGATCGAAGGGCGTCGAGATCCTGTTCGAGGAGGACCGCCCCAAGGGGGTGGTGGCGGGCCCTCGCGCCTATTTCCACGACCCCGACGGCAATGTGCTCGAGATCATCGACCTCACCAACTATCGCGGCGCCGAGGGGTAGCGCGGATACCCCATCAAAAAAGGCCGCCTGAAGCGACCATTTCGTTCGTCTTGTGGAATTGGGATCTAGTATCCCTCCCGCTCGGCGCGCTTGCGCTCAAGCTTTCGGGCGCGGCGAATTGCTTCGGCCTTTTCCCGGGCGCGCTTCTCTGACGGTTTTTCGTAGGAGCGGCGCATCTTCATCTCTCTGAAAATTCCCTCGCGCTGCATCTTTTTCTTCAGCGCGCGCAGGGCCTGATCAACGTCATTGTCACGTACCGATACTTCCACGGTTTCTCCTCTCGCCGTTGACGGGTTGTCGTCCAGCAGTCAGTGGCGCTTTTTCCACATGAAAAGCGCGTTTAGATAACATAACACACCCTATCCGCAAAACATCAATCAATCGTTCAAGGTTAAAACCGCGTTAACAAGGGAAAAAAGAGCCGAAAATCCTTTACCCGTCGACCCGTTGAAACGATATTACAGCCATGACCTTGCTCAAGATTGCCCGGATGGGCCACCCGGTTTTGCTGCAACGCGCGATGGAAATCCCCGACCCTACAGCGGATGAAATCCAGCAGCTCGCCAAGGATATGCTCGAAACCATGGAAGACGCCGACGGCGCCGGACTCGCCGCGCCGCAGGTCCATGTCGGGCTCCGCATGATTATCTTCAAGGCGCCACGGGGCGACGGTCCCGAGGCCGATGAGCGCTCCGACGACATGTCGCTCAACGCCCTGATCAATCCTGAATATGAGGCGGTCGGCGACGATGAGCGGATCGGCTGGGAAGGATGCCTGTCGGTGCCCGGCTTGACCGGTGCGGTGCCGCGCTTCACCCGTATCCGCTATCGCGGCGTTAATCTTGACGGCGAACCGATCGAGCGCGAGGCGAGTGGGTTTCGCGCCCGCGTGGTGCAGCACGAAATCGACCATCTTGACGGCATCCTGTATCCGGTGCGGATGACCGACCTTAAATTCCTCGCCTTTACCGAAGAAATGAACCGCTATATGGCGATTCAGGAATCCGGCGATGCGCCACCCGAGGCCGAAGCGCCGGCGCAGCCCGTGACCCGCCAAGTGGCCGATCAGGTGGCGCAACAACTCGCTCGGCGGACCGCCGAAGCGAAGGGTTCGGACATCCAGGAATGACCGCCGGGATCGGTCGCGACGCCGAGCGCGATTCTTTGTTGCTCGCCGTGTTGCCGCATGTGGCGTTCGACGGCTGGACGCCGCCGGCGATGGCGGCCGGGGCGCGCGATGCGGGTTTTGAGGCGGCCGATGTGGCGCGCCTGTTCCCGGGCGGCGCGGCCGAGATGGTCCGGCGCTTCAGCGACTGGGCCGACGGGCAGATGATCGCGCGCTTGAGGGAGACAGATCTCGACGGGCTCGGCGTCCGCGCCCGTATCCGGCTTGCGGTCCGCTGCCGTATCGACGCGCTGGGGCCCCATCGCGAAGCGGCGCGGCGCGCGGCGTCGTTCCTCGCCTTGCCGTCCAATGCCCGGCTTGCCCTGGGTTGTCTCTATCGCTCGGTCGATGCGATTTGGCGCGCCAGCGGCGATCGCAGCGCCGATTTCAATTTCTATACCAAGCGCGCCTTGCTGGCCGGCGTCTACGGCGCGACACTGGTGTACTGGATGGAGGACGAATCGGCGGATTTCGAAGCGACGTGGGCTTTTCTCGACCGCCGCATCGCCGACGTGATGGGGGTACAGAAGCTGCGCGGGCGACCCGCGCGTCTCGGCCGCTTATGGCCTTCTCAGCTCGGGTCTTCGGGGAATTCCGGCACCGCGTTCGACTGGCGTTCGCGGTAGCCGTCCAGCGCGTCGGCGATCGCCGGGTCCGAAAGCGCCAGCATGGCGGCGGCCAGCAGCGCCGCGTTGACCGCCCCGGCGCGCCCGATCGCCAGCGTGCCGACCGGGATGCCGGCCGGCATCTGCACCGTCGACAGCAGACTGTCCATGCCCTTCAGCGCCGGGCTCTCCATCGGCACGCCCAGCACCGGCAGCGGCGTCAGCGCCGCGATCACGCCCGCGAGATGGGCCGCGCCGCCGGCGCCGGCGATGATCACCTTGAGGCCGCGCTCCCGCGCGCCCTCGGTCCAGTCCTGCACCCGGCCGTGGGTGCGGTGGGCGGACATGACGCGGGACTCGTGGGCGATTCCGAGTTTCTCCAGAGTCTCGGCCGCGTGGGTCATGGTCGGCCAGTCGGAACGGCTGCCCATGACGATGCCGACCAGCGGCGGGGTTTCGGTTGCGGCCATGGCGATGTGGGACCTCCCTGTTTGAGCGGCCGGCATTATAGGGCGCGGTAACCTTTTGTTAAAACAACAATTGCTATGAAATTGGCGGCCCGCGCGGCGCGCGCCCGGGTGCTGGCCGGGGAAAAGTTTTGAAAATAGGCGGAACCAAACGGCCGAACGCATCGCGACCCGTCGCGACCAGCGGCACGACCGCCAAGGCCTATCAGGCGGCGGCGACCGCGGCGACGGCGACGGTGCGCAAGACCGACGCGGTCTCCCTGATGGGGGTGCCGGAAGGCGAACTGACCCCCAAGGTGCGCCAGGCCATCTCCACCCTGGTGGCCGAGGTCGATCGCATGCGCGACGAGATCGAGACCCAGCGCCAGCGCATCTCCTATCTCGAACAGCTGGCCGATCAGGATTCCATGCTGCCGGTGGTCAACCGACGGGCGTTCGTGCGGGAGCTTACCCGCATCGTCTCCTATGGCGACCGCTACGGCGCGCCGTCGAGCGTCATCTATATCGACCTCAACGACCTCAAGCACATCAACGACGAGTTCGGCCATGCCGCCGGCGACGCGGCGCTGCTGAAACTGTCCGCGACGCTGACCGAGCAGGTCCGTGAATCCGACGTGGTCGGCCGCCTCGGCGGCGATGAATTCGGCATCCTGCTGGCCCACGCCGACGCCCAGGTGGCGGGCGACAAGGCCGCCGCCCTGACCGCCACCATCGAGGCCAACCCGCTGTCGTTCGGCGCCCACACCATCCCGCTGCGCGTCGCCATGGGCATCCACACCTTTTCCGGCGGCGAGGATCCGGGCGATGCGCTGGCCGCCGCCGACCGCGCCATGTATCTGCAGAAAAAAACCACCAAAAAGCACGCCGACAAGAAAAAAGCCGCCAACGAGGCGTAACCTTTTCTCAGGCGATAATATCGGGCAAAAGCTGGCTGCGGACCTTGGTGATCTCGTCCTTCAGCAGCAATTTTCTTTTCTTCAGCCGTTGCAGCTCAAGCTGGTCATAGGGCGCGGTGTCGGCGACCCGCGCGATCACGCTGTCCAGGTCCCGGTGCTCGGTCTCCAGTTCCATCAGCTTGCGCCGGAGCTGTTCCTGTTCTTCCATTGCCGCCGTGGTCTAGTTGTCCGATTTCGGAAATCCTGAGCCTGTATAACAGAAAATGGCGAATTTGGTTAGCCCGCCCATTGGAATCGCCGAAATCGTGATCACCTTTAGGCCTGCTGTATCGATCCGGCCGCCGACCCCGGGCGCAAACCCCCGGGAATCGCGGCCTTTGGCGGAGGCGTCATGACCCCCAGCGAGTCCACGGCCAAGACCATCGGCGTTCTCACCTCGGGCGGCGACTGCGCCGGGCTGAACGCGGTGATTCGCGCCGTCGCCCAGCGCGCCATCGAGGGCCATGGCTGGCGCGTCCTCGGCATCCACGAAGGCACCCACGGGCTGATGACCCGCCCCATCGACTATGAAGAACTCACGCTCGACATCTTCACCGGCAACATATTGCGCATGGGCGGCACCATCCTCGGCACCGTGAACAAGGGCGACCCGTTCGCCTATCCCATGGACGACGGCTCCACTCCGGACCGCTCGGCCGAGATCGCCGAAGGCTATCGCGAGTTGGGCCTCGACGCGCTGATCGTGATCGGCGGCGACGGCTCGCTGGCCATCGCGCGCCGCATCGCCCAGGAAAACAAACTCAACCTGATCGGCGTGCCCAAGACCATCGACAACGACGTGGGCATCACCGAGAACGCCATCGGCTTCGGCACCGCCGTCGACGTCGCCACCGAGGCGCTGGATAAGCTGCACCCCACCGCGGCCAGCCATTCCCGCGTGATGATCCTCGAGGTCATGGGCCGCGACGCCGGCCACATCGCGCTGGCCGCCGGCATCTCGGGCGGCGCCGACGTGATCCTGATTCCCGAAATCCCCTACACGGTCGCGGGCATCGCGGCGCGGGTCGAGCGCATCCGCGCCGGCGGGCGCAACTTCGCCCTGGTGGTGGTGGCCGAAGCTGTGAAGACCGAGACCGGCGAGACCGTGACCGTGACCGATTCGGATGGCCGCAAGCGCCTCGGCGGCATCGGCTATCATCTCGGCTCGGCCATCGAGGACGCCACCGGCGCCGAGACCCGCGTCACCGTGCTGGGCCACATCCAGCGCGGCGGCACCCCGAGCCCGCGCGACCGCCTCTATGCGTCCGCCTTCGGCGTGCGCGCCGTCGACCTCATCGCGGCCGGCAAGTTCGACCGCATGGTGGCCTGGTCCAACCGCGAGGTCATCGACGTCCCCCTCAAGGACGCGCTCGCCCACTACCACGTGGTCGACCCCCACGGCACGCTCGCCGACACCGCACG
>CAZPMO010000180.1:0-1324 GCA_964587515.1 uncultured Rhodospirillaceae bacterium | reverse complement strand
CATCTATATCGGCGAGAGCTGACTTCGCGCGGTATCCGCCGGCGTGCCGTGGGGGTCGAGCCTGCCCCGGACCCCGATCCGGGGCCAGTTAAACCAATCTCTGAGGCGGCGCGTCCCACGGGGACGGGGTTTTCACGAAGCTGCGCGGTGTCTGGGGGGAGGAATTGCCTATAAGTCGCCTATTCCGTCATCGAAAGTTCGGATCAGCTCAAGAATTCTTGTTCGAACCCGCTCGATGAGCTTTCGACGTTCCAAAAGCTTCGGCTTTTCCTTCAGCGCGGAAATGATGCTTTCGCGTAGCAGCAACGCCGACATCGCCTGTTCATAACGATCATGCCGGATGGCGTTGTTGAGCTTCTGGATCGTGGTGACGATCAACGGCGTGTCATCGCCGAATTGTTTAACCAGCGACCTGGTGTTGCTCGTCCCGTCAACGCTGCCCCTTCTGAAGGCGTTGAATTCGCGGGTGGTCTGGTAGTCGAGATCGGCCCGGTCAACGACAAAGACGACTTTGTGAATTTTGGGAAGCGCTGTCAGAATCTGCGACGCCTTGAAGCTGGTCAGTGTCTTGCCCGACCCGGTCGTGTGCCAGATATAGCCGTTTTTTCGGCTGGATTTCACCTGCTCGACAATCGCCTCAACCGCGTAATACTGATACGGCCGAAGCACCATCAGAATTTTATCGGTCTCCTGCAAAACGGTGTATTTGCAGATCATCTTTGAAACTTGGCATTTCTCCAGAAAGCTGTCGGCGAACCGGTCCAGTTGAACGCTTCGCAACTCCAGATATTGTCCGCGGTGGTGCGGGCGGGCGCGCGAACGGAACAGACCAACAGGCCCGTCTCCAGCCGGGTCCTGGCGCTGCGTCTCGGCGTGACGACCTCTTCCGTGCGGGACGACGGCCGCGTGCTGAGCCGGCGCGGGCTGATCTCCGTCATCGCCAATCCGGCCGACCGGCGTCACAGGCTATTCGTCGCCACCGATGAAGGGCGCGCGCTGATGGACGATCTGGCGCCGCTGATCGCGGGCGCCAATAACCTCGCCTTCGCGGCTCTGCGCCCGGCTGACGCCCAGCGCTTTGCGCGTATCGCCGGCGACCTTGCCCAGGGCGCCGCGGCGGCCCGCGACATGCTGGCCCAGCGCCTTGGCAAGCCCGTGCGCCGCACCCGCCGGTTGGAGTGCAAGAAGCCCGCGCTGCGCGACCTGCGCGCCCAGCTCCGACGCCTCGGCGGGAATTGAGGGCGTGTAACCCCGGAGACATAGAGGAAAAGCCCTCTCCCCCTGCGGGATCTTTGCAATATCGCTTATGCGTTCATCAACGTCA
>CAZPMO010000179.1:0-10051 GCA_964587515.1 uncultured Rhodospirillaceae bacterium | reverse complement strand
TGTAGATCAGTACGATGAATGGCAGCGTGAAGAACCAGCCCTCCTTCATCACCCGCAGAAACGGCGGGATGTGCTCCTTGGGCAGCGGCGCGATCCCGTTTTTCGCCGCTTCCAGGTCCGCCTGCACGAAAACCGCGAGGTAATAGAGGAACGACGGGATCAGGGCCGCCATGATGATTTCCGTATAGGAAAGCTCAAGCAGCTCCGCCATCAGGAAGGCGGCGGCGCCCATGATGGGCGGCATGATCTGTCCGCCGGTCGAGGCGACGGCTTCGATGGCGCCGGCGCTCTTGGCGTCATAACCGGCCTGGCGCATCAGCGGAATGGTGATGACCCCGGTGGAGGCCACGTTGGAGACGGCCGAGCCCGAGATCGAACCGAACAGGCCCGACGCCACCACGGCGATCTTCGCCGACCCGCCGCGCGAACGGCCCATCAGTGCGGCGGCCAATTCCGTGAACCACTCCGAGGCGCCCGTATGTAACAAGAGCTGCCCCATCCAGATGAACAGTACCACCGTCAGCACGATGATCTTCAGCGGCAGGCCGATCAACGCCACCTCGCTGGTGCCGAGGAAGGCTATGACATCGATATTTTTCTGTTCTATGCCCTGAAGCATGCCGGGCATCAGATGGCCGACGAAGGCGTAGGCGATAAAAACGGAAAAGACGAGGGTCAGGCTCCACCCCGCGGTCCGCCGCAGCGCTTCCCACACCAGCGGGACCATCAAAAGCCCGATGGCGAACGCCGTCGGTCGCATCGCGAACGGGTTGAGGGCAATTTCGTCATAGATATAGACGAAAAAGAACGCGCCGCCGAGACCGAGCAGCGCCAGGATCATGTCGTACCACGGGATTGAAAGGCGCGAGCCCTCGCCGCTGATTGGAAACCGAATGTAAATGAGACCCAGGGTCAGCCCGAGGCAGGCGATCATCGCCTGTTCATCGTACCAGGTGAAGCCGAGACTGAGCCAGAAATCGATTGCCCAGGTCACGGCGATGACGGTGATGATCGCACCCAGCGCCATCGACGAACGGGCGACGATGGCCGACTCTTTGCGTTCCTGAACGAAACTCGGTTTTTCTTCCGCCTCGGTGGTGTTTTCGGCCACTTTCGTAATCTCCGTAAGCTTCCCGTTAGACCCGGTATTCCGGGATTTTTAGCGGTCGGAGTCATAAAGAAACCGACGCCTTTTGTCTAAATGATTATAACCCTGTGACGCGTCGCCATAAACCGAATACACCCGCGCCAAACGGCGCGGGTGTACCGGTCTTACGCGATATGTTGGGCTTACATGCCCGGCCAGACACCGGCTTCCTTGTAGTACTTCACGGCGCCCGGGTGATAAGGCACACCCTGGGTCTTGCCGAGGCGCTTATTGGCCTCGTATGACCGCCACAGCGGGCCACCGGCCTTGAGCTGCTTGGACTGCGTGTGCATGACCTTTGCGACCTTGTAGGCGACGTCGTTGGACAATCCCTTGTGGGTCCACAGCAGATAGTCGTACGTGATGAAGGTGGTCGGCTCCACGACGCCGGTCAGACCCTTGCGCGGCTTGACGACGCTCCAATAGGACTTCGGGAACCATTTGTGCATCGCCTTCAGCGATTCTGGCGAATTGGTGAAAGAGATGTGGCGGATGCCGCCCGAAATTTTCGCGTTCATCTGCTTCACGAAGCCGGAACCGGCAGCCGCGATGACCCCGTCCAGCTTGCCCTGCATCATCATGCGCCAGTGCTGAACCAGACCCACGGCGGGAACTCTTTTCACGTCGTTATAGGTCAGCCCGGCGGTCCCCAGAGCACCCCTGTGGACATACTGGAACAAAGGCGCGGCCTTGAAACCATGCCCGAGCCGCTTGCCCTTGAGGTCGGCGACACTCCGGATGCCGGTACTGTTCGGAACCACGAAGCTGACGGTGAACTTCATCATGGTCGTGACAAGACGAAGATTGTCATACTTGTTCGGGGCCGACAGACCCGTGCCCGTCACCGCCATCCAGTACTGCGCCATGTTGGAAATACCGAAGGCGAGCTCACCCGCGTTGACGACGGGAATGTATTGCTGCGTGCCGCCCATGGTCTGCTTGCGCATTTGCAGGCCGCCGGCATGTTCAGAAACCGCTTTCGAGATCGTGGCGGTGATCTGCGCGACCGCGCCCGCCTTGGTCGCGCCGATGCCGACCGTTTGGGCCGAAGCGGCGGAACTCATGGCGAACGCCAAGGCTCCGGTTAAGAGAAGCGTCCCATATTTCATTTTGTCCTCCAAATGGGTGATTTCGCGGCGATCCTAACAGGACTGCCCCGACAGGTCGATTCTGAACCTCTAATTCGAAAAAAAAGCGGCCGGGAAATCCCGGCCGCTTCATCGCGATATGACGGAAACCGTCAGTCGGCGATCTTGTAGTTCACCGGATATTTGTGGCCGGCTTCTTCATTGTACTTGATGAAGGCGCGCATGATCGCGGGCATGTTGATGCCCTTCTTCTTTTTCACGTCCTGGGCGCGCTGGCTGGGCCAGGCGGCAAGCTTCTGCGCCCATGCGACCTTGGCGGCGGGATCGATGGTGCGGATCTTGACCCCGGCCGCCTTGAGCTTGGCGATACCCCAATCATGGTCGCCGTGCGCCGTGGCCAGGGAATGGGTTTCATAGGCCCGCGCCTCTTCATCGATGATCTTCAACACGTCCTTGGGAAGCTTCTTGCGCGCCCTGAGATTCATGTTGAGCGAGATCTGCACCACCGAGCCGAAATCGGTGACCGTGTAGTAGCCGCCCTTGGTCGCTTCATGCAGCTTGAGCTTGAAGTCGGTGTCAGGGAAAAGCACGATTCCCTCGCCGACGCCGGTCTGGAGCTGCTGCGCGGCCTTCGGGATCGTGGTGCGCACGGGAATGCCACCCTTCACCCACGGCAGATTGGGACCGGCCGCGAGAATCTTGTGCCCCTTGAGGTCCTCGAACCGCTTCCATTCGAAGGCGGTCAGCAGGCCGTAATTATTGAAGCCGCTCAACCCGATGAGCTTTTGTTTGTAGCGCTTCTCATAATCCTGGGCGATCGCCGGAAAGTTATCGACAACTTTACGGAATATCTTGGCCGCCACGTTGCTGTTGGGGTGCGAAAACGGCACGTAGTAGCCGAGGTTCATCGCCATCGCCTTGTCGTCGTCGAAGCAGACGCAGAAACCGCCGATGTCGAGCCGGCCGTCCTGGACGCCTTCCAGCGTATCGAACACGTTCACGACCGTGCCCGAATAATGCTCGCGGAATTTAATCTTGTATTTCGTTTCCTTCGCGACCCGCGCGACCACGCGTGGCGCGAAATATTTCGACATTTCCTTCACATAGGTAATGAAAGGCGGATGCCCCGAGCCCATGCGAAGCGTGATGTTATTTCCTTTGATGGAAGCCGCTTCCGCCGCGCCGCCCAAAGCGACAGCGGCCAAAACGGCAAGACTGGCTGGTCCGATAAATTTTTTCACGTCGACACCTCCCTGGAGGTTTTATGGAACGTGACCAGCCCACGCCAGCCACAACGAAATCGGAGTTTAATCACCGTTATTGCTTTTGCAAAGACCGCAGAACAGTGTCCGCTCACCGCAACATCTTGGATGGCAGCCAAGTCGCGATTTCCGGGAATACCCAGATCAGAAGCATCACGATCAGCATCAATATCCAATAGGGCACCGATCCACGGAATATTTCGGCCAGCCGGACCGATCGATCGTCTACCGCCCCCTTCACGGTATAGACCAGCAGTCCGAAGGGCGGCGTCAGCAGTCCCGCCTCGATCACCAGAATGCCGAATATGCCGAAGGCGATCGGATCGAAGAAACCTTCGGTCAGCGGCGCGAAGATGGGCACCGTGATCAGGATGATCGAAATCGAATCCAGGATCATGCCGAGCACAAGCCAAATCGCGATGATGACCACGATGATGCCGATGGGCCCCAGACTGTATGTCACGAAGGTCTCGCGGATCATCTCCGACATGCCGGCCGCTTCCATGAACTTCGCATACATATTCGCGGTCAGCAGCAGGAACATGATCGGCGCCGCCGTCCTGCAGGAATCGACGACCGCGGTAGCGAGATCGCGCAGGCGCATTCCTTTCAGAATGCCGAGGAACATCGCGCCCGCCGCGCCGACGCCGCCGGCCTCGGTCGGAGTGAACAATCCGCCCCAGATACCGCCCAGCACCAGCAGGATCAACGCGCCGATCCCAAACCCCGAGGCAATCTCGGCGGGCGACAGCTTCTCGTCATCCGACGCATCCCGCATCGCGGGGGCAAGCTCCGGATTCAGCGTCGCCGATACCCCGATATAGGCCATGAAGAAACACGCCAGGATCAACCCCGGTATGGCGCCCGCGATGAAAAGCTGGGCGATCGATTTCTCGGCGATGATGCCCCACACGATCAGCAGCACGCTGGGCGGGATGATCATGCCGAGGCACGCGCTGCCCGCGACCGCGCCGAGCGCGAAGGTGCGGTTATAGCCGTGATGTCGCATTTGCGGATAGGCGATGCGACTGAACGCGGCGGCGGCGGCGATACTGACGCCGGTGACCGCGGCGAATACGGCGTTGCCCGCCACGGTGGCGACCGCGAGGCGGCCGGGGATTGCCTTCAGCCCGTGATTGATCAGGTTGTAGAGATCTTTCGCCGCGCCGGATTTGTTGACGAAATCGCCCAGCAGCATGAAGAGCGGTATGGTCGCGAACACCTCGCTGCGAAGATATTCATAGGCGACGCTGCCGACGCCGCTCAGCGAGATTTCCAGACCTTCGGCCCACTCGCCGTCGATGCCGCCAAACAGAATAACATTACCGACGAATGCGGTAATGCCGAACGCGAACCCGATATGAATGCCGACCAGAATGCCGATCAGCATCAGGACGAACATTACCAGCAGGATGGTGGTCTGATCCAATTCCATGCCCCGCCTCCCCTACTCGCCGTCGAAGCGCGGCGCTTCGTCGAATTTGGCGGGGTTGGAGAGCGACTGATAGATCAGCAGCGAACAGACCGCGACGCCGACGAAACCGACGAACACCACCAGCGTCCGGATCGGATAGACGGGTATATTGATGATACCCGAGCCTTCCTGCTCCAGGATATCCCAACCCTCGATCATATTGGGCCAGCTTCCGACCGCGATTACGAGAAACAAAAGTCCCGCGAACAGATAGGACAGCGAGTCGATGTACCCTTTGCCGCGAACGCTGGCGGAACCATAGATTATTGTCGTGCGCAGGGAGGACCGCGTCACGATCGACAACGGCAGTTGCAGGAACAGGATCGACAGCACCGAATTGGAGACGATTTCGTTGGTGCCGTAAAACGGCGCCGAAAACAGCTCGCGGCCCAGCACGTCATACAAAATCAGCAGCGCCACCGAAGCGAGCCAGATCGCGGAGATGACGTTCAGGGTACGTGCGAACGAATGCACAATTCGTTCGATCCAGCCGTCCGGTTCATGAAATTGACGCGCCATGCATCCCCGCTAACATTTTTTTATAAAGCGGGCCAAACTGCCATGCCGGATGATTGATGGCAACCGGGTCGCGGGCTAAATTGCGGCGCGCGACCGAGAGTCCGAAATAGAAATCAGGTTCCCCAATGCCCCTCACCGTCCCCACCCCGATCGACGAATTCGACCTCACCATGTCGGACGGCGCGACAATCCGTATCCGCCGGCACGGCCAGGCGGACTCATCGCTTCGGATTTTTCTCAGCAACGGCAATGGATTCGCGATCGACGGCTATTTGCCCTTCTGGGGGCCGCTCGGTGAGCGCTTCGATCTGGTGGTGTACGACCAGCGCAACCATGGGAGCAACCCGCCGGCCGATCCGCCGAACCATGATTACGACCACATGTCGCGGGACCTGGAAGACATCTTCAAAAACGTCACGGAACGCCTCGGACCAAAGAAGAATGTCGGCGCCTTCCATTCGATGTCGGGTCGCGCCGCGATGAAGCACGCGGTCGAAATCGGCTGGCGCTGGGACGCGCTGGTTCTGTTCGACCCGCCCAACATTCCGCCCGAGGGGCACGCCGCCTATGAGTTGATGTGCAAATTCGAATATCGGCTCGACGAATGGGCAAAGAACCGGCGACACCGGTACAACGACCCGTCGGAACTCGCCGCGGAATATGCCGGGCTTCGCGCCCACGCCGGCTGGGCCGAGGGCGCCCATGATCTGATGGCGCGCTCGGTGCTACGCCGCGACGACGAAAAAGGCGACTGGGCGCTGGTCTTTCCTGGCGAGATCGAGGGCATCACCTATCTTGCCAATATCCCCATGAATCTCTGGCCGAGCGCCGACGAATATGGCGGACCGGTGCTGTTGCTGGGCGCCGATCCGGATCAGGAACGCCCGGGGCCCACCGCCGTCGCCAACAAGGCGCTCGGCCTCGAAGGCGGCTATACCTATGTGCCGATCAGGAACGCCGGCCACATGCTGCAGATAGAGCAACCCGTGGCTTGTCGCGAGGCCATGCTTTCCTTCCTCGAAGGGCTAGGGCTGCTGGAGGGCTAACCTTCCTCTTGCATTCCACCCATCCTATGTAACTATCATAAAAGTCTGAATTAACAGGGGGACATCATGAAACGGGGATTAATCATCGGCGGCGGCATCGTCGCGGTCATCATTATCGCGGTGGCGGTGATTTTCTTTGTTGTCCTGGGCAATATCGACGGCATCGTAAAGAACGGCGTCGAGACGTACGGCTCGGAAATCACCCAGGCGAGCGTCACCCTGGACGAGGTAGAGATATCGACCTCCGGCACCGGCAAGCTCGGCGGGCTGACCATCGGCAACCCCCCAGGGTTTCAAGACCGACAACGCGTTCCAGCTTGGCGCGGTGAACGTCAATCTCGATGTCGGCTCGGTAACCGGCGATACCGTTCTGATCCGCGAGATCGCCATCGACAAACCCCAGGTCACGTATGAAATCGGCGGCGATGGCAGCAATATCGACGCGCTGCGCCGCAACATCGATTCCTATCTCGAAAAGAAAGGACTGAAGGGCGGCAAGTCGGACGGCGACGCGAAGAAGGACAAAGACGGCAAGAAGCTCATCATCGAAAATCTTTATATTCGCGGCGGCACGGTCAGCGTCAGCGCGACGATCCTGAAGGGACGCAAAGTGACCTCCCCGCTTCCCGACATCCATCTCAAGGATATCGGCAAGAAGGAAGGCGGCGCGAGCCCCGGCGAGGTGGTGGACAAAGTAATGAAACAGGTCTCCGATTCCGCCACCAAATCAGTATCCTCGCTCAATATCGAGGGCCTGCTGGGCGGTGCCGGCGAAATCGCCAAGGACGCGACCAAGATGGTGGGCGAAGGCGTCAAGGGCGTGACCGAGAAACTCGGCGAGGGCGGCGGTGACGCCGGCAAGATGATCGAAGAGGGCGCGGGAGACGTCGGCAAGGCGCTCAAGGGTCTGTTCGGCAAGTAAATGGAGGCCTATGAAGCTCGTAACCTATCGTGACGGCGGCGGCGCGGCGCGGATTGGCGCGCTGACCGGCGATTTGGCCGGCATCGTGGATTTCGTGACCGGCACCCAGGCGCTCGATCGCGATTCCGGCGGATGGTTTGTCGATATGCTGGCGCTGATCGACGGCGGCGACGAAGCCCTGGACCTGGCGCGCGAGATACAGGCGCGCGCGCCGGATTCCGCGCTGGTCGCGATTTCAGATGTCTCGCTGCTCTCGCCCGTTCCCGAACCACGCCAGATGCGCGATGCGATGGCGTTCGAAAAACATGTCCGACAGGCGATCGCCGCCATTCAGCGCCAGAACGCCAGCCAGGCCGAAGACCCGAAAGCAGCGCTGCGCGAGTTGGAAGCGCACGGACCCTTCAAGCCGCCGCCGATCTGGTACGAACAACCCGTCTACTACAAATGCAACAGGTTCTCGGTCGTCGGAACCGGCGTCGATGTGCAGTGGCCGAGTTACGCCGAGATGCTCGATTATGAACTCGAATTCGGGATTTTCATCGGCAAGAGCGGCAAGAATATCCCCGCCGAGGAAGCCCGCGCGCATATCTTCGGTTACACCATCTTCAACGATGTCAGCGCGCGCGACGCCCAGGCCAGCGAAATGCGGGGCCAGCTCGGCCCGGCCAAGGGCAAGGATTTCGACACCGGCAATGTCATCGGTCCCTGGCTGGTTACCACCGACGAAATTCCGGACGTCTACGATCTCACGATGGTGGCCCGCGTCAACGGCGAGGAGCGTTCGCGCGGGACGACCGCGGACATGCACCATCGCTTCGAGGACATGATCGCCTGGATATCCCGTGACGAAACGCTACGCGCGGGTGAATTTATCGGCTCCGGCACCGTCGGTGACGGGTGCGGCCTAGAACACGGGCGATACCTCTTGCCCGACGACGTGATCGAGCTCGAGGTCGAACGGCTCGGCACGCTCCGCAACCGCCTGGTCAGACCGGCTTAAAGACTCCTTCTACTTCACGGACTTCAACGAACGCAGATAAGCCACAATTGCGTCGAGATCGGCGTCGCTGATCCGGTCGTAATATGGAAACGCCATCGGTCCGGTGAGCTTCGAGCCGTCCGGCCGTTTGCCCTTGGCAATCGCGGTCTTGATCTGCTGGTCCGTCCAATCGCCGAGATTGGCGGGCGTCAGATTGGACGCGACCACGACGCCCCAAGGCCCCCGAAACGGGTTACCGCCGGCGCCAACGCGGCTGAAATCGGGATGGCCTTTCACCATCGGCGTGTGGCATTCGATGCAGTGTCCTGCGGGACCGGCAAGGTAATAGCCATAGGCCACCTTATTGCCGCGCGGTACGTCCGCGACTTTCGTCACCGGCGGTCCATAGGCCGGCGGCAGCGGAATGCGATAAACGGATTTCTTGACCTTGTGCTTGACCGGCTTCACCTGTCGCATGTAGGCGACCAGCGCTTTCACATCGCGGTCCGACAGGTCGCGATAGAGCGCGATCGGCATAGGCGGCCCGATGGTCGAGCCGTCCGGGCGCTTGCCCTCGCGGATCGACCTGATGAGCTGCGCATCGGTCCACGCCCCAATGCCGGTGTCGCGGTCGGGGGTGATGTTCGGCGCGAACGCGGTAAACGGTGCCTTCGGTCCGCCGAACGGAAATCCGCCCGCGAACTCGATCCCCTTCATTGGCCCGAATTTATGGGTGTGGCAGTTGCCGCACGCAACGATGCTCTCCATCAGGTAAGTGCCGCGCTCAAGCAGCGTTTCCGAAGCAGCGGTCATCGGTGTCGCCAACCAGGCAACGATCCAAAAGACCCCATACCAGCCGAATTTCATGGTTCTGTTGTTCAAGGTCCACCTCCCACCGGGCACCGTGCGATTGCACAACCCAGCCTATAATCACTATTTTCCGAAGTCCCATTATCGTCTTCGCGCATTTCCAGGCAAATTGAAATTTGGCGCTTATCCCGAACTTCCCGGTGATGTTTTACCATTTGTTTACCATGGCTCGCATATTTGGTTCCCAACAAAGCCATCATTCTTCGTATGGAGCGGCCCGTGATGCTCGACTTTGGTCTTATATACATCAGTGTAGTAACGTTCTCGGGGCTAGGCGCCCTGGCGCTTTTAGTGATGTTTATGATCGGCGTTCGTTGGTCGCGAGACGCGCGCCGACGGGAGAGCCGGCTCGGAGTCGCCTTCGAACGCGCCCGTGACGTGAGAAAACACGGCTCGATCCCGGTCGGCAGCCGCTACGGAATATTCGACGAAAAGGTGCGCCGTTCGGCGGCCTATCGTTAATCCTGTAATTCAAAATTCGGGACGCGGCGCACTCGCGCCGCCGGTAGACTCCCCTCGCAAGCCCACTTAGAGTGGCGCTCGAGAGCGCGGTTGCTTGGATTGTGAACGCGCCAATTCAACCAGGGGAGCGATCGATGAATTCGGGTTCAGGGGCAATTCTATCCATCCTCGTGGCGGCGGTTGTCATCACCGTCACGCCGACGCAGGCGCCGGCCCAATCGGCCGGACAGCGCGCGGTCGTCGAAAAATCCAAATCGATGACGCCGAAACCACCTTGGGGTC
>CAZPMO010000178.1:4322-10055 GCA_964587515.1 uncultured Rhodospirillaceae bacterium | reverse complement strand
TATCTCCTTGATACAGATATGGGAACCGGTGTTTGCTTTGTCAAGGTGAACATCGCCGAAATCTGCCAAAAAAACAATCGAATTAGAAAAAGAAATTGCAACGATAAAGTCAGATGTAAGTGAAATGAAAAATTACCTAATAAAAAAATAGCATATTTTGTAAGATCAACCCCTTTTTTTCCTAAGCCAAACAAAAATACCAATTGCGAATATAGAAGCTATCAACTGAACCACAATTACAGAAATCGCCATAACTAATTCGATATCTGATATCACAGACTAAATCCTTTTGGAGAGGTTGTGTAGATCCTAAAACACCTTTCCGCGCGCGTAGTAGAGAGCAAAGATTAACAAATTACTAAAATTCTATGGCTTTCGAAAACCTACCTCTATTGACGGACATTCAGTTCGACGTAATTGCGCATGCTGGACCGCAAAACAGCCCATAAATGGACCTACCCCAGCATTCGGCTTACCCCCAAATCAGAGACCGAAATCGTCGGACCTAACAATACCCAAGTACGCCAAGCTCAGCTCGCCGTGCCGGTGGAGGCTTCGCCGCTTGCTCTGGTGACCATGGGGGTCGAGTAGCCGGGCTTCACCAGCACGTCGAGGAAGTACGGCTTGCCGGCTTCGACGGCCTTCAGCGCGGCGTCGATGGCGGCCGGCAATTCGCCCACCGTCTCGACCGGGCCGTTGGCGCTAATCCCCTGCGAGCGCGCGAAGCTGGCGAGATCGAGCGCCGGGTCATCGATGCGCTGGCCGATCCAGCGGTTCTCCTTGGGACGATCGCGCTGGTTGGCGACCGCTTCCTGGTGGACCTCGTCGTTGAAGTTGGACCGGTTGTTGGAAATGATAAACAGCACCGGGATTTTGTAATGGGCGGCGGTCCAGAGCGCGGTGCCCCCCTGCATGAAATCGCCGTCGCCGAGGACCGCGACCGGGATGCGATCCGAGTCCAGCAGCGCGAGACCGGCGCCGATCGCATTGCCGGCGCCCGAGCCCAGTCCGCCGCCGCCGTCGTTACCGAGATAATCGAGCGGATGGGTGAAGTGATAGGCGTCGCCCGCCCAGCCAAGATTGACGCGGGTCAGCGTAATCTTGCGCCCGGTCTTCACCGCGTTCAGCGCGACCGCGATGTCGCGCGGCGAGATCGGATCGCCGGCGGGCTTGTCGATTTCGGTGACCTCGGGGCCGAGCGCGCCGGGCATCGGCTTGCCGTCCCATTTCTGCTTGCCGTCGAGCCGCGAATGGACAGCTTCGAGAAGCTGCGCGGTGAAGACATCGGGCTCGGTCAACACCAGCGTGTCGGTCGCTGCCAAACCGAAATGGTCCATCGACCAGCCGTTATGGACATATTGGTCGACGGTGCAGTTGATGATCTTGGCTTTGTGGTTGAAGCCGACACCAAGCGCCTTGAAAACGCCGGCGAGATCGATCCAGTCGAGCGCCAGGATCACGTCGGCGTTTTCCAGCGCCTCCTGGGATTCATCGCGAATCCAGTTGGACGGCGGGCCGACATGTAGCCCGTGATTGGTGGGGAACGAAGCGGCGGTCTTGATATCGGTGATCACCCGCGCGCCAAGCAATTCGGCGAGCTGGACGCGCCGCGCCCATTCGTCCTCGCCGCGCCCGACCCGGCCGATCATCATCACGGGTTGCTTGGCGGCAACCAGCGTATCGGCCGCTTCATCGACCACGTCCGCCGAGGCGCGCGGCAGTTCCGGCACCTGGAAGCGCGAAATGTCGGGAATATTGACCGGCCCGGTCAGCGCTTCTTCCTGCAGGCCCGCGTCGAGACAGACATAGACCGGCCCCTTGGGCGCGGTCTGCGCGATGATATTGGCGCGCAGCATGGTTTCCACGGTGGCTTCGGCGGAGCGCGGCTCATCGTCCCACTTGGTGAAATTGCGCAGCAGCGCGCCCTGATCCTTGGCGGTATGGATCCAGTCGATCCACGGCCGGCGCAGCGGCGCGTCCACCGGTCCGGTGGCGCCCATCAGCAGGATCGGCGCGCGGTCGCACCAGGCGTTGAACACGCCCATCAGACCATGCAGCAGACCGACGTTTGAGTGCACCGCCGCGGCCATCGGCTTCTCCGTTACCGTGGCGTAGCCGTGCGCGATCGACAACGCATGATCCTCGTGCAGGCACAGCAGCATCTGCGGATCGGAATTGCCGAGATAATTGACCATGCTGTCGTGGAAACCGCGATAGCTGGCGCCGGGGTTCAGCGAAATATACTTGATGCCGAGACGGCGCAGCATTTCCGCCGGCACATCGCTGGTCCACGCCATCGGCTTGTTGTCGCCGGTTACCGGGCGATCGAATTTATTGAGGTCGGTCATGGTCAATACTCCGGGTCTTTAAAGTTCAGGAAGGGAAAGCCGCTGACGGCGTGCGACGGCGCGACCGGCGTCGCGGGATGAAGGTGCGCGGGCGTGAGCTTGTCGAGCGAAGTTTCGCCGAGCAGCCCCATGGCGATGCGCATTTCGGTCTCCAGCAGTTCCAGCACGCGGACGATGCCGGGCGCGCCGTCGGCGGCCAGACCGAAGCCCTGAAGCTTGCCGATTGCGACGGTATCGGCGCCCAGCGCGATCGCCTTGAGAATATCGGCGCCACGCAGGAAACCACCATCGACGACGACCGTGGCGCGTCCGTCGACCGCCGCGACGATCTCCGGCAGGGCCTCGATCGAGGCGCGGCCGTGATCGAGTTGGCGGCCGCC
This sequence comes from uncultured Rhodospirillaceae bacterium, assembly GCA_964587515.1. Lineage (GTDB taxonomy): Bacteria > Pseudomonadota > Alphaproteobacteria > MPNO01 > MPNO01 > CAZPMO01. Next base: position 7,327 of record CAZPMO010000178.1, on the reverse strand, counting down.
ATGATTGGAGACATAGACGCCTTCAACGCCGTGATCGATGCACAGCAGGGCGTCCTCCGCGGTCGCGATGCCCTTGATGAACAGCGGGATGTCGAAGGTGTCCTTGAACCACTTCACCGTGTCCCAGTTGAGACCGGCCTGGAAGTCCCAGCCCTCGACGCCGCGCGACCGGCCGAGCGGCGTATAACGTTTGATGATGTCGCGCTCGCGCCGGCTGTAATAGGCCACGTCGACGGTCAGGCAGAACGCGACGTAGCCGTGCTCGATGGCGCGGCGCGCGTATTCCTCGATAAAGCTTCGGTCGCCCCGCACATAAAGCTGATAGATCTTGGCGTGTCCGGTGCCCTCCGCGACCTCTTCGAGACCGGGTTTGGTGACGGAGCTCAGGAAACTCACGACGCCGAATTCCTCGGCCGCCTTGGCGACGCTAATCGAGCCGCCTGATTCCATCGAATCCAGCGAGCCCATGGGCGCCAGGGCCACCGGCAGGCGCGTCTTCTGGCCCATCAGCGCGCTGGAAAGATCGATCTCGCGCACGTCGCGCAGCACACGCGGACGAAAGGCGATCGAATCGAGCCCCTGGCGATTGCGCAGCAGCGTGGTTTCGGTATCGGCGCCGCCCGTCAGGTAATCCCAAACGCCGTGCGAAAGATTGTCGCGCGCCGCCTTGACGATCTCATGAATGGTTTCGAACTCGGACAATGCCCGGTCCCTCCCTATATTTTTCCATCATCGCGCGATGGCAAATTCCGGCTGGGCGTTCAGCCCTTATTCCCGGTCGGTCCTGAACCTATCCAAGCCGACCGCGCCGGTCCAGTGTCAGCAAAATTATCGTCTCAAGCGCAGACGATATCGAGCACCGCCTGACGCTTTTCCTCGGTCACGACGCGGATGCCGCGCTCCAGCGCCGGGATCACCTCGTCCGGATCGGTCACCTGCTCGCTGTGGCCGCCGACCACGTCTACCGCCTTGGAAAGCTCGATATCGGGTTCGAAGTGAATCAGCGGCGGCGCGTTGGATTTCGAGACATGGCCGTCGGGATAAAGCCCCTCGGCCGCCTCGCGCACCGCGCTCCAGCGCCGGTTGTTGTAGATCACCGTCAGGATCGGCGCCTTTTGTTCGTGCGAGACATAATGCGCCGGCACCGGGTTGGAAAACATGTAGGCGCCGTCGCCCTCGGTGGCGATCACCAGCCGGTCGTCGCCGGCCGCCATCTTCGCGCCGATCGCCACGCCCAGTCCCCAGCCGAGACCGCCGGCGTGCCCGGCGTTGAGGAACGAGCCGGGCTGATTGCACTCCAGGAACGGAATCGGCATGCGCGCCTCGTTGACCACGATGGTGTCCTCGCTTTTGACGTCGCTGATGCAGCGGGTCAGCCAGGCCGGACTGATCGGCGACTGCGATTGCGAACGCTCGACGACGGCATCCCATTGGGCGCGCTGAGCGGCGCGGCGCTCGGCCAGCGCCGTGCGCCGCTTGTCGATGCGCGCCTTGGCGCCGTTCTCGTGCTCGGCCATCGCCGCGTCGAGCACCCGGAGCCCGGCCGCGCCCGAGGACGTGATCGCGAGATCGCAGGGAAAGCCCCGGATCGGCAAATTGCCGAACAGCGGATCGGGCGCCATGTGGATGATTTTGGCGTCGGCGCGCGGGCCGGTTTCGCCCGGCAGCCACGGCACCTGGGCATTGACCACCAGCACCGCGTCGGCACCCTCGAAAAACGGCGCGGGGTCGAAGCCGAGATGCATGGGATGGCTGGACGGCAGGCACATGGAGCGCGCGCGATATTGGACCACCGGGATCGCGAAGCGCTCGGCCAGCGCCGCCAGCGCCGGCACCGCTTCATGGTTCTGGCCACCGGCCTGGGCGATGATCACCGGGTTCTCGGCGGCGGCCAGGATCGACGCGGCCTGGTCGATGGCGTTGGCGTCCGGAAAAGGCGGCGAGGCAGCCTTGCGCCGGTCGGCCGACGAGAACTCGAATCCGTCCAGCGGCGCGGCCAGCACCTCGCGCGGCATGGTGAGATAGACCGGCCCCGTCGGTTCGCTCATCGCGATGTTGAGGGCGCGGTCGACCACCGTTTCGACCTGCGTGCCGTTGCGCAGTTCATAATCCCATTTCACGAATTCGCGCACCATCGACGCCTGGTCGAACATTTCCTGCGCCCAATGGATATCGATGTCGCGCGTGCCGTGCATGCCGCTTTCGGTGAGCGGCGTACGCCCGGCGGTCATCAGGATGGGGATCTGGCCACGGCTCGCGTTCAGCAAATTGTTGATGCAATTGCCGGTGCCGACGCTGACATGGACCATTACCGCCTGCGGCCGGCCGGAGACCAGGTAGTAGCCCATGGCCATGGAGACGGCGACGTTCTCGTGCGGCACGGTAACCGGGGTCGGCGTCTTGCGCCCGTCGGCCGAGGCCTTCACGAACCCCTCGATGATCGGCGCGAAATCGGTGCCCGAATTGGCGAACAGATAATCGACCCCACGGTCGGCCAGCAACGCGAGATAGGCATCTCCAACGGTCAGGTCCTGAGCGGTAAGTTTCGGCATGGCGGTCGAGATCTCCCTTTTGTCAAATGATCTTGATCAGCTGTTTCAATCGGTCCTCGGCAGGACTCCCGCTCGCGGGAGAGGGTTGGGGTGAGGGCCCTTCAAAGCCGACTCGATCGTTATCAGGACACCGTCGATATTGGACAGCACTTCGTTGTTCCAAAACCTCAGCACCCTGAAACCCTCGGAATTCAACCATTCTGTTCTTCGTACATCGCGGTCTTTGTCAGCGGCATGTTGCCCACCATCGACCTCTACGACCAAGAAAGTTTCTAGGCAGACGAAATCTACAATGTAGCGGCCAAGCGAGTGTTGACGACGGAACTTGCGACCCGCGAGACTTCGATTGCGAAGATGACGCCACAACACTGCCTCCGCATCGGTGGTATCGCGGCGTAGCCCACGGGCCCGCCTAATCGGTCTTTTTCGCCACTCAGTCATGCCGGGCCACCC
>CAZPMO010000178.1:0-4312 GCA_964587515.1 uncultured Rhodospirillaceae bacterium | reverse complement strand
GGCGCTTTGCGCCGCGGGTCCCTCCCTCTCCTGCAAGCGGGAGAGGGCAATATGCTCACCCATCCTCCGGCGGGTCGCCGGCGTGGCGGACTTCGGTGTTCATGGGAACGTCCTTGCGGCGTTGCTGGGCGATGATCTTGCCGGTTTCGAAATAGTCGCCTTCGACGGCGCGCTGCGCGGCGACGTCGAATTCCTCGGACCATTCGCCCAGCGAATAGCCGTGCCACGGCGATTGCGGCTTAAGCTCCGGCAGGCCGAGTTCTTCCCAGATCTTGCGCGCGTTCTCCATGAACTCCCGCTTGGGCAGCGAGACCGGCGGGAAATCCTCCTTCAGCGTCGCGTCGATCAGCACCGAGCCGTCCTCGCCGTCATTGCGCTGGGAGCGCGGGCCGTGGCCGGGATCGCGGTGCTTCAGTATCTCGAAATCGAGCGCCGCGTTGGCGCGGTAGGCCATCGCCCAGAACAGCGCATCGGCGTTCTCGGGGTCGATATCGTCATTGACCGCGATTACGAACTTGCCGGCGGCGCGGTGCAGCGAGGCCGCGCCGTAAAGCGCGCGCCATACCTCGGTGGACGGCATGTCGCGCTCGACCTGGATGATCAGCACCTTGCGAATATTGGTCAGCGGCTCGTGCATGGAGACGCGCTTCACGCCCTTGATGCCGAGATGATCGCGCAGATGAGCCAGGAACATGGGCTCCATCGCGACCCGCTTGATGAGGCTCGATTCCGACGGCGTAACCTGGCTGATGATCGAGGTCAGCACCGCGTCCTTGCGCCGGGTGATGCAGGTGATGTCCATATAGGCGTTGAATTCCTGCAGGTTCACATGGCCATGGCTCTCGCCGAACGGCGCCTCGGGCTCGAGATATTCATTGTCGATATAGCCCTCGACCACCACCTCCGCCTCGGCGGGCACCAGAAGATCGACGGTCTTCGCCTTCACCACGTTGATCGGCGCGCCCACCAGCCCGCCGGCCACGTGCAACTCGTCGAGACGTTCGGGCAGCTTCTGCGCCGAGGTGAACGTCACCGCGGGCGGCGCGCCCAGCACCACCGCGGCCGGCATGCGCTCGCCGCGCGCGCGGTATTTCTCCCAATGAATATAGATGCCGGGGCGAAGCTCCAGCGACGGGTTCATGCCGAGCCGGCGCTGCGCCTTCACCTGACCGCGATAGTTGCCCATGTTCTGGACGCCGCTATCGGGGTCCTTGGTGATGTATTGCGATAGCGTCGTGTAGGGCGAGATGTCCCAGCCCGGCGTCGAGATGGGCAACGGGATCGCGTCCATCCCCTGGCCGACGCGGTCGAGTTCCTCGCCTTCGATGACGATTTCATGGCACGGCGCGTCCTCGACCACGTTGGGTTCGATCGGGTTAGCCACCGCGTGGGTCCAGGTATTGGAAATCTGGTCGAGCGCGCAGCCCATGCCGATGCGGTAAATCTCGCGGCTCGCCGCCAGCCCCCCGACGATCACCGGAATATCGTATTTGCGACCCTTGGAATCTGTGACGTTGGTGAACAGGAACGCCTTGCGGTCCTTTTCCGCGAAACCGCCGCGAAACTGCCATCGTACCAGCGGGTGCATCTCGGTGTCTTTGTTGATCGGCCGGTCGACCGTGATCAGCAGTCCGGCCTCGTCCAGCGCCTTGATGTGATCGTGCAAATCCGGATAGGCCCGGGCCGGTGCCGTCTTGCGATTGTCGTCGAGTTTCGTCGCCATGTTGTTCCTTACTACCGCGTTACCACATCGCCGATCCGCCATCGACCACCAGGGTCTGGCCGGTTACGAAGTCGCTGTCGGCGGACGCCAGATAGACGCAGGCGCCGACCAGATCCTCGGGGGTTTCGTCGCGCTTGATGGCGCGGGTCGAGCGCGTGCGCTCCGGTCCGCCGCCCATCCAGTTGGTGCGCGCCATCACGTTCTCGCTCATGGTCGAGCCGGGCGCGATGGCGTTCACGCATATATTGTCGTCGCCCACCTCGCGCGCGAGCGAGCGCGTGATGCCGAGCACCGCGCCCTTCGATGCGTCGTAATGCAGGAAGAAGGGCGCGCCCTTGAAGATACGCCCGGTACAGATCGAAATGATCTTGCCGTACTTGTTCTTGCGCATCTCCGGCACCGCCGCCTTGCAGCCGAGCCACACGCCCTTGGTGTTGACGGCCAGCACCGCGTCCCATTCCTCGACGCTGATCTCGTCGAACGGGCTGCGCTCGACCGAGGTGAAGATGGCCGCGTTGTTGACCAGGATATCGAGCCGGCCGAACGCTTCCACGGTCCGGCCGACCATGTTGAAGCAGGCCGCTTCGTCGGCGACGTTGGTGGGCACGTCGATCGCGCGGCCGCCGGCGGCCTCGATCTCACCCACCACGTTGGCGCCGGAATCGAGATCGGCGATGCCGACGGCGGCGCCCTCGGCCGCCATAGCCTTCGCGAACGCGGCGCCGATGCCCTGCGCCGCGCCGGTTACAATTGCGACGCGTCCTTCAAGCCGTCCCATTTCAGACTCCCTTTTTTGTCATCGCCTTCGCCCGCGCCTGGATTGCCTTCGTCGAGGGTGCGAATCTCGACATTCATGTCGACGTCACTGCGCCGGCGCTGGGCGATGATCTCGCCGGTCAGCCAATATTCGCTGCGCACCGCGCGCTGGGCCATCAGCTCCAAATCCTCGTTCCATTCACCGAGATCGTAACCGAACCACGGCGCCTCGGGCCGCAGTTTGGGCATTTCAAGTTCTTCCCAGATTTCCTTCGCGTTCTCCATGAACTCGCGCTTGGGCAGGGAGACCGGCGGGAAGGTTTCCTTCAGCGTCGCGTCGATCAGCACCGCGCCGTCCTCGCTGTCGATCATGCTGCGCGGCCCGTGCCCTTCCGCCTTGTGGCGGATCGTCTCGACGTCGCGGTGCGGCTTGCAACGATACGACATGGCCCAGAACACCGCGTCGGTATTATCGGGGTCGATATCCTCGTTGACCGCGATGATCCATTTGCCCTCGGCCTGACGCAGTGAGGCGACGCCATAGAGCGCGCGCCAGATCTCGGTGCGCGGCAGGTCGCGCTCGACGACGACGATGATCAGCTTATGCAGCGAGGTCAGCGGTTCGTGGGTGGCCACGTGAAGAACGCCCTTGATGCCGAGATGATCGCGCAGATGCTCGATCTGCGCGGCCTCGTACGCGGGCCGCTTGATGGCGCTCGATTCCGACGGCGTCACCTGGCTGACCCATGAGGTCAGCACCGCATCCTTGCGCCGGGTGATGCAGGTGACGTCCATGAAGGCGTTGTATTCCTGCAAGTTCACATGGCCGTGGGATTCACCGAACGGCGCCTCGGGCTCCAGCAATTCGGTCGAGATGAAGCCCTCGACCACCACCTCGGCCTCGGCCGGCACCATGAGGTCGACCGTCTTCGCTTTCACCACGTTGAGCGGCTTGCCGGCCAGCCCGCCCGAGACCCAAAGTTCGTCGAGTTTTTCCGGCACCTTCTGCACCGCGGTATAGGAAACCACGGGCGGCGCGCCGATCACTACCGCGCACGGCATCGGCTCGCCCCGCTTCTTGTATTCCACCCAGTGCAGATAGCCGCCGGTCCTGAGCTCGATCGAGGTATTCATGCCGAGCCGGTTGGGCGCCTTAATCATGCCCCGGTAATTGCCCATGTTCTGGATATTGGTGTCCGGGTCATTGGTAATGAAGTGTGACGACGAGAAGTAAGGCGCGTTGTCCCAACCCGGCGTCGAGATCGGCACGGGCAGCGCATCCAGCCCGTTACCGTTCAGCAAATCGTCACCGAGGAATACCAATTCGTGGCACGGCGCGTTTTCGACCACGTTCGGCTCGATCGGGTTGTTCATGGCCCGGATCCAGGTCTCCTTGAGCTGGTCGAGCTCGCAGCCCATGCCAAGCTGGTAGATCGCGCGATTGCCGGCGAGGCCGCAGACCAGCACCGGGATATCGAACTTGCGGCCCTTGGAATCGGTGATGTTGGTGAACAGGAACGCCTTGCGGTCGGGCTCGTCGATGCCGCCCCGAAACTGCCAGCGCACCAGCGGGTGCAGTTCGGTGTCCTTGTTGATCTCACGGTCGATCTCGACCAGAAGACCGGCGTCTCTGAGCGCCGCGATATGTTCGTGCAAATCCACATAACCGCGTTCCGGCATCGCCGCCGCCGTCGTTTCGGTCGCCATGTTCAACGTCATCCCTTTTTCAAACCACTCACGCAATCGCCGGCATGTTATGGCCGGCGGGGAGCGAAGACAACCGCGCGGGGTAGGCAAACCGCCCCTTAACACTTAACCCACCGTATTCAGCCA
>CAZPMO010000177.1:10118-10343 GCA_964587515.1 uncultured Rhodospirillaceae bacterium | reverse complement strand
ATGGGCAAGCCCGTGCGCGTTGGTTTTGCGGCTGAGCGCCAGCACCCGCTCAGGCGGCAGAAGATCGGCGCGCGCAATGAAATCTTCCATGACAAGAGCCTATCGCGGATTGTCCATGCCGGACAAGACGCGGGGCGAAGACAATCGCATTCAAGGCCGATCATACGCCGGACCAAGCGCAGACGCCCGGTGCATTCATTCGGTCATGTAGGGGCGGGTTTAAAA
>CAZPMO010000177.1:0-10108 GCA_964587515.1 uncultured Rhodospirillaceae bacterium | reverse complement strand
CGGCTGCCAGCATCGCGCAAGCTGATCGAATTCGAGCTTGGCCGTTCCGCTTCGGGCGGGTTTGAAACCCGCCCCTACAATAAATTGCCGACGTCGCCGTCTGGAACCGGCTTGTGCAAACGTACAGAGCGTCGCCATAGCCCCCGATGGACACCGCTCCGCGCCGCCCATAAACTTCGGCGGAAACAGAAGGATCATCCATGCCGAAACCGAGGGTCGCCGTCGTTGTTCCCGCCGATTCAACCGGCCAATCCTATCGCGAAATCGCGGCCGCCGGCTGCGAAGTCGCGATCGCGGATTCCTCGTGGAGCAAGGGATTCCACGCGACGGTCGATGAATATGTCCGCCTTTGCGGCGGCGCGAACGCGATCATCGGCCAGCGGCTGGAGGGTCTTCCCGTCACCCGGGAGCTGCTGGCGGGGTTTTCCGATCTGCGGGTCTATTGCCGCTACAATATCGGCTACGACGACATCGACATCCCCGCCGCCACCGAGCTCGGTATCATGGTGACCAATTCGCCGGTCGAATCGAACTGGGGCGCGGTGGCGGAAAATACCTTCGCGTTTATGCTGGGCCTGCTGAAAAATCTTCGCGCGCGCGACCGCCATGTGAAGGAAGGCGGCTGGCGCGACGACGATCCGGGCGCGTGGTATCTCGGCCGGCGGCAGGACGGCTATGAGGGAATAACGGTCGGCATCATCGGGCTCGGCCGCGTCGGCTCCCGCCTCGCCGATCTCCTCCAGCCTTGGCGGGTGCGCATCCTTGCCCACGACCCCCATGTGGACGATTCCAAATTCGTCCACCACAACGTCACGCGCGCCGACCTCGACACCGTGCTGACGCAATCGGATGTGGTGACGCTGCATTGCGACCTCAATGAGGAAACACGGCAATTGATCGGCGCTCGCGAATTGGAACTGATGAAGCCAACCGCGATATTCATCAACGCTGCGCGCGGCGGGCTGGTTGATCAGGATGCGCTGTTCGATGCGCTCGACAATGACCGCATCGCGGCCGCCGCGCTCGACGTGCTGGAATCCGAACCGCCGCCCAAGCAGTCGTCCATACTGGGCCTGGGCGATAAAGTCCTGCTCGCGCCGCACACCGCCGGGCGCACCTCGAACGTCGTCTCCAACACCGCAATCCCCATGCAGACCCAGGCGCTGCTGACCGCGCTCGCCGGCGCGGTGCCCAGGAACGTGGTCAACCCGGACGTGTTGCCCCGCTGGAAGGAGCGCTTCGGCGGCAAGAACCTGATCTGAGGCGCGCGCCGCCTACGGCGCGTAGACCCAGATATCCATCAGCAGCGTCGCGTCGGGGACCGGCAATTCGTGCGGCACTTCGACGGCGGTGAAGGGTATCGGGGTATCCGGCAGATGCGCCTGCCAGGCGCGATGAACCGGCAGGAATTCGGAAATATCGGTGTGGAACTGCTGGATACGCACCGCGTTGGCGAGCGAGGTCCCGGCCGCGGCGCAGAGTTTCTCGGCGTTGGAGATGATGCACTCGGCCTGGGCGCGCGCGCTGGACGAAAAGAACGGCTGGCCGGGATCGGTCTCAGCCTCTTCCACCAGCCCGTCGCCGTCGATCGCCATCAGACCCGACAGGAACAATAGATCGCCGGCCCGGACCGCCTGCGGCTGGCCCCGGAAACCGGGCGCGATACCGGCTTCGATCTGCTGTTTCTTGGTCGCGACGCCGGACTTTAACGCCAGCACGTTGATCTCGATATTGCCGTCGATGGGCGCCAGCCCCTGGGTGGCGCACGGGATCACCGACAGCGCCGGGCCGTTGTCGCCCACATGCGTGATCCAGGCCTCGTTGAAGGCGGAATAATCCGCTGGGTCGGTGAGATAGACCTGCGCCTTCACCATATCGTCGAGCGTCGCGCCGGCGAGCTCCAGCGACGGCACGATGCGCTCGGTGATGACGAATTCGGTTTCCAGCTTGATCGACTGGCCGCCCCACTGCATGCCTTGTTCGATCAACGCCGCCTCTGGCATCGCGTTGCGCCTGGGCTCGTCGCCCTGGGCCATGGGCGTGATGCCGGGCACGAACACGAAATCGCCCACCGTCAGCGCCGGTGAATAGCCCGAGGTGGGCCGCCCGGCGAGGGTCTTGTTCCGGAGATGCTCGGGATGGAAATCATCGCCCGACACCACCGCGATGGCCTGAATATTGATGTCCGCCTCGGGCAGCGCGAAGCCCTTTTGAACGATCGAGGTCGAGGGCGGAATCAGCGTGCCGAACCTTCCGCGCCGAACCGCCTGATAGGGCGGCACAGCCTTCACCGTGGTGTAGTACTGATCGGTGCGCACCACGTTGGGCAGCGTGCTGCCGCCGGCGGCCAGCACCGCCTCGATGTGATCGAAGATCACCGCCGCCTCTTTTTCGCGCTTGGGCGGCCCGGCATGGGGCGCGCGAACGCTCAGCACCTCCGGCGCGATGCCGTGTTCGAAATCCTGGCCCATATGGCCGGTCGCGAACACCCAGCGCCCGGCCTTCACGCCCTGGGCGTAGTGCACCCCGCCCTTGCCGAGCTTCACCGGCAGCAGCGCCTCGACGGCCGCGCTTTTGGTTTCGGTATTCATCCCGCGGTCCTCCCCTTCAACCTTCCAGCAGATCGGCCAGATCGCGCAGCGCCGACGCCCCGTCGCCCCGGAAACTGGAGCCGTGCATGCAGGCGAGCGTCGCCGGCTCCAGCGACGCCAGCCCCTCGAGGATCGGGCGCGTCTGCGCCGTCACCGGCACCGAGTGCGACATGGGTCCCTGGCTCTGCGCCTTGGAATAGGCGGTCGTTCGTTCCATCAGGCCGGTCTCTATCAGCGGTTCGACCTCGCCGCTGTGGCCGAACAGATCGGAACAGAACAGCGTGCGGGCGTTCTCCTCGAACATCAGGCTCGCGTCCCAACCGTGCGGGAGGTGCTTGGTCTCGATCTGGCGGAAACTGTGGGCGCCGGTCTCGAGGCGTTCGTCCGCGTCGAGAACGCGCGGCGCGCGGATCGCGAAATCGCCCACACCGGTGCGCGCCCCGACGAAGCTGCACACCGGTTCCGCGTGCGGCGCCAGCGCCAGCCAGTCGTTGAGCGAGCCGCATTCGTCGGATTCGAAATGGCTGAACCCGATCCAGCGGATGGTTGCCGGGTCGAGCACCTTGGTCGCGGCCTCATGGATTTCATCGAAAAAACCGCAAAGATTGGTGTGATAGAGCAGCGGTTCGTCGTCCCTCACCAGGAAGGACGAAAACTGAAAATTGGCGATTTCATTGAACGCCGTCAGCCGGAATACATCCGGCGCGATTTCCGTGACCGTCGCCATGTTTCCCCTCGCGAGTGGAACGCGAACGGGGGCGGGTATCGACCCGCCCCCATTGCCGTCTAACGTGCGTCGGCGAACCGACGGCCTACCACTTGGTCGGATCGATCTTGCTGTAGATCCGGTCGTTCAGCGCGGCGGCGAACTTATCGACGTCCTCGCCGACCGATTTGGAAATTTCGAGCCACTTGGGATACAGCTCGAAGAATTTATCCATGATCGGTTGCGGATTGCGTACGCCAAGCTTCTTCAGCGCCTTCGGAACGGCTGAGCGTTCGCTCTTTTCGTGTTCCGCCTTGCGCTTATAGAAATCCTGGCCGCCCTTGATGAACTCGATACCCTTGGCCATCGCCAGCTTCTTGACCTTCTTGTCTTCCTTGATATAGCCGATGATGGTCGCGCGCGCCGACACGCCCGGCATGTGCTTCCACATGACGCGTTTTTCGCTGTCGGACAGCGAATCCCACGATCTCCGGTTCATGCAAAAAATGCAGATGCCGCGCGGAAAGCCGGTGTTGAACTCGATGAAGGTCTTGGCGACATCGATGTAACCGTATGAACGCAGCCAGGCGACGGAGCCCAGGATGCAATCCAGCGCGCCGCGCTGCATGGCGGTCACGCCCTCGGTCGGCGGCATCGCGACGGGCACGCCGCCCATGCCGGAGACCCAGCGCTTGCCGGCGCCGACGGCGCGGATCTTCTTGCCCTTGAAATCGGAGACCTTGGTCAGCCTGTCCTTGCAGATGAGCTGGAACGGGGTCACGCCATAGCCGCCGAGATAGACGTTCTTGTTCTTCTTGTATTCCTTCAGGCAACCGGGGCAGTTGAGCATCACCACCTCGGTCGCGGCGCCGGCAACGGCGACGGGATCGTTGCCGAACGCCTGCATGTCGAAAACCACGTTATTGACCTTCAAATCCTTGCGCGTGAAGACCTGGATGACGAGACCGCCGTCGACGATGCGGTCGCGGATGCCAGCCAGCGTCGAACGCGCGCTGACCACCTGGCCGCCGGCCAGCAGCTTCCACTTCACGGCGCCGTTGGTTTCTTTCTCGACCGCCTTGAACATGGGCTCGAGCCCGGCCCGGTTGACGCCGTGCTTGGCGCTCACCCACGAGCCGTAGACGAATTCTTTCGCGGAAGCCGTCATCGTCGTCGCGAGAGCCGCGACCGCGACGCCGGCGATCATCAACATTCTTGTTCCAGACATTACACCCTCCCGTCTAGATCCATTGGTCGTTGGACAATTATTTCACCGGCGCGCCCGACTTCGACGTGCACGGTCACGGTCGAGTGTATCAGCACGCCGCCGATTGTCACCCCCCTCCCGGATAGGTGGACGGTGCAGCTTGCAGCGGCGTTGCCGGGCAGGCACAATGGCGTCGTGCAAAAAAGCCAACATCAAGGCGCGCGAAAATCTGGGGGACGACAAAGTGGAATCTGTCGGCAAAGCGATCGAGCGGCCAGCGAATTGGCTGATCGCGGCGGCCTGCGTGGTAACCGTCGTGATGATGTTTCACATCGTCGGCGACGTGTTCGCGAAATATATCTTCAATTCGCCGATCGAGGGCACCATCGAGATCGTCGCCGGCTATTACATGGTCGCCGTGGTTTTTCTGCCCTTCGCCTACGTGACCTATACGGAAGGTCAGATCATCGTCGAGCTGTTCACGCGCGGCCTATCCAAACGAAACCTCATACGCTTCGACGGGCTCATCGCCATCGCGACCCTCGTCTACATGACGATCTTCACGTGGAATACCGTCGACGAAGCGATCTACCAGACCGGGCAGCGCGAAATTTGGGAGACCGGCACATTCGAAGTCGCGATCTGGCCGAGCCGGTGGATTATCCCGATCGGCTGCGGCGTGATGGCCGTATTTGTTCTATACCGCCTGGTCCGCGATCTCCGCGGCGACGTCGACGAATAACAGTAAAAAGCCCGGCCGGCGGGTCGCGCGGAGGGGAGATTGCGTTGACGACACTCGAAATCGGATTCTACGCCATGGGGCTCGTGATCTTCCTGATCGCGATCCGCATGCCGATCGGCGTGGCGCTCGGATTGGTGTCGTTCGCCGGCATCGCCCTGATGCGCGGCATCGATGTCGCCTTCGGGCTGATGAAAACCATCCCCTTCGACTTCGCCGCCCACTGGGAGCTGACGGCGATACCGATGTTCCTGCTAATGGGCGCGATCGCGCACCATTCGGGAATCTCCTCGGCGCTTTTCCGGGCGGCGCGATTATGGCTCGGCGCGTTGCCGGGCGGTCTTGCGGTGGCCGCTAACTTCGCCTGCGCCGGCTTCGCCGCGGCCTCCGGGTCATCGGTCGCCACGGCCGCGGCCATGGGCCGTATCGCCATTCCCGAAATGCTGAATGCGGGATACGACAAGGCGCTCGCCACCGGCACGGTCGCCAGCGCGGGCACCTTGGGTTCACTGATCCCGCCGTCGATCCTGTTCGTGCTCTACGGCATTTTCGCCGAGGTTTCGATCACCAAACTTCTGATCGCGGGCATCTTTCCCGGGCTGCTGACCGCGGGCATATACGCCGCGATGATCATCACGCGCGCGAAGATCTGGCCTGAAATCGCGCCGCGCACCGATGTCGGGGCAACGCGCGCCGAACGCTGGCAGTCGCTGGGCGCGGTGTGGCCGCTTCTGGTGCTTATCCTTGGGATTATCGGAGGGCTTTATTCGGGCCTGGTCACGCCCACCGAAGCGGGCGCGTTCGGCGCATTCCTGTCCTTCGTCATCGCGGTCCTTCAGAAACGCATGAATTGGCAGGTGCTGAAGGATTCGGTGGTTGAGGCCGTCGCCAGCACATCGCGCATCTTTTTCGTCGCGGTCGGCGCTGTGCTGCTGACCAAGTTCATGGCGCTCTCGGGCGTACCGGTATTTCTCGGCCAGATGGTCGGCTCATGGGCGCTGGATCCCATCCTGCTGGTGGTCGCGGCCTCGCTGATCTACGTCGTACTCGGCATGTTCCTCGATCCCCTCGGGCTGCTGCTGATCACGCTTCCCTTCCTGCTGCCCATGTTCGAGGCGCTGGACCTCGATCTGATATGGTTCGGCGTTCTGGTGGTGAAATATCTCGAGATCGGGCTGTTGACCCCGCCGGTCGGCTTCAACGTCTATGTGATCAAGAGCGTGGTCGGCGATCTTGTCGAGCTGGAGACCATCTTCAAGGGCGTGCTGTGGTTCCTCGCCTGCGAGGTCGTCGTGGTTATATTGCTGGTCGCCTTCCCCGAAATCTCGCTTTATCTGCCCAGCACCATGGATTAGAGCATGATCCAGCCAAATAGGATCATGCTCTAACTCAGCCGTCGCCGATCAGGCTGAACGGCGCCCAAAATATGGGATGGGCGTAAGAGAAAACGACGCGGCCCTTATGGTCGACACGGCCTTTTTCGTCTATCAGGGAGAGCATGGTCCGGCGCAGCGCCTCGGCCCGGCCGATATCCGATCCGGCCGACTGACGCCGGAACAGATCCGTGGTCAGCGCCCGGGCGCTCGTCGTCTCCACCGGCCAATTGGTGGCGAGAAGCGCCCGCGTTCCGGCATAGAAGAACGCCTTCCCCAGCCCGGAAACCGCTTCCGCGCCGGCGCCGCTGGCCGCGGCCGTATTGCAGGCCGACAGCACGACCCAGTCGGCGTCGAGTTTCAGGGTCAGAATTTCACCCATGGTCAGCAAGCCGTCCTCGGACGCGCCCACCACTTCGGGCGCCGACAGCGCCAGCGCCGGCTGGTTCAACCCATCGAGATCGCCGGGCACCAGCCCATGCGTCGCGAAGGCGATGACGCGATAGCCCGATAGATTTCCGACCCGGCTGAGTTTCTTGACCTCGGTCTCGTTGGCGCGCCGCCCGAGGAAAATATCGCGCGCCTGATCGGCTTTCAGGGCGGCGGCGATGCTTTTGATTTCGGGTCCGGTATCGGCGAGCCTCGGCAGGCTGGTGATATCGGCCTTGGCGAGATCGCGCACCGCCGGGGCCGAGCGCAGCCGAACGGGTACGCCGCGCGTCGCCATGGCGCTGTCGTTCGCCGTCGCGGGCTGATACGTGCTCTCCGATTTCGACTGCGCGGCCTGGAGCCGATTGAACACCGGATCGCCGAACCCAATGAATTCCCGCCGTCTCTTGCGCGGCGCGGGGAGACGTCGGAGCGTCGCCAACGACGCCGCCGATGGCAGCACGGTCACGGCATGGTCGCGGACCAGCCAGGGCACGTCGCGATACATGGCGAATAACGGTTTACGCGCATCGTTCAAGGTCACCGGCTTCGTCACCAGAACGGAGAACGGCAACGCGCCGAGCGGCCCGTGCGCGATCACCAGCAGGCTCTTCGCCGGCTTCCAGCCACGCGCCACCGGCGCGAGCAGCGCTTTGTAAAGCTTGTGCGACAGCGCTGTGTCGAATTGGGGAATACCGCCCAGCGTCGCCGACCGTGGCTCCACGGCGCGGCGGAGTTTGTTGACCATCGCCGAGACGCGGTCCGCGCCAAGCGGTGCGACCGTGAACATTGCCGCGCCGCGATGCGGCACCGCCCAGATGAAGGTACGGTTTTCGGACACGTAGGTCGAGATCATCGCCTCGCCAGGCGCCAGCGCGGCCTGGGTCGCCTTCACACCGCCCGGCCTGGTCGAGACCAACGCCGCGTAGTCGGGAAATTTTTTGGCGATCTCCTGGGCCAGCGCCGCCCGTGCGCCGCGCAGCCGGTCGATACGGACCCGCAGGTCCTTCACAGCGCCGCTGTTGCGCTGGCCATCCGGCAGGCCGACCACACGGGCGAGAAGCGCGTTCAACGCCCCGATCCGGCTGAGCGAATCCTGTTCCTTGCGCACCAGGTCGGCGAGATTGGGGTCCTTGGCGGCGGCGCGGGCGGCGCTCGCGGCGAGCGCTTTCTGGACCGCCTGCCCGCGCAGGAAATCAGCGAGACGGAAGGCGACGGATACCGAGTCGCCGCCGCCCGCGTGTTTGATATCGGCGGGTTTGGAATGAGCGAGCGCTTCCATATAGGATTCGATGATCCATTTGGCGATGCGTGAGCGTTGGTGTTTCTGGCCGTCGTCGGACCGCCGCGATTTCTGCATGAGTATGGGAACGGCGGCCGCGAATTCAGTCAGGGCGGCTTTTCGATCGCCGGTCTCCAGCAACGCCATGGCGAAAACGCCCTGGGCCATCGCGGTAATCTGGTGCTTGCCGCCCATGCGACCCTTGCGTTCGCGATACGCAGCGCGCGCGACGTCCAGCGCCTCTCCGGCGCGATCGTTCCTGATCAGTGTCAGAGCGAAGATGGGATTTCGGGCGAGCCTCTTCGCATGCTCTTTCGGATCGCCGGCGAGCGCCTTGGAAACCGTATCGAAGCGTTCCAGCGCGTCTTTCCAGCGGGTCTGGGCGATCAGCGACTTGGCGAGCTGCAGGTGCGTCTTTATCACGGCGCGCGATGCGGGATCGGCCCCGGTTTTTTCGAGGATCTCGATACCCGCCAGCGCCAGGGCCTCGGCCTCGATATCGCGCCCCTGGGCGGTCAGCACCGCCGTCAGCCCGGCCGCCATCACCGCGGTGTTGGGACTGTAGCGTCCTTCCTGACGCAATGCCGACAACAAGACCTCGCGAAAACCGATCTCCGCTTCGACGAGGCGTCCCTGGGCAAGCAGGTTCCGCGAGAGATTGGCGCGCAGGGTGAGCGCAATCTGACCGGTATTGCCAGTCGCCGAGCCGATCTTGCCCTCGCCACTTTCGGTCAAGGCGATCGCGGCGCGATGGTTCTTTTCGGCTTCCCGGTATTTGCCGCTGTAATCGAATATCTGTGCGTGGGACTGTTTGATCCGCGCGGTCATCGCATCGCCCCACTTTTGCCAAATCCGCTGGGCGCGCCGATTGGTCCTGGACCGGATTTTGTCGATGATTTTAGTCGCCTCGGCCAGCGTACGTTCGGCGGCGGGCAGGTCGCCGGATCGCGCGTGGGATCGCGCCAGCAGGGTGAGCAGGGCGACCACGCGCATGGGCTTGCGCCGATTGACCTGGGCCAGCGCCTCGTCGGCGTGGCGGATCGCATCGGCCAGGCGGCCGGCTCTCGATTCGACGCCGAACAGATTGCCCAGAATGACATGCCGTTTTTCCGGGGGCAGCGCGTCGGACAGGGAATAGGCTTTCTTGAGGTCGGCCAGCGCCTGGCCGACACGACCGATGCGCCGCGCCGCGCGGCCGCGTTCGAGATAAAACTCTGCCAGATCCTCGCGCCCGGCGGTCGCCGGGGCGGGCGCGTTGGCCTTTTCGGTGTCCTGTTTCTCCGCAACCTGATCCGTCCGCTTCTGCTGATCGAGGATCTTGGTGATATCGCCAATGGTGCGCGGCGGCGCGACCAGCGGGGCGGCGCTGAAATTCGCGGTCTCCTTGCGGGCCTCGTCGAGAGACAATGCCGGCTGCGCGCCGTCGTCGCGGCATCCACCGAGCAGCGCGAGCGCCGTGAAAGCCAGAACGGCGGCGGACCGGAATTTGGGGTTTTGGGTAATCATCACCAGGGGCCTCGCGAAGGGGAGTTCAACGCGAGACAGTTGGCGGCATTCGCCTTGATTATCGGTTAATCAGCCACCCATACCATCTAATTCGGTGACACCATACTAATTACACAACACATTGAAAAACAAGGATTTTAATAATTAGTATGGTGTCACCGAATTAGGGATCAGAAGGTCACAACGCTGCGGATCGACTTGCCTTCGTGCATCAGGTCGAAGGCGGCGTTGATCTCCTCAAGCGGCATGGTGTGGGTGATCAGATCGTCGATATT
>CAZPMO010000176.1:0-10367 GCA_964587515.1 uncultured Rhodospirillaceae bacterium | reverse complement strand
CCAAAACTACTTCAGGCACGCCGGATATGCGTAAAACTAAACGGGCAATGCTCTAAAGGATCCGACTTACGGGATGGAGATCAACGCGCTTATTGCCACGTCGGTTTCCATTCGCGGGCGCGCATCTGAGCTTCGGCGAGACTGGCCGGCGTCAAATTCTTTGCGAGTTCGTCGATTTTTCGTGCGGCATGATCCCGCCTTGTCCCGTCGGGAAGCCTTGCCGCGGCCAGATAGAACCACGTATATGCCGAAACGGCATCGGCCGGCACGCCCTGGCCTTTTTCATAAAGCTCTCCCAGATAGGCCAGGGCTTCGGAATTTCCCTGTTCCGCCCCTTTGCGAATCCAGCTGGCGGCTTCGCCGGCATTCTGTGAAGGATCCTGGCCGCTGAAGAATAACCGCCCGAGACTGACCTGCGCCACGGCGTCCCCCTTTACCGCCGCTTTTCGATACCATTTCGCGGCCTTTGCGGAATTCTTGGGGACGCCCGCGCCGCTGATATAAATGTCTCCCAGCCTGGCCTGGGCGTATGCATTTCCCTGTACCGCCGCTTTCCGAAACCAATTCAAGGCCTCTTCGGGGTTCGCCGGCGCGCGGCCGTTCTTATCGTAAATTCTAGCCAAGCTGACTTGGGCCGAGACAACACCCTTCTCGGCCGCCAACCGGAAGAATTTTATCGCTCCGTCAACATCCCTCGGGGTCCCCTGGCCTTTCAGAAGCATAACGGCGAGTTGATCTTGCGCCTTGGCGTTCCCCCGCGCCGCCGCCACCCGAAACCATTTCAGCGCTTCGAAATTGTTGCGCGGGGTTCCGAGGCCATCGAGATACATGTAAGCAACTCTATATTGGGATATCCGGTCTCCCTTCTCCGCCGCTTGTTTGAACAACCGAAAAGCGCCTTTAAAGTCGCCGCTCTCGTACAAATTATGGTGCAATCTGAGGTTTGTAGCCTGCCCTGCGAAGGGATTTCCTCCGCCGGTCGTATTGGGCTGGTCCGCCCACCCCGGCAAAGACGGCACGAGGGCAAAAATCAAAAAATAAGCGAACCGTTTAAAAGATAATTCCATCCGACGTCCAGTCACGCTTGATCCAAATTCCAATTTCATGCCGACGTAATGACGTCGTGGAACATTATGGTGACGGTCCGACTCACCCGATGACAGAATCTTGTATAGGAAACCTGATGCGGACCGATAGTCATTTCCATTATATAATCCGACGGAATCCGCATGGTGTCGAGGGCGCTTTATGAAGTTGTCGTTGGTCGTTTTGACGATTTTTTTCTCTTTCATCACGCCTGCCCTGGCGGGGCACGCGACGGGCCTCAAGAATCTTCGTGATCATGCTCGGACGGAGTATGACAGTGGAAACTATAGCCGCCACTCCGGCGGGTTGGGGGCTGTTCACTATTTAAAAGAGTTGGCAAGGTTGGGCTTTGCCTTACACCAGTACCAGCTCGCCAACATGTATGTCGATGGGTTGGGAGTTGCCAAGGATATTGCGAAGGCGGTGAAATGGTTCCGCGCATCCGCTGAACAGGTATGCGTATCGAATAAAAAATCGCCATGCAAGGACTCGGCGATCGTCAAGGCCCAGGACAGTCTCGGGGTCATTTACAGAAAGGGCCGGGGGGTTCCTCGGGATTACGCGGAGGCCGCGAAGTGGTTCGAAATGGCCGCGGTTCACGGCCTCGCCGATTCCCAGATAAGCCTGGCGACATTGTATTACGAGGGTCTTGGCGTGCCGCACGACGATAAGTTGGCGATGCATTGGTATCGTATGGCAGCCAAGCAAGGCGACGCTTTCGCGCAAGCCATGCTTGGAGACATGTACAGCCAGGGCCGGGGGGCGCCCAGCGATTATAAAGAAGCCGCCAAATGGTACCGATCGGCGGCCGGTTCCGGGGACGCCGTCGCCCAGAAGCGTCTGGGCCGGCTCTATCGTAAAGGCCTGGGTGTGCCGCGGAACGAGGAAGAAGCGAAAAAATGGTTTCGCAAGGCGGCGGAGCAGGACTGATCAGAGGCGGGATTCTGCCTTCATCCGCGCATTTTTTCTAATCTCGATAATGGTCATGTCGAACGAAACGCCGCCATGTTCGATATGGCTCCGATTCAAAACCTTCGGTTTCAGACCGTGGGACCGCATCGTATTCAACGCCGTTTGGTGGTCCTTGGGATCATTGGCAAGGATTGCGGCCCGGAAGACGCGTGGAAACGAGGAAGGTCTTTCCGGTGAAAGAACAACGAAAGTGGAAGTCGCCAAATAACCATCGAAAAGCATGGGAGCGGGAACAGCGGACATACCTTTCAATCCCAGCAAGGCTCCGTACAGTGGCGCCAGTTGGAGCTTTCCACAAAGCGATTGCGATGCGTCATTTTTCCTGTACCACAGGCGCACATCGTGGTTCGGATCGAACAATTTTAATTTCTGATAGGCTTCGATGGTGGCTTCGTACTGGTCCTTACGGGTCCCGCATCTGTCGCTTTGATCATATGACGATATGCCGATCGACGTGGTCTGGGCATTGGCGAGGGACAGAAAACCCGAGAGACATAGTGTGAAGATACTCGCTCTCAGAAATCGGCTGCGCGCGGATAAAGCGCCCAAAATCGCCGCGACCAACAGGAACGAAACCAGCAATATCAATACCGTTCCCGATATCCAGATCTGATCCGGGGCCGTCGCCAGCGGAATCCCCAATAACGTCGTCACCAAATATTGCCGAAGGTCCCACCATTCAACGCCAAGGCTGACCAGCAACGCCCGCACGCTGTACGAATAATGGTCCGTCATGGGGACCGCTGTCATGCCGAAGATCAAGGCGCCGCAGAAGACGGCTAATACGATCCCATTGAGGACAATCGCCTTTTTTGCGTTCGATGGTGCCGTGATATCGAAATTTCTCAGGAAATAAGCATAGACCCCCGCGAAGCCGATAAACAGATACGGCGTCATGAAAGCGATCATGTGATCGTTGGTCAGCTGGCCATGGCCGATCAGGTGCAGGGCCAGGCTGCAGGCAAAAGTAGCCAACCAGACGATATGGCAGAGGATAATGCTCTCTATGAGGGTGTCTTTATGCCGTTTAAGGAGAATCACGGCCAGGACGATGGCGGAGATCCCGACGCCGAAGAACGGAATGATAATTCCCTTGGAGTGCTGCAGCAGACGCCCCACGGGAAACCAGTATCCCGGGTGAAAGTTGTAGCCGCCAAAACCGAATTGCAACAACGTCGGAATTTGCGGTTCGTATATGAACAGCGACCCGCCGAGCAGATAGCTGGCGATGCCGTACAAAAAGGTCGTCGCAACGCCGCCGATGAGGACGTAAAGCGCGCTGGCGAGTACCGGATGGCGCTGGTGCTTGTGGTTGAGGTAGAGGTACCAGAAGATTATCACCGGGATGAAAAGAGCCGGGTAGGTCGATTGCACCTCGGATGCCCAAGTCGCTCCCGCCAGCACCAACCACACCCGCCATCGGGTTCCCTTGGCGGCAAGCAGCAAAAACAGCAGGGTGAGCAGCGTATTGATCCCGCTGTCATGGATCTCATAGTCCCACTCGAACGAGATGATGGCGTGATACTGGCTGTAGGTTCCAAACGCGACGGTGCTGATGAAAGCGACGTGCCGGTTGAACAGGTTGCTGATCGTCAAATAGAACGCGGCGAGATAAGCGCAAAATATCGACAGATGCAGGACGTAATGCGCCGTCAGGGGAGAAAACAGTTCGTGAGCCAACAGGCCTTTTAGGTGCAACGACATCCGCGCCGCTTTGTAAACCGAGTACAAAAGCGGATAGTCGTTCCCCGTTTCAAAAAAGTACTTCTTGTTGATCCATGCGTCTGAAGGGTTGCCGTAAGGGAACAGCCATTCGCTGTTCGAGGCCAAAAGAACGAAAGGAATCGACAGGATCACGACGAGATTGAAGTCGATTTTTCTTATAAATGCGCTCATCCAGCCATTGATTCCCCGGACTTGGCAGAGGACAGAATCGGGCTCGTTCGAATATCCATAATATTCTTCTGATTGTCGATTATTGTATTCGAAGCGCTGATTGCCGCCCAATCCCGACGCTGGTTCATCAGTGTCGGTACATACAGAAGCGAGATGATAATCAACGTCATGGCCGCGATCAACCGCTTCGGGGTTTTCCGGAGCGTCCCACGCAGGACACCGCCTGCATTTACAATGGAAATGCCGTGGCCTAGGTTCGTCCTTGTGTTGATCGTGCCCTTTTGGGAATAAGACAGCATTGTTCGCGAACGCTTCGAAACGTCGCTACCGCAAGGCGATCATCGTCCTCGCCATGGTCGCTGTTGCGCTGCCGCTCCTGGGCTGGTGGCATCATGTGCCGTCGGACGTCAGCGTGACGGACGTGAAATTTATTCGCCTTATCCTTTCCGATAATGGATATGAGGACCTGCCCCGCGTCGCGGCGGCGTCATTCAAGGAAGAAATCTCCGTCATTACGGCGGTTCAGAATGCCGTTCTCGCCCATGCGCCGATCAATATCGGGCTTTCAATGAAAAAGCCCCGCGAACCCGAGTATCTCTACAAGGCGCGAAAGGGGCTGTGCTATGACCGTAGCCGGGTCATCGAGAAGACGCTTACCCTGATGGGGTTTGAAACCCGACACGTGGCAATCTTCTCGACCGCCAAGACCGGTTCGGCGTTGACGAGTCTCCTCGGCCCGGACACGCCCTCCCATGCGGTAAGCGAGGTGCGCACCAGCAAGGGTTGGCTCGTGATCGATCCCAACGCGCGCTGGATCGCGCTTACGGGGGACGGCGTTCCCATGAGCACGGGCGAATTGGCGGTGACCGCGCCCGCTGGCGGTACGCAGACATGGACACCGCAAAACCGGTCGCGGATTAATTCGATATTTTCGGAGCCATTTACGTATTTGATCGGGCTTTATTCGCGGCACGGTCAGTTTTACCCGCCCTATACGCCCGTGCCGGACGTCAACTATGGTCAACTCCTGCAGAACCTCAGCCGGATATAAATACGATCGCGCACGGTCATTCGAGCGCCCTCGCCGGTGACGCCCGGCGGAAAGGAATTTGAGGTGGCCAACATCGAAAACGAGCTTGGACAGGAAATCGGCGCGAATGTGCCGGGGTGGACGCCTCGGCCGCCCCCGCCGCGAACCGCGATGGCGGGCCGGCTCTGCGTGGTCGGGCCGTTGGCGCCCGACCGCCACGCGGCGGACCTGTTCGCGGCCTTCGCCGCCGACGCGGAAGCCCGGAACTGGACCTATCTCTCCATCGGCCCGTTCGCGCAACTCGCCGAATTTCGCGCCTGGGCCGAGGAAATCCACGGTGGCGACGACCCGCTGTTTCACGCCATCGTCGAACGCGCGAGCGGCCGCGCGCTGGGGGTCGCGAGCTTCCTGCGCATCGAGCCCGCGACCGGCGTGATCGAGGTCGGCAACCTCAACTTCTCGCCCGCGCTGCAGCGCACCGCGATCGCCACCGAGGCGATGTATCTGATGATGCGCCGCGCCTTCGACGAGCTTGGCTACCGGCGTTATGAATGGAAGTGCGACGCCCTCAACGCGCCGTCGCGCCGCGCCGCCGAACGGCTCGGCTTCGTCTTCGAAGGAATCTTTCGCCAGGCGACGATCTATAAGGGCCGCAACCGCGACACCGCCTGGTACGCGGTCATCGACAGCGACTGGCCGGCGCTGCGGGCGGCCTTCGAGACCTGGCTGTCGCCGGACAATTTCGACGCCAAGGGCGTCCAGCGCCGGTCCTTGACCGTATGCCGCGCCCAGGCGGCCGGCGACGGTTGACCCGGCGAAGCGCGAAACACGCACGCGCCGAATAGTCGCGAGAACCGATCAGGGTCCCGGCTTGCGCGCGCCGATGCCGTGAATCACCGCCTCGACGGTGATCTTTCCGGCCTTCTCGAATTGCAGGGTCAGCGGAAAGGTCGCCCCTTTGCGAAGCTGCGCGCGCAGCCCCATCAGCATCACGTGCATGGCGCCCGGCCGCAGCACCGACGGCGCGCCCGGGCGCACCTCGATCGCCCCGATGCGGCGCATGCGCATCACGCCGCCGTCCATCGAGTGACCGTGAATCTCCGCCTTGCGCGCGGCCGGCGTGGTCACCGCGATCAGCCTGTCCGGTTCGCCGCCCCGGACCGAAATTGTCAGATAGGCCGCGCCCGCCCGCGCCAGCTTCGCCGTCGCCCGCGCCCAGGGCTGCGACACGATTATGTCGCCCACCCGGTAATCCCGCGCACTCGCGTGCGAAAATGCGACCGCCACGGCGATCACAGCAACACATGAAACCATTCCGCGCATCGTCCCGACCTTTCGTTCCGGAATCGCCGATTAGCCGGCCGCGAGCACTTTTTGCACCTCGGGCCAGACGGTCTCGCCGCGATCGCGCAGCAGATCGTCGTAATCGCTCGGCGGGAAGGATGTGAACGCGGCGGCGAAGGATGGCCGCGCCCGCACCCGGTCGAACCAGGCGGCGACGCCGGGCAATCCGTCCCACATGGGGGCCAGGCCGAGCCGGTCGAGGCGCTCCATATAGGGCGTGATACAGGCTTCGGCCAGCGAGAACGTCTCGCCCGCGAGCCACGGCCCGCCCTCGAGCCCGGCCTCCATGTCGCGCAGCATCCGCGCATGCGCCCGGACCGCGTCGCGCACGAAAGGCACGTCGAAACCGTGCTCCATGATCTGGCGCTGGCGCGCGGCGCGGGCCGGATCGGGCATCGCGTCCATGCGGCGCTCCAGCGCGTCGGCGTCGAAGTCCGTCTGGAGCTGACGCGCGAAGGCCCCCGCGAACGACAGCGAGCCGCACGCGACGTGGATGCCGTCGTCGGGAACCTTGGTCCAGCGCCGCATCAGCGATCG
This sequence comes from uncultured Rhodospirillaceae bacterium, assembly GCA_964587515.1. Taxonomy (GTDB): domain Bacteria; phylum Pseudomonadota; class Alphaproteobacteria; order MPNO01; family MPNO01; genus CAZPMO01. The sequence continues at coordinate 3,502 of CAZPMO010000176.1, read as the reverse complement.
CCCGTAAGGATCGGCGGGGCGCAGCGGCGGGTCGGGGAACGCATCGTCGAGATATTCGCAGATCACCGTCGATTCCGGCACCACTCGGCCGTCATCGCCAGGGTCGGCACCATCGCCTTGGGGTTGATGGCGAGATAGGCCGGGCTGGTGTGATCGCCGGCGATCAGATCGAGATGATGGTCGACCCACTCGAGCGCTTTCTCGGCCAGCACGACGCGGACCTTCTGGGCGCAGACCGAAATATTATTGTGATAAAGCTCCAGCACCATCCCGCCGATCCTAATTCACGACCGGTCTGAATGCAAACCCGGAAGGCGGGCGAGCCGCGCCCAAGGGGGATCAGATGGTTTGCACCATCTTGAGCAGGCGAATGAAACTTTCGCATTCCACCAGCACGTTCTGATCGGGATCGAGAATGTAATAGGCGCCGTCGCGGCGACCGATGGTGTGCCAGCGGTTGGTTTCGCCGAAGATTTTGATGTTCACGCCAAAATCGTCGTCCAGTTGCCGCCCGACGCAGATTGCCCGGTCCTGGATCAGAAGCCGGAACGCTTCCTGCTCGATCATATGGGATTCGTCATCGGACAAACCGGGGGCGGTTTCCGATTTGATTTCCACATCCAACTCGGTGATCAACATGAGGATACCTCAATCAGTGTCATACGGCGCCTCCGCGTCGCCGGGAGCCATGACGGATGGCCCTATAGGCTTAAATGCAAGAATCGTGCCAGTTCACGTGAATTGTGGAATATCAACGGGTTAAAGGGCAGTCGACGGCCGCAAACCGAAATGCTGTTAACCTTACCGACACCATGGCTGCGCGATAGCGCGGAACAAACCATATACAAGCCCGAATTACCCCTATTTCACAACGCGTTGGCGAAATTCAAAGCCAATTCCAAATCTGTAAAATATCCCGAAACTTTTTGAGGGTGTGATTGGGGTGGGCTGAAACGCCAGCGTCCCAACCTGTCTTCAGGGCCATGCCTCGTTCCTTTTTCCCCTGCGCGCGTGGGGCGATGTCCCTATGCACGGTATTTTAGGACGACGTTTTCCACGAGATCTTCAACAAAGTCGATAACTTTGGCTTTGCCAAAACTTATAGCCGAAGGATGGGCAGCAGAATTTCGAACTCCAAGCTTCTGTTCGAGTATTTTTCTAACATCATTTGAAATGATCTTCGCCGACCGGGAGAATTCAATAAACTTTGACTCGGGTATATCTCCAAAATCATCTTTTGATTTTATCGATTTTACTTTGATCCTTTTGTCAGTGTTAGTCGAAAGAACAGCGTCAAATTCATGAAGTTTCGCTTTCAAGATGTGGTTTTGCAAGCGATCGATTGCGAGACACCATGACATGACTATGGTCGCGCGATTAGCTCCGATCTCGAAACAATCGATAGTTTCGCTGAGGAATTCCCGTGTAGCTCCGTCAGGCAGATTGTTTTCCAGGCTGCGCAGCACCGTGCTGGTTTGAGTCGTTATCGTTTCGGCACCCAACCGGTTCGAGATTTCAGCACGATAGGCTCGATGGAGTTTATACCCCTTTGTTGACTTGATATATTTCTTTGCACCGGTGTTTGCGCCTTCGGCGAGGCGGGCGGACGTGTTGGCGGGTGGCGCAAGGTCACAAGCTTCAAAGCAAGTAGATATTTCTTTGGCGGTGCCAGAGTCTGCCTCTAGTTCGACAGTCAGGTAATATAGGAAGAAAGCGATCAGCTCTACCTGTGTTAGATCCTCAACGCTTTCGATAGAATTATAGAAACGCTCGACACCATCTCTCATTCATCGTCAACCTTTCCACGTTTTATAATGTCATGGTTGAAAAGATTCTCTCCTTTAGGCGTCAATCCCACGTTTGAGAATCCAGGATCATAAGTGATAACATGATCGCGATTCTGTGCATTACGGAGCGTATTCAAAAAAGATCCTGGAATTTTAACAATAGATTTCAATTCGGAAAAACAGGTAAATATGTCGTGACCCTCTGTGACTTCGATTCCCACCTTCTCTTTTAAAAATTTACAGAACGCTACCAAATATTCAGTGTTATTTTTCAGATTCATTGGTCTGATAAAATCTTCCAATCCCAATAAATCTAATTGGTTATTGAACTTCGGCCTGTAGCCTGCATCCGACTTTTTTGATTTAGCTGCAGGTTTTTCAAGGTCCCTAGAAGGAGATTTAGATTTTCGTACTGTTCCCGTCTTTGACTCGGTAGGTTTCTTCTTTGTAACAGCAGCCTTTCGCGATGGCGGAGAGATAGCTTTTTCTGATCCATTTAAGAGACCCTCCAAATACTGAAGGCCACGGCGGTTTAAAGAATATCGAATGACAGCACCTTTTGTCCGGATGCCATCATACATTATATAGCTGTTCGCTTTCCTCGAGATAGCTTTTGATACATTTGCCGTGGAAACCGGTACGCCAAGCTGCCTGAGTATTTTGCTTATATCGCCCGTGGTCATCGGCGGTATGGAGTGGAAGTACTTTTCATTAATAAAGAGGCACATCAGAATACGATTCACAATGTCTGAATGATCCAGCACATTACGCTCGATCAATTCAGCCTCGTCACAATCGTTAATTGTATTTATAATGGCAGCTAAATCGATCGCGGATGGGTTGTCGGCGTCCCCTGTTTGCCCTGTAGAGGTCTCAATACGCCGATTGGGGCGCGAATGAGCACTCGGTGCGGATGCCGATTCGGCATCGTTATAGAGGGATACCACTTTAGCTATTTCCTCAGGCGATCCAGAAATCGCTACTTCGGTTCCATTCGGAAGTTTTATCTTTGCTTCAGCCATGATTTCCTCCAAACGTTATAACCTTAATTCAATAGGTTATTTGATGTCAACGAAAAATGACTGATTTAAAACAAGAAAATCTCAAAAATAAGCGGACAAACACCATATTATGAGCCGTTTTTTGTTGGCATACTTTCTATTGATTCCGAATTTTACCAAGATAATCATGATCATAAAAATATCATATCTAACGTTATTTTTATATATATGATATAATTCATTGAAATTCATACAAAAACAGAAATACCGTTAAGCGATTAACGTATCCTATTCCGTCGGATACGATAATTTATAAATTCTAGGAGAATAATGGAAATATTTCAGTCTGGCGAGAGTCCGTCGTTAAATGAGAGTTGGCGCGCGGCGGCTGGATACGAGGAGCGTTTCCAGGGACGCAAAAGCTATTTGCTCAATCGGTGCAGGGAGTGCGAAGCTTCCCACGAGTGATCGATCTGCAATAAACAGGCGCGGCTCATTGCCAAGGGCCAGCGATACAGTCGGAAGGATGCAACGGGGGTCTCAGGCCCACTTGCCAAGATGTTGCTGTAATACAACGCGTATCTTGCGGAGCGTGTTAAGGCGACAAGTTGAACAATAGGCGGTGCACTTGAGAGCTTAGCAATGGAACGGTTGTCCCGATTACCTCTGCCCGTCCATTTGCTGCACGAACTACCGCAACCCGGTCGGCAGGGA
>CAZPMO010000175.1:955-10387 GCA_964587515.1 uncultured Rhodospirillaceae bacterium | reverse complement strand
AACCAGCGACCCCTACGATGTCAACGTAGTGCTCTCCCGCTGAGCTATGCGCCCTATTACAGGGTATGTCTTTACATGGTAACGCCGCCGTCTGGCAAGCGTCCGGGCGGTGTCGGGGGAGGGATCAGGCCGCTTCGGTGAGGATCTTGTCGACTTCGGTGACCAGGTCGCGCAGATGGAACGGCTTCGACAGGATTTTGGCGTTGCGATTGGCGCCGGTCTTCTGGGCGTTCAGCGCGACCGCGGCGAAACCGGTGATGAACAGCACCTTCATGGTCGGCAGATGTTCGGTGGCCCGCTGGGCAAGCTCGATGCCGTCGATGCCGGGCATCACGATATCGGCCAGCAGCAGGTCGTAGCCACGCGTCTCAAGCGCCGCCAGCGCTTCGTCGCCGTCGCCGCACGAGGTCACGATGTGGCCCGCCCGGCCCAGCGCGTTGGCCAGGAAAACCCGGAGGGATTCGTCGTCCTCGGCGAGGAGAATGCTTGCCATCGTCTTTGTCGCCCGGTGTTGCGTTCGGTTTTAACCATAGCCTCGCGGGGCTTTCGAAACCGTAAACACGGGCCAAATCCCGCCTGGAAGCCAACCTGGGAGCCAACCGGGGAGGATGACATTTCCCGGATTTTGCGATACATCACGGGGCATGAACACCGCAGCCGACGATACCCCGGGAGGCGACGAGCACTGGAGCATCCTGGCCCCGGCGCGCCAGACCGCGCCGCTGGTCTTCGCCTCGCCCCATAGCGGGCGCGACTATCCGGCCGACTTCGTCGCCGGTTCCGGGCTGGACGCGCTGGCGCTGCGGCGTTCCGAGGATTGTTTCGTCGATGAACTGTTCGCGGCCGCGCAGCAATTCGGCGCGCCGCTGTTGCATGCATTGTTTCCGCGCGCCTTTATCGATCCCAACCGCGAACCTTTCGAACTCGACCCGGCGATGTTCTCCGATTCGCTGCCCGATTACGCCAACACCCAGTCGAGCCGGGTCGCCGCCGGGCTGGGCACCATTGCGAAGGTGGTCTCGAACGGTCAGTACATCTATCGCGAAAAGATGCGCTTCGCCGAGGCGGCGGACCGCATCAACACCTATTACCGGCCCTATCACCGGGCGCTCAGACGCCTGGTGGACGAGACCCGCGGCAAATTCGGCTTCTGCATGCTGATCGATTGTCATTCGATGCCGTCGGTGGGCGGGCCGATGGACCCCGACGCCGGGCGCGGCCGCGCCGACTTCGTTCTCGGTGACTGTTTCGGGTCGTCGTGCGACGCCGGCGTCACCGCGACGGTCGAAAAAACCTTGCGGGGCATGGGATACACGGTAATCCGCAACAAGCCCTTCGCGGGCGGCTTCACCACGCGCAGCTACGGCCGGCCGGCCGAAGGGGTGCACGCGTTGCAGATCGAGATCAATCGCGCTCTTTATATGGACGAGGTGATGATCGAACGGGCGCCCAACAAGGAACGCGTGAGCGAACACCTGACCGAGGTGGTGATCGCGCTGACCGGGCTGGCGAGCCTCGACCTCGCGGCCGAATGACCACTTCCAGGGGCCGCGCGACCTACAGCCCCATAGTTATCCGTCCCGCCACCGCGAACGATTTCGGGACGATCGCCGAGATTTACGGCCATCACGTTCGGGGCGGGTTCAGCTCGTTCGAGGAAACCGTGCCCGATGCCGCCGAACTGGCGCGCCGTATGCGCGCCGTCCTCGACCACGGCCTGCCCTATCTGGTCGCGGAATTTCAGGACGACGTTCGCGGTTTCGCCTATGCGGCTCCCTATCGCGAACGCTCCGCCTATCGCTATTCGGTCGAGAATTCGGTCTATGTCTCGCCCGACTGGCCGCGTCGCGGCATCGGCGGCGCGCTGTTGGAGGCCCTGATCGAGCGTTGCGCCGCGCTCGGCAAACGCCACATGATCGCGGTGATTGGCGATTCGGCGAACCATGCCTCCATCGAACTCCATACCCGCCTTGGCTTTAGCCGTGTCGGCACGTTACCCTCGGTCGGCTACAAGCTCGACCGTTGGGTCGATAGCGTGATCATGTCCCGCGCGCTGGGCGACGGCGACGAAACACCGCCTCGTTCATAGGGTTTTATTGCAGCGCAGCATTTTATATGCGCGATCGGTCCTGCGCACAGCGCAAAAGTTGCATGTGATTGACATGATCGTCGAATAGTTGAATTTATATAGGAATACCCTCAAAAAAAGAGGCCGCCATGAAGGCGGCCTAAGTGTAGGGAGGAAACATCCAAGGCATTGAAACGCATATGACACCCTTGGATGCAGTCTTCATATACGGTGGCGCACAAAATACACATGGCCCTGAATCGGTCAACCGAAATTGTGTGATTTCATGAAATTTTCGCGGTTTTAGGGGGTCGAGCCGACGCGGCGCCGACGATTGGCATGGTTTTTGCATGGAAATCGGACATGAAACGACTTTCCTTCCAGGCGTTTGCCGCACTGCTGTCCATACTCCTCCTGGCTGTCGGCCCGGGCAATGCCCTGGCAAAATCCGAAAAACCGCGTTTTAACAATGAGTTCACGAATTTATGCGCGCGGGCGGTGGGGACGGTGGAGCGCGCCGGCAAGTTTCCGCGCCATCTTATGGCGGCGGTTTCAATGGTCGAATCGGGGCGCTGGGACGCGGCGAAACGGGAAAGATTTGCCTGGCCGTGGACGGTAACTGCCGGGGGTGCGGGGCGGTTTTTCCCGTCCAAGAAAGCCGCGATCGCCCATGTGCGCAAACTCCAGGGGCGCGGCGTGCGCAATATCGACGTCGGCTGCATGCAGATCAATCTGAAGTACCATCCCAGAGCCTTTGCGGACCTCGACCACGCCTTCGACCCCAAACTCAATGCCGAATATGCCGGTCGGTTCCTCGTGAAACTCAGGCGTGTCACGAAGTCCTGGGCCTCGGCGGTGCGCCATTACCATTCCAGCACGCCCAAGCGGGGGCGTTATTACTGGAATAAGGTCGTTCTGGTCTGGAACGACGCGCGCCGTATCGCCAACCACAAGGCGCACCAGGCCCGCCTCGAGGCTTACCGCAAGCGGCGCGCGGCGCGGCTCGCGACACGGCGGGGTCTTCGATCCCGGTGAATAATCGGCGGTCGCGGTGCATTCGTGGCGAACAACGCGCGTCGTCGCGGTTAACGATACGTTGACAAGGCTACCCCATAAATCCCATCTCTAGAGCACTATCCGCGAAATAGGAAATTTTCGCCAATAATGACGTTATCCAACACGCTTCCCGCGCCGGATGACGGCTGGGCCATGTTTCTCGATGTCGACGGAACGTTGATCGAGATCGCCGACGAGCCGGACGGCGTGGTCGTGGATCCCGCGATCACTGACATCCTGCTTGGGTTGGAGCGGCGGTTCGGTCATGCGCTGGCGCTGGTCAGCGGCCGGCCGATCGCGGCGCTCGACAATCTGTTCGCACCGTTGCGGCCCATCGCGGCCGGCCTTCACGGGCTGGAGCGGCGTACCGCCGACGGCGACGTCTTCCGCCCCAACAGCGCGGTGCGCGAACTTGATTACGTGCGTGAGCGCCTGCGCGGCTTTGCCCGCGAGCACCCCCGGTTGCTGGTCGAAGACAAGGGTTTGACGGTCGCATTGCATTTCCGGCGTGCGCCCGACCTCGAACACGAGGCGACCTATTTCGCCGAAGAACTATCGTACGAGCTCGGCGACCGGTTCGTCCTGCAGCGCGGCAAGATGGTCTTGGAATTTCGCCCGCACGGCCCCCATAAAGGGGATGTGGTGCAGGCCTATATGGCGGGCCCGCCTTTCGCGGGCCGCACCCCGGTCTTTATCGGCGACGACGTCACGGATGAGGACGGCTTCGCGGCGGTCAACCAGCTGCACGGCCATTCGATCCGGGTGGGCACGACGAACGCGACGGTTGCGCGCTGGTGGGTCGCCGGCGTCGACGAGTTAAGAAACTGGCTCCGGGATTTGTCACATGCCTGAAGGCGCTATGAAAGCCGTCGTCGCCGCTACCCAATCGGCGACCGCAAACCTCGATCTCGCGGTGATCGGCAATTGCAGTTACTCCGCGCTGGTCGATCGACAGGGCCGCATCGTGTGGTCCTGCCTGCCCCGTTTCGACGGGGATCCGGTGTTCTGCGAATTGCTGGGCGGCGCCGGCGAAGGGGCCGAGTTCGGGTTTTTCGATTTCGTGATCGACGATTTCGCGCGCGCCGAACAATATTATCTGCACAATTCGGCGATCCTGGTCACAACGCTCTACGACAGCCACGGTTCGGCGATTGAAATCACCGATTTCGCGCCGCGCTTCAAGCAGCTCGGCCGTGTCTACCGACCGGTCATGATCGTGCGCCAGATCAGGCCGGTGATCGGCAACCCGCGCGTGAAGGTGCGGCTGCGGCCGGCGGTCGATTACGGCGCCCGGCGTCCGGAAACCACCCATGGCAGCAATCACGTCCGCTACGTGGTGCCGTCGGGCACGCTGCGGCTGACCACCGACGTCCCGATATCCTACGTGATCGAGGAAGTCCCGTTCGTACTGGAAGAGGCGTGCACGCTGGTTCTGGGTCCCGACGAGACGCTGAACCGGCCGATTGCCGAGACCGGGCGCGATTTCCGCGAAAACACCGGTGAATACTGGCGTGAATGGGCGCGCTACCTGACGGTGCCGTTCGAATGGCAGGACGCCGTGATCCGCGCCGCCATTACGCTGAAGCTGTGCAGCTTCGAGGAAAGCGGCGCCATCGTCGCGGCGATGACCACCTCGATTCCCGAAGCTCCCAACAGCGAACGCAACTGGGATTACCGCTACTGTTGGCTGCGCGACGCCTATTTCGTCGTCCACGCCCTCAACCGGCTGGGGGCGACGCGGACGATGGAGGATTATCTCCGCTACATCACCAATGTGGCGGCCAGCGCCAGCAACGGACATCTTCAGCCTGTCTACGGCGTGACGCTTGAATCCCGCCTCATCGAGCGCATCGAGAAAAACCTGGGCGGGTATCGCGGCATGGGCCCGGTGCGGGTCGGCAATCAGGCCTATGAACATATCCAGAATGACGTCTATGGCAGCGTCGTGATGGCGGCCACCCAGATGTTCTTCGACCAGCGCCTGGCCCAGCCGGGCAACGTTCGAATATTCGAACGGCTGGAATCGATCGGCGAGCAGGCGGTGCAGGTGTTCGACAAGCCCGACGCGGGTCTCTGGGAATTTCGCACCATCGCCAAGGTGCACACCTTCTCGGCGGTGATGTGCTGGGTGGCCTGTGACCGCCTGGCGAAAATTTCACTCAGGCTCGGGCTCGAAGCGCGCACGACTTACTGGCGCGACCACGCCGATCGCATCCACGGCGTCATCTGCGAGCGCGCCTGGAACTCCAAGCTCAACGCCTTCGTCGAAAGTTTCGGGGATGGCGATGATGTCGATTCCAGCCTGCTGCTGCTCCACGAACTCGGATTTCTGGCGGCGGACGATCCGCGTTTCGCCGGCACCGTGGCCGCGATCGAGAAGAAATTGCGCGATGGCGACTTCCTTTTCCGCTATAAGTCGCATGACGATTTTGGCGTGCCGGAGACCTCGTTTACGGTCTGCACCTTCTGGTATATCGACGCGCTGGCCGCGCTGGGGCGCATCGAGGAAGCACGCAAGCTGTTCGAGAACGTGCTGTCGCGCCGCAATCACGTGGGACTGCTGTCCGAGGATCTGGACCCCATAACCGGAGAGCTTTGGGGCAACTTCCCCCAGACCTACTCGATGGTCGGGCTGATTTCCTCGGCCATGAGGCTGAGCAAGTCCTGGGAGGAGGCCTTTTGAGCCGTCTGGTCGTCGTATCGAACCGGGTCGCGCCCATCGACGAGGGCAAATCCGCCGCCGGCGGGCTGGCGGTCGCGGTGCTCGCGGCGCTCAAGGATGACAGCGGCATCTGGTTCGGCTGGAACGGCGAAGTGGTCCAGACGACGCCGCCCAAGCCCGACCTCACCACCGTCGACAATCTGACATACGCCACCGTCGGCATGACCCGGCGCGATTACACCGAATATTACAACGGTTTCGCCAACTCGGCGCTGTGGCCGCTGTTTCACTATCGGCTCGATCTCGCGAAATTCAAACGCCGCGACTTCACCGGCTATCTCAGGGTCAACTCACGCTTCGCCAAGATATTGTTCCCGCTTCTTCGCATCGACGACGTGATCTGGGTTCACGATTATCACCTGATCCCGCTGGGCGAGGAGTTGCGCCGCATCGGCTCCAAACACCCGATCGGCTTCTTCCTGCATACGCCGCTGCCGCCGCTGGAGATTCTGGTCGCGCTGCCGCGTCACGAACAGATCATGAAGGCGTTGTGCGCGTACGATCTGGTCGGCTTCCAGACCCTGAACGATCTTTCCGCGTTTCACGATTACATCGTCCTCGAAGCCGATGGCGAGGTGCTGTCGAACGGGCTGGTGCGCGCGTTCGGGCGCACGCTGCGCGCCGATGCGTTCCCGATCGGCATCGACACCGAGGAGCTGATCGCGCTGGCAGAGCAGGCCGACGATTCGCCGGAGCGCGAACGGCTCGACGTCGTGCTGCATGACCGCCAAATGATCATCGGCGTCGACCGGCTGGACTACAGCAAGGGGTTGGTCGAACGTTTCCGCGCCTTCGAGCGATTGCTCGAGACCAATCCCAAGATCCGCAGCCACGTGACAATGATGCAGATCGCGCCGCCGTCGCGCTCGGATGTCGGCGGCTACAGCGAAATCCGGACCGATCTGGAGACCACCGCCGGCAACATCAATGGCCGGTTCGCCGACTTCGACTGGGTGCCGATCCGTTATCTCAACAAGAGCTTCGAACGCGGCGAGCTCACCCGCTTCTTCCGCGCCAGCCGGATCGGCATGGTGACGCCGCTGCGCGACGGCATGAACCTGGTCGCCAAGGAATATGTCGCGGCCCAGGACCCGGACGACCCCGGGGTGCTGGTGTTGTCGCGCTTTGCCGGCGCCGCGCACGAACTTGACGGCGCGCTGATCGTCAACCCGTACGACGTCGACGAGGTCGCCGGCGCGCTGCAGCGCGGGCTCGAAATGCCGCTCGACGAACGGCGCCAACGCTATCGCGGCATGATCGGCCGATTGCGTCGCCATGACATCCACGATTGGCGCAAGGAGTTCATGACGGCCCTGCAGGAAGGGCCGCGACAGGACTAAGCCGATGGCGCGATCGTCCATCCCGTCTCTTGTCGCCGATATCGGCGGCACCAACGCGCGGTTCGCGCGACTGACCGCTGACGGCGCGCCGACGGATTTCGCCTCGCTGTCCTGCGCCGATTACCCCGATCTGAAGTCCGCGGTCGACGCCTATCTCGATGGCGCCGCGCCGCAAGACCGCCCGCGTCGCATGGTGATCGCGGTGGCGTCGCCGGTCACCGGTGATCGTATCGAAATGACCAACCGCAAGTGGGAATTCTCGGTCGCCGCGCTGGAAGCCGGGCTGGGGCTGGAATCGCTGCGCGTGATCAACGACTTCACGGCCGTCGCGCTGTCGCTGCGCCACCTCGGCGCGGACGATGTGCGCCAGGTCGGCGGCGGCGCGGGCGTACCGGATGCGCCGATCGCCGTGCTCGGGCCCGGCACCGGGCTTGGCGTGTCGGGTCTGGTGCCCACCGGCGACGGGCGCTGGACGCCGCTATCGACGGAAGGCGGGCATGTCACGCTGGCCTCGACCGATGCGCGGCAGCATGCCGTGATCGGCGAGATGGCGCGGCGCTTCGACCATGTTTCGGTGGAGCGCGCGGTCTCCGGCCAAGGGCTGGTCAATCTCCATGCCGCTTTGTCGGCGCTCGAAGGCCATGAAGCGGAGCAGCTGGCCCCCAGCGAGATCACGGCGCGCGCGCGGGACGGCGATGATCCCATCTGCGCCGAGGCGCTCGCCATGTTCTGCGCCATGCTGGGAACGGCGGCCGGCGATCTGGCGTTGACGCTGGGCGCGCGCGGCGGCGTTTATATCGCTGGCGGCATCGTGCCGGCGCTGGGCGAAAATTTCGCCGAAACCGTCTTCCGCGACCGCTTCGAAAGCAAGGGCCGGTTTCGCGGCTATATGCGGGCTATCCCGACCTTCGTGATCACCCACCCGACCCCGGCGCTTCTCGGGCTTGCGGGTCTTCTGAACGATCCGACATAGATTCCAGCGGCCAGCGCGGGCGGGGCGCGAAATCGAGCCCGTCGACGAGACCCAGCCCGAACCGTTCGAGCCCCGCCCAGGCGATCATCGCGCCGTTATCGGTGCACAGATTTTGCGGCGGCGCGACGAAACCCAGCCCGGCGCCGATCGCCAGCGGTTCCAGAACATGGCGCAGATGCCGGTTTGCGGCGACCCCGCCCGCGATCACCAGTGTCTCGCCCGACGGCCAGTCGCGCCGGAACGCCTCGATCGCGTGGCCGCAGCGATCGATCAGCACGTCGCCCACCGCCGCCTGGAACGAGGCGCACAGATCCGCGATGTCGCGGTCCGCAATTTCGCCCGGCGGCAGCGCTTCGATGGCGTGGCGCACCGCCGTCTTCAACCCGGAAAACGAAAAATCGCAGCCTGGCCGGCCCTTCATCGGCCGGGGCAGGTCGAACCGGGCACCATCGCCGGACCCGGCGTGGCGTTCCACCGCCGGACCGCCGGGATAGCCGAGCCCCAGCATCTTGGCCGTCTTGTCGAAGGCCTCGCCGATGGCGTCGTCGATGGTGCCGCCGAGCCGTCGGTATCGCCCGACGCCCTCGACCACCACCAGCAGGCAATGGCCGCCCGATACCAGCAGCGCCAGATAGGGAAACGCGACGCGGTCGGTCAGCCGCGCGGTCAGCGCGTGGCCCTCGAGGTGATTGACCGCGATGAAAGGCAAGCCGCGCGCCGCCGCGATGGCCTTGGCCGTCATCACGCCGACGATCACGCCCCCGATCAGGCCGGGCCCGCCGGTCGCGGCGACGGCGGCGAAACCCAGGCCTGCGTCGGCAAGCGCGCGCCCGACCACCTGATCAACCGCTTCGAGATGGGCGCGCGCCGCGATTTCGGGCACGATCCCGCCATAGGGCCGGTGATCGTCGAGCTGCGACAGCACCACATCGACAAGAACGGCGCGCCGGTCGTCGACCAGCGCCGCCGCCGTTTCATCGCAGCTTGTCTCGATGCCGAGGATAATCATGGGCGGTCGGTTCTCTTTGACATGGCCCGGATTAATGACACATTTAGCGGCAAGGGGTAACGGCAAGTGGAACCTCTTCTATCGACTCAGTTCAACCGGGTACAATCCACCATGGCCGCCCAGATCAGGATCGGAACGCGGGGCAGTCCCCTCGCTCTCGCCCAGGCGCATGAGACGCGCGACCGGCTGGCCGCCGCGCATGCCGGGCTGGCCGCGGAGGACGCGATCGAGATCGTGGTATTCCGCACCAAAGGGGATCAAATG
>CAZPMO010000175.1:0-945 GCA_964587515.1 uncultured Rhodospirillaceae bacterium | reverse complement strand
GTCCGAGATCGGCGGCAAGGGGCTGTTCACCAAGGAGATCGAGGACGCGCTGTTGCGCGGCGATGTCCATATGGCGGTTCATTCCATGAAGGATGTCCCCACCGATCTGCCGGCCGGCCTGATGATCGACTGCATTCTGCCGCGCGAAGATCCGCGCGATGCCTTCATTTCCCCGGCAGCGCCGTCGCTGGCGGCGCTGCCGCCGGGCGCGGTGGTGGGCACCTCCTCGCTCCGGCGCCGCGCGATCCTGCTGAACCGCCGGCCCGATCTCACCGTGATCACGTTTCGGGGCAATGTGAACACACGGCTCCGCAAGCTGGGCGACGGCGAGGCGGATGCAACGCTGCTGGCGCTGGCCGGGCTGCGGCGGCTCGCCATGGAAGACGCCGTAACCGAAGTGATCGAGCCCGAGGATATGCTGCCCGCCGTCTGCCAGGGCGCGATCGGGATCGAATGCCGGCGCGACGACGACGCCACCCGCGATCTGCTGGCGAAGATCGCCGATCCGGCGAGCGGCGTGCGCGTCGCCGCCGAACGCGCATTGCTGGCCGGGCTCGACGGGTCGTGCCGGACGCCGATCGCCGCGCTGGCCGAGCTCGACGGCGACGCCCTATCGCTGCGCGCGCTGATCGCCCGGTCGGACGGTTCCGAGGTGCTGGAGGCCGCGCGCACGGGCAATGCGGCGGACGCCGCCGCGCTCGGCGCCGATGCGGCCGATGAGCTGCGTGGCCGCGCCGGGCCCGGTTTCCTCGACGAGGGATAAGGGAGCCATGCGCGCATTGATCACCCGCCCCCGCGACGACGCCGAGCCCATTGCCGACGCGCTTGGCGAACTCGGGTTGGAGACCGTGACCGCGCCGCTGCTGACGGTGGAGCCGGTCGCGGTGGATGAGTCCCGGCTCGACGGCGTGCAGGCCATATTGCTGACCAGCCGCAACGGCGTAC
>CAZPMO010000174.1:0-10418 GCA_964587515.1 uncultured Rhodospirillaceae bacterium | reverse complement strand
CGCAACCGACGCGCCGCGCCGCCGGAGACGCTTCAGCGTCACCTCGAGGTCGTCCACCAGCGCCACCACGATCTCGCCGTTATCGGCGTTGTCGGCACGCCGGATGATTACGATATCGCCGTCGAGGATGCCGGCCTCGATCATGGAATCGCCGGCGACCTCGAGGGCGTAGTGTTCGCCGCCGGTCAGCAGATGGCCGGGGATTTCCACCGATTGGGTATGGTCGCGCAGCGCCTCGATGGGCATGCCGGCGGCGATTCGGCCATAAAGCGGAAGCTCGACCGTTTCCGGTCCGCCCTCGACATTCGTGCCGCCGAGCGAGGGCGTAAAATCGCCGGTAATCACCTGCGGCGCAAAGCCCGTGTCTTCGGGCGGCGCGGCGGTCTTTGGCTCCATGGCCTCCGGCAGCTTCAATACCTCCAACGCTCGTGCGCGATGCGGCAGACGGGCAAGGAATCCGCGTTCCTCCAGCGCCGTGATCAGGCGATGGATGCCGGATTTCGATTTCAGGCTCAGCGCATCCTTCATTTCGTCGAAGGACGGCGAGACCCCGTGCGCGCGGATATGCACGTCGATGAATTTCAGGAGCTCGTATTGCTTGCGTGTCAGCATATCGAATGCCCTACCCGGTTACCCACAATATCTAGAACAAAACAGAAACAACAACACATGTTCTAGTAAAGTTCTTTTTTCGGGTCAAGCGTTCTCGTGCGATCGGCGCGTATTTTTTCGCCGGCTGGGTCAGATGCTGACGATTCCGCCACTCAACGGGAGAATGGTGACCGTCGCGCCGGCCTTGATGGCGGATGCGTGGGGCGCGCGCACGATCAGGCAGTCGGCGTGCGCGAGATGGGCGAACATAGAGGAATCCTGGCGATTGAACGGCGTCGCGGTCAGCGCGCCGTCGGCCCCATTGGCGAGGCGCGCCCTGAGATAGTCCTGACGTTCATCGTTCTCGTCGAGGTCGGCGCCGAGGATCGCCGTCACCGGGGGGCTTTCTTCGCCGTCGATGCCCAGCATGGCGCGGAGCGCGGGGCCGAGATAGATCACCGCGCACACCATCGAAGACACAGGATTGCCCGGCAGGCCGAGGATCGGCGTATCGCCCAACCGGCCGAAGATCAGCGGTTTTCCCGGGCGCATGGCGATCTTCCAGAAATCGAGATCCATGCCGATATCGCCCAGCACCTTCTGCACCAGATCATGGTCGCCGACCGAGGCGCCGCCGGTGGTGATCAGCATGTCCGCGCCCTGGGCGCCGGCCGCCATCGAGCGCAGCGCGTTTTCCGAATCGGGCGCGATCCCGAGGTCGATCGCGACGCCGCCCCGGGCGGTAATGAACGAGGCGAGCGAGAGCCCGTTGGTGCTGACGATCTGATGGGCGCCGATCGGATCGCCCGGCATCACCACCTCGTCGCCGGTGGCCAGAATGGCGATCCGGGGCCGCCGTCGGACTTTCAGCCACGGCACGTTCATGCCGGCGGCGAGGCCGATGTCGCGCGCCGTCAGCGCCCGGCCGGCCGTGAGCAGGACGTCGCCTTCCTTGAAATCGAGCCCGGCGGGGCGGACATAGGTGCCCGACTTGACCGCGCCGTCCACCACCGTGACGATCTTCTCGTCGGCCTCGGTATTTTCCTGGATCACGATGGCGTCGGTGCCGTCGGGCACCGGCGCGCCGGTGAATATGCGGACCGCCTGGCCGGGACCCACCACGCCGTCATGGCCGCCGCCGGCCGGGGCATAGCCAACCAGATCCAGCTTCGCCGGCAGTTCGACCACGTCGGCGGCGCGGACCGCATAGCCGTCCATGGCGGAGACCGGTGATGGCGGCTGGGTGCGGCGCGACGCCACGTCTTCGGTCAGCACCCGGCCGAGCGCATCGGCGAGCGCCACCTGTTCCGCCGGCAACGGATGCATGGCGTTGACGATCCGGTCGCGCGCTTCCTCGACCGAGATCATCACTCGGCCTCGAAGACGCCCGATTTGCCGCCCGACTTCCGGGTCAGGCGAATATCGGCGATACGCATGGAGCGGTCGGCGGCCTTGCACATGTCGTAAACGGTAAGCGCGGCGACGGCGACGGCGGTCAACGCCTCCATCTCGACGCCGGTGCGACCCGTGACGCGGCAGGTCGCGGAAATTTCGACCGCGTTGCGCGCCTGGTCGCAGGTCAGTTCCACATCGATGGCGTTGAGCGCCAGCGGATGGCACAGCGGGATCAGGTCCGGGGTGCGCTTGGCCCCCATGATTCCGGCGAGCCGGGCGACCGAGATCACATCGCCTTTCTTCACCGCGCCCTCGACGATCATGCGCAGCGTTTCCGGCGCCATGTGGATCGCGCCCTTGGCGGTCGCCTCGCGCGCGGTTTCGTCCTTTGCCGAGACATCGACCATCACGGCCTTGCCGTCCTTATCGATATGGCTGAATTCGGCCATGGTTCAGGCCCGCGCCTGGCGCGCCGCGGGCGCCGTGAGGATTTCCGCCGTGGCGGCCTCGACATCGGGTTGACGCATCAATGCTTCGCCGATCAGGAAACATCGGGCGCCGACCGCCGCCATGGCGGCGAGATCGGCCGCCGTCGACAGTCCGCTTTCGCTGACCACGCGACGGTCCGGCGGCACCAGCGGCGCGAGGCGCGGCGTCGTCGCGGTATCGGTCTTCAGGGTCTTGAGGTCGCGGTTGTTTATGCCCATCAGCGGCGATTTCAGCGCCAGCGCGCGTTCCAACTCATCCTCGTCATGCACCTCGACCAGCACATCCATGCCGTGCGAGACCGCGAGCCCTTCCAGATCACGGGCCAGCCCGTCATCGAGCGCCGCCATGATCAGCAGCACACAGTCCGCGCCGAGCGAGCGGGCCTCGATAATCTGGTAGGGATCGATGATGAAATCCTTGCGCAACACCGGCAGTTCGACCACCGCGCGCGCCGCCGAAAGATGGTCATTCGCGCCGCTGAAGGACGGCGCGTCGGTCAGCACCGAAAGGCACGCCGCGCCGCCACGTTCATAGGCGCGCGCCAGCGTCGCCGGATCGAAATCGGCGCGGATCAGCCCCTTGCTGGGGGACGCCCGCTTGATTTCGGCGATCAGCCCGTAGCCGCCCGCATCGACGGCGGCGGCGAGGCTGGCCGCGAAGCCGCGCGGCGCCGATGCCGCCTCGGCCTGCTCGAGCACGCTGCTCAATGGCCGGCGGGTCTTCAGCCCGGCGACATGTTCACGCTTGTTGTCGCAAATCCGATCAAGAACCGTGCTCATGTGGCGTCCTCTTCGTCGCCGGGATCGTCTTCCTCTTCGACGATGATTTCGTGGCTGATCTCGATCATTCGGTCAAGCGCCATCCGCGCCTTGCCGTCGTCGATCGACTGGCCCGCCAACGATATTCCCTCGCCCAGGTCGCTCGCCTTGCCGGCCACGACCAGCGAGCCGCCGGCGGTTAGGACAACGGTGTCGCGATAGGCGCTTTTCTCGCCGTCGAGCAGGGCGTTTACGGCGGCGGCGTTGAATTCCGCGTCGCCGCCCTGGATCGCTTCCAGCGGCGCCCTTGCCAGACCGTAATCCTCGGGTGCGACGTCGAAGGTCGAGACCGCGCCGTCTTTCCATTCGGCGATGAAATTGTTACCCGTCGTGGTCAACTCGTCGAGCCCGAGTTCGCTATGCACCACCCAGGCACGTTCCGCCCCGAGATTGCCCAGCACATGGGCCAGCGGTTCGACCCATTCGCGTGCGAACACGCCGACCAGCAGACGTCGCACCATGGCGGGATTCGACAGCGGTCCCAAGAGGTTGAACACGGTGCGGGTGGCAAGCTCGACTCTGGGGCCGGCGACATGCCGGGTCGCGCTGTGATGGCGGGGGGCCATCATGAAACCGATTTTCGCCTCGGCGATCGATTTCTCGATCAGCCGCATATCGGCGTCGACATTGACGCCGAGTTCGGTCAGCACGTCGGCGGCCCCCGAACGCGACGACAGGGCCCGGTTGCCGTGCTTGGCCACCGGCACGCCGCAACCCGCCACCACCAACGCGCTGGCGGTCGAAATATTGAGCGTGCCGCTCGCGTCGCCGCCGGTGCCCACCACATCGATGGCGCCGTCCGGCGCTTGGATCTTGAGGGCCTTGGCGCGCATGATCCGCGCCGCCGCGGTGATCTCATCGACGGTTTCGCCGCGCAGACGCAGCGCCATCAGGAAAGCGCCGATCTGAGCCGGCGTCGCGTCGCCCGACATGATTGTCTCGAACGCGCTTTCCGCCTGTTCCGGCGTAAGCCTGTCTCCCGCCGCGACGATCGCCAAAATTGCCTTGAGTTCGTCCATCCCCGTTGCCGCCGTTAAAACCAGAACCAATTCTGACCTGTAAATACAGTTTCTTATCAGATTGGCTTCATTCCAGTTCATAAGACCTCGCAGGCCTCCATACAAGCGTCTTGCGGCCTCCGATTGGCCCGGAGCGGGGACCGCAACTCATGCAAAATTAACCATCGCCTGCGTTCTATGGCGGCGAAATTCATGAAAACGGGCTGGCGGGTGTTCAAGAAAATCAGGCGTTTGCTGGCGGTGACGCCGGTCGGTATCGAGCTGGTGCTGGTCGGGGCCGGGGTCATTACCGGGGTGGTGTTGACCCGAGCATCCCAATCTCCCGAGCCCGCCATCGCCGCCGTCGCTGCACCGTCACCGGATCCGACGTCGGATAAATCCGTCGAACCCACTCCCTCGGCGCGGGTGCTGGCGCGGATCGCGCCGGCCGCCGGCCGGAGGCTGAAGATGTTCGAGCCGCGCGCCGAACCGCTCCCCGCCTGGCGCAAATTCGCCGTCGCCCCGTCCCCGGTTGATGACCGGCCGGTCATCGCGGTGATCATCGATGATATGGGATTGGACCGACGCCGGTCGGCGCGGACGGCGGAGCTCCCCGCGCCGTTGACCTTGGCCTATCTGCCCTATGCCCGTGATCTGGTCCGTCAAACACGCGCGGCGCGGTCGTTGGGACATGAGCTCATGGTCCATATTCCAATGGAGCCGGCCCGATCCGGCGACGATCCCGGGCCCAACGCGCTGCGACTGAAAATTTCACCGCGGGAACTCATGCGACGCCTCGATTGGTCGTTGAAGCGGTTCCCGGGATTCGTCGGCATCAGCAATCACATGGGCAGCGGTCTGACCGCCCACGCGGAGCGCATGCGGCTGATCATGCGGGAGCTGAAGACGCGCGGGCTTCTGTTTATCGATTCACGAACGTCGGGGCGCAGTGTCGCCGCCCGGGTCGCCCGCCAGGAAGGGGTGCCCGCGGCCGTGCGCAACGTATTTCTGGATCACGATGACGACGCGGACGCCATCCGCCGCCAGCTCGGCATTCTCGAGAAAATCGCGCGGCGACGGGGCTATGCGGTCGGCATCGGCCATCCCCGCGACCTTACCATCAAGGCGCTCCGGCGCTGGTTGGGAGAGGCGCGTCGCAAGGGATTTGCGCTGGTGCCGGTCAGCGCCATCGTCCGCCGCGCCAATCCTACCGGTTAACGCCATAGGTTTCGCTGGCGTGCGCGTCCGAGTTGCCTGTACCCTTTCGGCCCTCACGGGAGGAGAGCAGGGACGTGATCCGGGACTGCGCGGACGCCGATTTCGAGGCAATGCTCGACATCATCAATGACGCGGCGACCGCTTATCGCGGGGTCATTCCGGCCGATCGCTGGAAAGAACCATATATGCCGGCCGACGAGTTGCGCCATGAAATCGCACGCGGCGTTTCGTTCTCGGGCGAGGATCGAGCGGGAACACTGGTTGGCGTGATGGGTAGCCAGCCCGTGCAGGATGTGCTGCTGATCCGCCATGCCTATGTCCGGACCGTCCGGCGCAACCAGGGCGTCGGCGGTGAATTGCTGACCCATCTGTTGTCGCGTACCGACCGACCGGTGCTGATCGGAACATGGTCGGCGGCGCGCTGGGCCATCCGGTTCTATGAAAAGCACGGATTTACGTTGCTTAAGGGGGCCCGCAAAGACTCCTTGCTTCGCCAATACTGGTCGATCCCCGAGCGCCAGGTCGAAACGTCCGTGGTGCTTGCTGATTCGCGATGGGTGGCCAGCAATCCGGCGCCCAGCGAGCCCGACGCCGAACCCGAATAGAATTAGACGGTATTACGGCGACCCGGCGGTCGCGTTGAACAACCGATCGAGCGCGCCGCGATCGATCGAAACGGGGAAGCGATCGCGCAGCGCCGTCGAGAACTGGCTCAGCACGTCGTCGCCCATCGCCTCCTGAATTTGATCCCGTACCCGGTCATAGGCTTCCTTGTTCGACGATGGCTCCGCGGCGCGGATATCCTTTACCTGCGCCACCGCATAGCCCGACCGGCTGGGCGCCATGGCGACGCCGCCGCGCGGGACGCGGAACAACTCGCCGGCCATCGCCGCCGATATTTTCGAGCCCGCGGCGCGGTTGAAACGGGTGAATTCCTTGCTGGTCTCGATCTTGAGCCGGTCCTTGGTCGCCACCGAGGTAAGCGAAGCCCCCGCCCTGACCCGCGCCAGGATGGCTTCCGCTTTTTTGCGCGCGGTTTCGTCCTTGCCGCTCAAGACCCACTGGCGTTCGACCTGATCGCGGACCGTTTCATAAGGTTTCAACGCGGGCGCCTGGATGTTTTCTACGCGAACGATGAAATAGTGGCCGCTGTCGGTTTCGATCAGATCGCTGGTCTGGTCCTTTTCGGTGGTAAAGGCGGTCTCGAGAAAACGCTCGACCCTGGGAAGCTTGGGAACTTCCTTGCCGTCGCCGTCGCGACCATTGGCGGAGACCGCCGACAGTCGAATGACCGGCGCATTCAACTGGCCCGCGGCCTCTTCGAGGCTCGCGCCGCCGGCCAGCGCGTCTTCAAGCTGGTTGGCTATTTTCACCAGCCCGTCGATGGCGAGCTCGCGCGCGAGATCGGTGCTGATCTTCTCCCGGACGTCCTCGAAGGCGGGTGTCTTGCCGGCGTTAATCTTCTCGACCAGCAAAACATGCCAGCCCAGCGGACTTTTTACCGGATCGCTCGCGGTATTCTCCGCCAGCTTGAACGCGGCCTCGGCCATTTCCTTGGGCAGATCGTTGAACGTCACCAGCCCCAGCCGGGTGGCGTCCTCGTCCTGGTTCGCGACTTCCTTTGCGACATCGGCGATCGGTGCGCCCTGGCGAAGGCGCCCGGCGGCCCGTTTCGCCGTCGCCTCGTCCTGGGTCAGTATCTGACGTAATTGCCGCCGTTCCGGAATGGAAAGCGAGGTGAGCCGGTTTTCATACTCGTCGCGAAGCTGCTCGTCCGAGGGCTTTATCTCCTCGGCCAGCTTATTGGGGCTGAGGTGCAGCGTCGTGATATCGCGCAACTCGGGCGCGGTGAACAGGGCCGCGTTCTTCTTGTGGAATTCCCGTAATTCGCTGTCCGATGGTTTCGGCGGCGCGCCCGACTTGTCGCGGTCGATGACGACGACTTCCGCGATACGGCGCTCGTTTCGGAAGCGGTAAAGCTGATCGACCAGGAATTTCGGCACGAAGCTTCCCTTGCCGATCACGTCGGTCAGGTGCGATTGCGTGATGTCGCCCCGCAGGCCCTCCACATAACGATCCTCGGTCAGCCCGCTTTGCGACAGAACCTGTCGGTACACGGCCTGATCGAAATTTCCCAACTGATTACGGAACGCGGTCTGCCTCAGGATCGTCTGTTTGATCTGGTCGTCGCCCACCAGCAGGCCCAGGTCGCGCGCCTCCAGCGCCAGAAGCCGTTGTGTGATCAACCCTTCGAGCGTGGAGTCGGCGACGCCGAGCTGGCGCGCCTGGTCGGAATCCATGCGCGAGCCGAGGACGCCGCGCAGCCGGTTCATTTCCCGGCGGAACGCCTCGTTGAACTGGTTCGCGGTAACCTTGGTGTCGCCGACGTCGGCCACCTCGGTCGGCAGGCCGGTGCCGGTGATCATGTCGCCGATGCCCCAGACCGCGAAACTCATGATCAGCAAGACCGCGAAGATGCGGAGCACCCAAGTCCCCGTCTTGCTCTTGATCGCCTGGAGCATGCCTGACTTTCCTCGGTTGGTTTCGACGCCCCCACATGGGGCGCGCGCATCATAGGTGGGGGCTCTGGCGGCGGCAACAATATCCCAACCGCATTCAAACCCCGGCGGCGGATGACGGGCGGTTCGATTCCGTGCTAAAAACCAGCCGCTTCGATGAAGAAATTTCAACGGACGGCTGAACGCCATGGCTGAAACATTACGGTCGCTTATCGCGGGTAACTGGAAAATGAACGGGTCGCGCGACGGGGCGACGGCATTGGCGCGTGGACTGCTCGATCGGGTCGCCGGCGACGGGCCGCCGGCCTGCGATATGCTGGTGTGCCCACCGGCGGTGCTGATCGAGACCGTCGGCGCCGTCGTATCCGATACCGCCGTCGCACTCGGCGCGCAGGACTGTCACCCGGCCGAGTCGGGCGCCCATACCGGCGATATCTCGGCCGCCATGCTGGTCGATGCGGGCTGTTCAAGCGTCATCCTCGGCCATTCCGAGCGCCGCGCCGATCACGGCGAAGACGATGCGCTGGTCCGGGGCAAGGCGTCGGCCGCGCTGGGGGCGGGCCTGGTGGCGATCATCTGCGTCGGCGAGACCGCTGAACAACGCGACGCCGGGCGCGCCGTCGAAATTGTGTGCGGCCAGCTCGACGGCTCGTTGCCGGACGGCGCGAACGCGTCGAACGTGGTGATCGCCTATGAGCCGGTCTGGGCCATCGGCACCGGGCGGACGCCGACCGTGGCCGACATCGCCGAGGTCCACGACAGCCTGCGCGCGCGGCTGGCCGGGCATCTCGGCGACGGCGAAAAGGTGCGCATTCTCTATGGCGGCTCGGTCAAACCCGGCAACGCCGGCGAGATTCTCGCCGTGGCGAACGTGAACGGGGCGCTGGTCGGTGGCGCCAGCCTCGACGCCGACGACTTCCTGGGCATCTGCCGGGCCGCGTCGTGAATAATTCCAAGCCTTTAAGGGGTGGTAATCGGGTCCCAATGGCATTACATGATGCCTGCCTCGGGCCGCCGCATTTGGTATGAAAGACCGCTTATGATCGCCGTAATCCTCGTCGTTCACCTGTTCATCGCGATCGCCATGGTCATCTCCGTGCTCCTCCAGCGCAGCGAAGGCGGCGGTCTCGGGATGGGCGGCGGCGGCGGCGGCACCATGGGCGGGTTGATGACCAGCCGTGGCTCGGCCAGCATGATGACCCGGATTACCGCGGTGCTGGCGGCGGCCTTCATGAGCACTTCGATCCTGCTGGCGATCCTGTCGGGTTCGGTCCAGACCAGCCGCTCGATCATGGAACAGCCCGCGACCGAGGCCCCGGCGCAGCCGGCGCCGGCGCCCACCGTTCCGCTGGCGCGATAAAAAAATTCACAAAACGAATCGATGGCGGCTGAATCGCCACCCGTTATGCTTTCGGTCCATACCCGAAGTGCTGTACAGTGTCGGTCCATGACGCGGTATGTGTTTATCACCGGCGGTGTGGTTTCCTCCCTCGGCAAGGGGCTGGCTTCTGCGGCCCTTGGCGCCCTCCTTCAGGCGCGGGGCTTCAAGGTGCGCTTGCGCAAGCTCGACCCCTACCTGAACGTCGATCCGGGAACCATGAGCCCCACCCAGCACGGTGAGGTTTACGTCACCGATGACGGGGCGGAAACCGATCTCGATCTCGGTCACTATGAACGTTTCACCGGGGTTCCGGCGCGGCGCTCCGACAATGTCACCAGCGGGCGTATCTATCAGAACGTGATCGATCGCGAACGGCGCGGCGATTATCTCGGCGCCACCATCCAGGTCATTCCCCACGTCACCGACGCGATCAAGGCGTTCATCTCGTCCGACGTCACGGACGAGGATTTCGTGCTGTGCGAGATCGGCGGCACGGTCGGCGATATAGAGAGCCTGCCGTTCCTGGAGGCGATCCGCCAGAAGGCCAATGAGCTGGGCCGCGAGCGCGCGATTTTCGTCCATCTGACCCTGGTCCCCTATCTTTCGTCGGCCGGTGAGCTCAAGACCAAGCCGACCCAGCATTCGGTGAAGGAACTACAGAGCGTCGGCATCCAGCCCGATATGATCCTGTGCCGTTGCGAGCGCGAAATTCCGGACGAGGATCGCCACAAGATCGGCCTGTTCTGCAACGTGCCGGTGGATTCCGTGATCGCCGCACCGGATGTCGACACCATTTACGAGGTGCCCATCGCCTATCATGAGCGCGGTTTCGATACGCAGCTCTACAAGCATTTCGGCCTGCCGATGGAGAGCCCGCTCAATATCCAGCGCTGGCGCGACATCGTCGCCGGCATCCGCGCGCCCGAGGGCGAGGTCACCATCGCGGTGGTCGGCAAGTACACCAATCTGTTGGATTCATACAAATCGCTGGCCGAGGCGCTGGACCACG
>CAZPMO010000173.1:0-10521 GCA_964587515.1 uncultured Rhodospirillaceae bacterium | reverse complement strand
GCGCCCAAGGCCCCGACGTCGAAAAACGACAAAAAGGACGATGCGCCCAAATTCCGGCCGAGGCACCCTGTACGTCCCGATGGCACGGAGATTCCGCCGCATCCCAAGGACCCGCGCTTCAACCCCGACGGCTCGGTGCGCGAGGGCTGGCTGACCGGTGAGAAAGATGTGGATCCGTTCTTGAAATGGGGGATGGAGAACACCGGCTACGACGATGAGGGCAATTTCGTCCGTTACGATAAAACACCTGGCTATCACCGCGATCCCAAGACGGGTGGCTGGGTGAAGGGAGAAGATAAAGATACGCAAAAACCAAGATTTGGCGAATCGAAGACTTAAAGTGCCGTCGCCACCACCGACGCCTCCCAGCTTGCAGGAAGTTCGTAAGGACCCAAAAAGAGCCTTGGGGCGCTACGCCGCCGAGTTGGGTTTGTGGATTTACAACGAGTTTGGACGAAATAGCGCGGAGCGATAGGTTCGGGAACCAACCAATCTACCGGCGGCGGGAGCATGTCTAGAAGATCGAAGAGTTGGATTCGCGAAAATTTTCTTTACCTGCTTCTAGCCGTCGGTATGGGCGCAATTTTTATGAGCCTGATGGATCGGGCCGACCCAAATTTTTTATCTTCTTCCGACGCCCTGGAAGAAAAATTCGAGGTAATCGCCTTCGGAAACGATTATGGCCGGCAATCAACGGTCGTGCACAAATGGGCGAGAGCGATCCGCATCAGGCTCGCAGGCGATCCGGACGCGGATTTAGAAGACCGCGTGTCCCTTTACGTTGCTTGGTTGCGAGTGCTCACGGGGCTGGATATTGCGATTGCAACCGCGTTCGAAAGGACAAACGTCGACATTTATTTTGTCCCGGAAATAAAATTCTGGCCCACGATTCAACGCGCTGGGTGGACGAAGGAAAGCGATAGGCATTTCGTTTATCAGGCGCATTGCTTCGGGCTACCACGAGGAAACCACAGCGGCACAACATCCGCCCTGATCGGTATTCGCACCGACTGGAAACGGCCGTTGATCGAATCCTGTCTGCTGGAGAAACTGGTGCAGTCACTGGGGCTGCCGGCGGACACCGAGTTGCTGCGGCCCTCGATCTTCAGCCGAAGCGACAGCCCGCGCGAATTGTCGTTGAACGACAAGGTCCTGATCCGGACACTTTATGACGAGCGCATCACGCCCGGCATGGCGCGCGCGGATGCGATGCGGATCGCGCGGAAGGTGATTGCCGAACTGGTCGACGACGTGAAGACCGACGGCGAGGCGGCGCTGATCCATCCGCGCCATCTGGCGCGAGGAAGACGTTAATTTTCTCCGGCCCGGCGTCTACGCCTCGACCCGCCAGATCACGGTTTCTCGGACGTCGCTGTCTTCCAGTTCGGTGCTGGTGGGCACGTCGTAGCGGGCGCGTTCGGCGAGGCCCATCTCGGGCAGGAAGTTGCGGCCGGGATCGGCCATCAGCACCTGGGCGCCTAACTTCGCGGCGGCGCGAAGGTAATCCATCACCTCATCGGACATGGGGCGTTCGTAACAGACGTCGCCGGCCAAGACGACATCCCAGCCGCCGCCATCTTCGGCGTTTTCTTCTCCTGTGAGATCGCGCTCGAGAATATCGAATTCGACATTGTTGAGGGCCGCGTTCATCGCCATCGCGGCGCAGGCGAAGGGATCGATCTCGCTGGCCGCGACGGATTTCGCGCCGGACGTCACGGCGGCGATGGCGGCGACGCCGCCGCCGGCCGCGAAATCGAGCACGCGCTTGCCTGAGACGATCTCCGGATTGTCGAGGATATGCCGCGCCAGCGCCTGACCGCCCGGCCAGCAGAACGCCCAGAACGGCGGCGGCAGCCCGTCGCGGGCGAGGCTTTCCTCGCTGGCCCGCCAGATGGGCGTGATCTCGCTGGCCAGGTAAAGGCGGATTTCGGGCGCCAGCGGCGGCGCGCCGACGGCGGTGTTGGCGCAGATGAAGTCGGCTGGTCCGGCGGTCATTCGATGATGCGCGCCGCGAAAATGCCGGCCAACACCAGCCAGCCAAACAGCCGGTTGGACCGGAACTTCGCGAGACAGTCCTTTGCGTCGTCCATATGGAGGTCGGCGACCTGCCAGACCAGCTGCGCCGCGCCGAGCGCGAGACCGAGATAAAACGGCCATCCAAGATCGATCAGATATCCGACGCCCCCGAACAGCGTGATCGCGCCGGCGTAAAAGCCATAAAGCCAGGGCTTGCTGCCGAGCCCCAGGCGGCGCGCCGTCGAGCGCACCCCGGCGGCGGGATCGTCGCGCCGGTCCTGATGGGCATAGATGGTGTCGTAGCCCAGCGTCCACAGAATACCGCCGCCGTAGAGCACCAGCGCCGGCGCGCCGAGTTCGCCGCCGGCCGCCGCCCAGCCCAGCAAGGCGCCCCAATTGAAAGCGAGGCCGAGGAAGAATTGCGGCCAGAACGTCACCCGCTTCATCAGCGGATAGGTGAAGACCAGCGCCAGCGAGGCGATCCCGACCCACACCGCGTAATGATTGAACGAGATCAGCACCGCGAATCCGCCCGCCAGCAGCACGGCCATGAACAGCGCGGCCTGGACCACGGTGACCTCGCCCGCCGGCAGCGGCCGGTCCCGCGTGCGGGCGACCTGGGCGTCGAATTCCCGGTCGCAGATGTCGTTATAGGTGCAGCCCGCGCCGCGCATCACCACCGCTCCGATGCCGAACAGCGCGAACAGCCGAAGGAACTCCCAGCTCACCGGCGTCGGCGTGGCGAAGGCGATCGCCCACCAGCACGGGAACAGCAACAGCCAGCTTCCGATCGACCGGTCGAAGCGCGCCAGCCGCGCATAGGGGCGCGCCGCGCGCGGCAGGGCGCGGTCGACCCAGCCGCCGCGCGGGATATCGCTTGCCGATCGTTCCGTCTCTGGCGCCATTGCCGATCCCATCCCGGGTGATTATATCCCGTGCCAGACAAGGGGCGCCAGCGGGCGGCGGTGATGGGCGACATCAGATTATTCGTCGAAGACGATCTCGCGGCGAGCGAGCGGGTCGCGCTTTCGTCCGCCCAGGCCCATTACCTGAACCATGTGATGCGGCTCGACGCGGGCGATCCCGTCGCTCTGTTCAACGGCCGCGACGGCGAATGGCGCGCGCGTCTTACCGATCACCGTCGGGGGCGTTGCGACGCGGAACCCGTCGAACGGACGCGGGCGCAGACGGCGTCGCCCGATTTGTGGCTGGTCTTCGCGCCGGTCAAGCGCGCCCGCATCGATTTCATCGCGGCCAAGGCGACCGAGCTTGGCGTTTCCGCGATCCGGCCGGTCATCACCGAACATACCCAGGTCACGCGGGTCAACGCCGAGCGGCTGCGCGCCAACGCTATCGAGGCCGCGGAGCAGTGCGGCCGGCTCGACGTGCCCAAGGTGGCCGCGCCCGAAACCCTGAAGAGTGCGATGGCCGATTGGCCGACGGGACGCCGGCTGTTGCTGTGCGATGAAAGCGGCGAGGCGGCGCCCATATCGGAGGTGCTTTCGGGCGCGGAAGACGGCCCCTGGGCGGTTCTGACCGGTCCCGAGGGCGGTTTCGCGCGATCGGAGCTTGACGACCTTGCTATACTGCCCTTTGTATATCCCGCCGCGATGGGACCCCGCATCCTGCGGGCCGAAACGGCGGCGCTTGCCGCGCTGACATGCTGGCAGGCGTTTCTCGGCGATTGGCGCGTCAATTGATATAGATAGAGACCGGATAAAGATCAGTCGAATACCTGTAGGAACCGTCGAAAGAACATGGCCGCACCCCCAACCGCCCCCGGCGCCCCGATTGAAAACAGACGCCAGCTTGTCGAATATCTCGAGGCCGGCAACAAACCCGCGCGCGATTGGCGCATCGGCACCGAGCACGAGAAGTTCGTCTTCAATCTGGAGACGCTGGCGCCCGCGCCCTATGACGGAGACTGGGGCATCGGCGCCTTGCTCGCCGGCCTGCAGCGCTTCGGCTGGCAACCGGTTATCGAGAACGGCAACACGATCGCGCTGACCTCGGGCGCCTGCAACATCTCGTTGGAGCCGGGCGGCCAGCTCGAGCTGTCGGGCGCGCCGCTGGAGACCATTCACCAGACCTGCGACGAGGTCCATGTCCATCTCGCCCAGGTCAAGGAGGTGGCGGGCGAGCTCGGCGTCGGGCTGATCGGCACCGGCTTTCATCCGACCTGGGCGCGCGGCGACGTGCCGTGGATGCCCAAGGGCCGCTACAAGATCATGCGGGCCTATATGCCGACCAAGGGGACCATGGGCCTCGACATGATGCTCAGAACCTGCACGGTACAGGTCAATCTCGACTTCGAATCCGAAGCCGACATGGTCCGCAAGTTCCGCGTCGGGCTGGCGCTTCAGCCGGTGGCGACGGCTTTGTTCGCCAATTCGCCGTTCGTCGACGGCAAGCCGACCGGATACATGTCGTTCCGCAGTCACGTCTGGGAGGACACCGACCCGGACCGCTGCGGCGTGCTTCCTTTCGTGTTCGAGGACGGGTTCGGGTTCGAACGCTACGTGGATTACGTGCTCGACGTGCCGATGTATTTCGTCTATCGCGACGGCGCTTACATAGACGCCAGCGGCCAGTCCTTCCGCGACTTCCTGGCGGGGCGGCTGCCGGCGCTGCCGGGCGAGATGCCGACCATGTCGGACTGGTCGGACCACCTGACGACTTTGTTCCCCGAGGTCCGTCTGAAGCGGTTCCTGGAAATGCGCGGCGCCGACGGCGGGCCATGGCGCCGGCTTTGCGCTTTGCCGGCGCTGTGGGTCGGGCTCATGTATGATGGCGCGTCGCTCGACGCCGCATGGGATCTGATGAAGGACTGGACCCCCGAGGAGCACGAGCTGCTGCGCCGCGAGGTGCCGAGACATGCGCTGCGCGCCGGATTTCGCGACGGCACGATGCGCGATGTCGCCCTTGAGGTGCTGGAGATCGCGCGGTCGGGCCTGAAGGCGCGCGCACGCCTGGACTCGAACGGCCACGACGAGGCGGAATTTCTCACCACTCTCGATGAGATCGCCGAAAGCGGATCCAGTCCGGCCGAGATCATGCTCGAACAATTGGACGACGGGTGGCAAGGCAGCGTAAACCAGGTGTTCAGGGAATATGCCTATTGAGGGTATCGCCGCCGATCAAAATGGAGGACCGAAGATGCGCTGGATTTCGCTGATCGTTGTCGGACTGGTCGTTAGCCTCGCCGCGTCGACCGTCGAGGCGCAGACGCGGAGCGGCGGGCGGCACGTCAATCCCGCCATGAAGGACGCCAACAAGGTGATCCGCGACCGGCTGCAGCCGAAACTCGAGAAATTCGGTCTCCAGAAAAACAAGCGCGTCGGCCCAGGGGCGGCGAACCCGGCGAATTCGGCACCCGACAACGCCGCCCGCTATAGCCGGTTCGACAGGAATTCGGACGGCTATATTTCGCGGAAGGAATATTTCGCGGCGCGTGGCAGGGCCCATCGCGTCGGTGCCGCCGGCAATGCGCGCCGCCGCGCCGTGGGCGCCCGACTAAATTCGCGTTTTCGCGCGGCCGATCGCAACCGCGACGGCCGAATTTCGACCGACGAGCTCAACAACATTCGCAATTCGCGATTCTGACCGTCGGGGTCGTACACGGCGTCGCGATGGCGCGGCGCTGTGAAAGGGTGAATGCGGATGCTCGAAGATCACCCGTTGCGCGACATGCTCCATGGCGAGGTCCATGCCCGGCCGTTCGTCCCCCTTTATCCGCCGGAGCGCGTTTCCCATATCGCGATGGATTCGGGCGAGGCGGGCGAAGCCGCGGACCGCGCCCATCTCGCGAAGCTCTGTGAACGTTTCGGCGTCGCCGCGCCCGCGAACAGCAATTATTTCTACCACGATTTCGGCCCCTTCCGCCTGAAGTGGGAACGCCATACCGAGTTCTGCACCTATACCTTCCTTCACCGGGAACCGTTCACGGCGCCGTTCGACGCGCCCGTGGTCGACCGGGTTCCCGCCGACTGGCTCGCGCGTCTGCCGGGGCGACGGCTGGTCGCGATCCATATGGCCGTGGAACGCGCGGACGCGCCGCTCCGAGACCCGACCGATCTCGCGCGTCTGATCGGTTCGGAAACGGTGGTCGGCAGCATCATGTCCGGCGGGGGTTACGCCTGGACCGATTTCCACGTCCATGGTGACGGGTTCAGCCGCATCCTGGTGCGCGACAGCGGGCTGAGCCCCTACCAGGTCGGCAGACTGGTTCAGCGTTTGCTGGAGATCGAGACCTATCGCATCTTCGCGCTGCTGTCCTTG
Source organism: uncultured Rhodospirillaceae bacterium (assembly GCA_964587515.1). Taxonomy (GTDB): domain Bacteria; phylum Pseudomonadota; class Alphaproteobacteria; order MPNO01; family MPNO01; genus CAZPMO01. Next base: position 4,227 of record CAZPMO010000173.1, on the reverse strand, counting down.
CCCCTGGCGCGGACGGCGGCGGCGGAAATCTCGAAAATCGATCACGATCTGGCGGATGTCACCGACAACCTGTCCGAAATGCACGATATCGCAGATGAACGCGAGATGCTGATCCGTATCACCAGCCTCGCCGCGCGGATCGAACGGATCGCCTCGACCACGACCTATCGCTTCGGAGCGTCGTTGGCGTACTACGCCCTGGTCATGGGTCGGATCGAGGAATTGCGCGAGGAACGAATCGAAGGGCTACAAACCATCGGCGAGTTCATGGAGCGTCGCCTTGCGCCGGCCATGCGCACCTGCGAATCGGTGGCGAGCGCCGCGAGAACCTGTCACAGCGCGTGACGCGCGCCGGCAATTTGTTGCGCACCCGGATCGACGTGGCGCTGGAGGAGCAGAACCAGCACCTTTTGCGCGCCATGTCGCGCCGCGCGCGGCTTCAGCTTCGCCTTCAGACCATGGTCGAGGGAATCTCGGTGGTGGCCGCGAGCTATTACCTGCTGGGGTTGCTGGCCTACGGGGCGAAAGCCCTCGCGGACCTGGGAATGCGGGTCGATCCCGATATCGCCGTCGGCGCGGCGGTCGTCCCGGTGGTGGCGCTTGTCTGGTTCGCGATCCGCCGAATAAGACGGCGACTGATCGACGTGGCCGACGAGGAGCAATCCTGAGAAACGCGCCTCGATCGGCCGCGCCGCGGGAGATATTTCAGGCGGCCGTGCCGCCGACGGTGAGTTGATCGATCAGCAGGGTCGGCTGACCGACGCCGACCGGTACGCCCTGACCATCCTTGCCGCAGGTCCCGACGCCCGGGTCCAATTTCATGTCGTTGCCGATCATCTTGACCCGGGTCAGCACGTCGGGCCCGTTGCCGATCAGCGTCGCGCCCTTGACGGGCGCGCCGATTTTGCCGTTTTCGATCAGATAAGCCTCGGACGCCGTGAACACGAACTTGCCGGACGTAATGTCGACCTGGCCGCCGCCGAAATTGACCGCGAACAGCCCGTTCTCGACGCTTTCAAGGATCTCGCCGGGCGCGCGGTCGCCGGCCAGCATATAGGTATTGGTCATGCGCGGGATCGGCGCATGCGCGAAACTCTCGCGCCGCCCGTTGCCGGTCGCCGGCACGCCCATCAGCCGCGCGTTCATCCGATCCTGCATATAGCCGGTCAGCACCCCGTCCTCTATGAGAACGTTGCGCTGGCAGGGGGTGCCTTCATCGTCGATGGTCAGTGAGCCCCGACGATCCGAAATCGTTCCGTCGTCGATCACCGTGACGCCCGGCGATGCGATGCGCTCGCCGAGAAGGCCGGAAAACGCCGAGGTTTTTTTGCGGTTGAAATCGCCCTCAAGCCCATGACCGATCGCCTCGTGCAGCAGGATACCGGGCCAGCCAGGTCCCAGCACCACCGGCATTTCGCCGGCCGGCGCGGGCACGGATTCGAGATTGACAAGCGCCTGGCGCAGCGCCTCGTCGACCTGGCCGCGCCAGCTTGCGGGTTCAAGATAGGCCTGGTAGCCGGTGCGTCCGCCGGTGCCGTGACTGCCGACCTCCATGCGATCTCCCTCGGTGGCGATGACCGCCACGTTGATGCGCACCAACGGCCGGATATCGGCGGCGCGCGATCCATCGGACCGCACGATCTGGACCGCCTGCCATTCGCCGGACAACGAGGCCATGACCTGGCTGACGCGCGGATCGAGCGAACGCGCGTAGGTGTCGATTTCCTCCATCAGCCGCACCTTCGCCTCGAACTCGACCTCGCCCAGCGGATTGGTGTCGGTATAGAGCGCCTGATTGGTGCCAGAAGGCGGCGCGGCAAGCGTGCCGCCATGGCCGGCGCGCACCGCCTTCACGGTTTCGGCGGCGCGCGCGATGGCGGCCTCGGAAAGTTCGGAGGCATGGGCATAACCGGTCGCCTCGCCCGCGACCGCGCGCAAACCGAATCCTTGCGAGGTGTCGAAGGCGGCGCTCTTTAGCCGGCCATCGTCGAAGGCGACGCTTTCCGACTGCCGATATTCGAGGAACAGCTCACCGTCGTCGGCGCCGTCGAGGGCCTCGCGCACCGTGCCTTCGACACGTTCCCGGTCCATGCCGGTACGTGTAAAGAACAGATCATCCGTTCGGGCCAGGTCGGTCATCGTTCGCTCCGTTCCGCGGTGAATGTGGTCGCGTATATATGGGTCGCCGAATCCGTTATGTCACGCCCGGAGAAGATTCGCGCAAATCGCTTTCAGACACGGCCCGATTCGTGCGACATAAAGTCGCTTAACCGTGAACAGACTTCTTTGGCGGGAACCATAGGGTTATCAACGCCGGAAGGGTTGCCTCGGGCGCGCCGGAACGCCGTATGACAAGGACCGGGAAAAACGCCGACGCGGTTGTTTAACAGCATCGCGCTGGTGTATGTTCCGGCCCGTTTTCGGGGGGCTAGAACCCGCATGAACATGCCGCGCCGGCGCGGCTTTCATCGGCGGTGGTTTGACCACAGCCCCGTTGGTCCAAACGACAGAGTGGATCGAAAACGATGACATTGACACACCGACTAGGTTTGAGGTTCGCGGGTAGTTTCGTCGGACTGGCTTTTTGTCTCGGGTTGAACGGCGCCGCGCTCGCCGGCCAGCCCAGACCGTGGCAACTCGGCTTCCAGGAAGCGGCCACGCCCGTCATGCGGGACATCGTCGCACTCCACGATTTCCTGCTTGTGATCATCATCGTGATCGCCCTCTTCGTGACCGCGCTGATGATCTATGTGATGTGGCGCTTTAACGCGAAGCGCAATCCGGTACCCACCACCACCACCCACAACACCAAGATCGAGGTGCTGTGGACGGTGATCCCGGTGATCATTCTTGTGGTGATCGCCATACCGTCCTTCCGGCTACTCTATTTCTCGGACGTGGTGCCCAAGGCCGACCTCACCGTGAAGGCGATCGGACACCAGTGGTACTGGTCTTACGAGTATCCGGACCACGGCAATTTTTCGTTCGACAGCGTGATGATCCCCGACGACGAAATCAAGGCGGGACAGTTGCGCCTGCTGGAAGTCGATAACCGCGTCGTCGTGCCCATCAACAAGACGGTGCGTGTGATTGTCACCGCCGACGACGTCCTGCACGCCTGGGCGGTTCCCGCCTTCGGCGTGAAGATCGACGCGGTGCCGGCCCGGCTCAACGAAACCTGGTTCAAAGCCGACCGCGAAGGCGTCTATTACGGCCAGTGTTCCGAGCTTTGCGGCACCAATCACGGCTACATGCCTATTCGGGTCGATGTGGTATCGCAGGAAAAATTCGATGCCTGGGTCAAGAAAGCGCGCAAGGAGTTCGCGAACGACGACGCGCCGGATGGAACGCGCGAGAGCGTCAAATTCGCGAACAACGCGCCGGCCGCGCGCTGAGGATCGGGGAATAAAATCATGAGCGAAGCGACGACCGCGCACGGACATCACGAGGCGCACCCCACGGGATGGCGACGCTGGGTCTGTTCGACCAACCACAAGGACATCGGCACGATGTACATCGTCTTCGCGGTGGTGTTCGGCATCGTCGGCGGGCTGATGTCGATGGTGTTCCGCGCCGAATTGGCGACCACGGGGACGCAGGTGACGCCGCTGCTCGGTTTCCTGGGCGAGCCGAACCAGGTGTTCAACGTGCTGATCACCGGACACGGGCTGATCATGGTGTTCTTCATGGTCATGCCGGCGCTGATCGGCGGCTTCGGCAACTGGATCGTGCCGCTTATGATCGGCGCGCCGGACATGGCGTTCCCGCGCATGAACAATATCAGCTTCTGGCTGCTGATTCCGTCGTCGCTTCTGCTGGGCGCTTCGATATTCGTGGATGGCGGCGCCGGCACCGGCTGGACGGTCTACGCGCCGCTCAGCACGACGGGGCAGCTGACGCCGGCGGTGGACATGGCGATCTTCAGCCTGCATCTGGCGGGCGCGTCCTCCATCCTGGGGGCGGTCAACTTCATCACCACCATCTTCAACATGCGCGCGCCCGGCATGATGCTGCACAAGATGCCGCTGTTCGTATGGTCGGTGCTGGTCACCGCGTTCCTGCTGCTGCTGACGCTGCCGGTCCTGGCCGGCGCGATCACCATGCTGCTGACCGACCGCAATTTCGGGACCGCGTTCTTCGATGCGACCCGGGGCGGAGACCCGCTGCTTTATCAGCATCTGTTCTGGTTCTTCGGCCATCCCGAGGTCTACATCCTCATCCTGCCGG
>CAZPMO010000172.1:0-10541 GCA_964587515.1 uncultured Rhodospirillaceae bacterium | reverse complement strand
CCCCATAGGCCGCCGCCGCCGCATCGCGCGTCACGTACCCGTCGCGCACGTCGCGCCGGACCTCCTCGGCGGGACGTTCCCGTGGATCGCCGTAGCCGCCGCCACCACTTTGCGACAGCGTTAGCGTCACGCCGGCGCCGACCCGGCGGGTTTCCATCACATCCATGTCCTCGGTGGTGCCACCTTCGAAGGTGATGGTGGTGCGCGACGGCGGCGGCGATCCGCCGCCGAACAAGCCCCACGCCGGGTGACGATGGTTCGACGTGCGCGCGGTCAGGATGCTGTCGGTCAGGAAATGGTATGCGCGGACGAAACCAGTGCCGCCCCGGTGTGCGCCGGGACCCGCCGAATCGGGCCACAGATCAAAGCGCGCCACCCGCACCGGATATTCGGTCTCCACCACCTCGATAGGCGTGCCCGGCGCGAAATGGTTCATCGGCAGCACCATGGATGCGCCGTCGCCGTCGCCGGTGCCGCCCAGCGCGCTGATCATCAACTCGTACTGGACCGCCGCCTTGCCGTCGCGCCCCTTGCCGTAACCGATCGCGATCGCGCCGGTGCCGAGCCCCGAGGGTGCGACCGCGCGCGCCGGATTGAAATTCCCCAGCGCGGCGAGGACGCAGTTATAGACCAGGTGCGAGGTCGGAAAATAATGGTTCACCGTGGCCGGGAATTGCGGACTGACCACGCGGCCCGGCGGCATCACGAAATCGACCGCCGCGAAGGCGCCCGCGTTCATCGGGATGGTCGGATCCGACGCGGCCAGGATCGCCTGTAGCGAGACCGCGCGCGCGGTCGGGCCCGGCGTGTTCACCGGCCCCGCCGTCTGCGCATCGGTGCCGCTGAAATCCAGCGTCAGCCGGTCGCCCTGTTTGGTCGCCGTCACGTGAATGCGGACCGGCCGGTCCCTGGTCTCGCCGTCGTGATCGAGCAGCCCCTCGCCCTCGAACGCGCCGTCGGGCCAGCCCGCGAACACCGCGCGCAGCCGCGCCCCGGTGCGCTCGATCAGCGTGTCCATCGCCGCGCCCACGGTGTCGACCCCGTATTCGTCGCACAGCGCCTTCATGCGCTCGGCGCCCAGCCGGGTCGCGCCGACCTGACCCCTGAGGTCGCCGATCACCACTTCGGGCGCGCGGCTGTTGTTGCGGATGATCGCCTCGATCTCCCGGTTCATGCCCGCCCTGTCGGTCCACAACCGCACCGGCGGCAGCAGCAGCCCGTCGTGAAAAATCTCGCGTGACGCCGCGCCCGACGATCCCGGCACCAGCCCGCCGACGTCCGCCTTGTGGGCGACGCTGACCCCGAACGCCACGACGACCCCGTCATAGAATACCGGCGCCACCACCACCATGTCCGGCACATGGCTGTTGCCCGCCTTATAGGGATCGTTGGAAACGAAGGCGTCGCCGTCGTCCATGTCCTCGGCCGGATAGCGCTCCAGCACGCTGGCCACCGCCTGCGAATAAAGCAGCGAATGATATTGCAGCCCGCCGCCGACCATGATCACGCGCCCGGAGCCGTCGGTGAGCCCGGCCGTGCCGTCCTGGGATTCGCGCAGGATCGGGGAATAGCCGCTATGGAACAGCGCGTGCGCCATGGCCTGGGTGGTCTCGCGCAGGCGGCTGAGCACGACCTCGGTGGTGATCGGATCGATGGTCATGCGCCCGCTCCCGTATGAATGGTGAGGGCGCCGTGCGCGCCGATCTCGGCGCGCTGGCCGGCCAGCACCACCGTGGTCGCGTCGGCCTGTTCGATCACCGCCGGGCCGTCGATGCGGTCGCCGGCCTTGAGCCGCGTCCGGTCGTAGATTCCGGCCGGCGCGAAGGCGGCCGATGCGATGTCGAACAGCGGGCGTTCACCGATGCGGGCGCGCGCCGCGTCGCCGTCGCCGGGCTCCAGCCGGGCGAGCTCGAGCCGCGGCACCTCCATCTCGGCAATGACCCGAAAGGTTACGATCTCGGCGTCCTCGCCCGGCGCGCTGGCGCCATAGACGCGCTCGTGCGCGGCGTCGAAGTCGCGCTTCAGCGCCGGCTTCGCGGCGTCGTCCAGCGTTCCCTCGGGACAGGTGACGGCAAGCTGATAACCCTGATGGGGATAGCGCATGTCGAGCTGGCGGATGATGCGCACCGCCTCCGGCGCGAACCCTTCCTCGGCCGCGTCGTCCATCGCGTGGCCGAGGAGCGCCGCGAAATGCGCCTCCATTTGATCCGTCGGATAGTCGCTCAGCAGCCCCAGCGCCGAGCGCACATAGACGTGGCGCACCGAGGTCTGCAACAGACCCATGGCGCTGTTGAGCCCCGGATAGGCCGGCACCAGCACGCGCGGAATGCCGAGATCGCGCGCCAGCAGCGGCGCGTGCAACGGCCCCGCGCCGCCGAAGGCGACCAGCGCATAGCGGCGCGGGTCCTCGCCGCGCGACTGGAAGGCGAGGCGGAGGTCGACCGCCATGTTGGTGTTGACGATGCGCAATATGCCGGCCGCCGCCGCCACCGCGTCCAGTCCCAGCGGCTCGCCCACATGCTCGCGCACCGCCTTCTCGGCCAGGTTCGCATCGATGCGCACGCTGCCGCCCAGCGCGTTGTCGCCGCCCAGCGCGCCCAGCAGCAGGTTCGCGTCGGTCACCGTCGGCCGCGTCCCGCCCTGGCCATAGCACGCGGGCCCCGGATCGGCGCCGGCGCTCTCCGGGCCCACCTTCAGCAACCCGTCGGGGCCGATGCGGGCGATGGTGCCGCCGCCGGCCCCCAGCGTATGCACCGCCAGCATCGGCGTGCCGATATCCTGACCGGCGATGCGCCCGGCGTTGGTTTCCTCTGCGCGGCCGCCGGGCGCCAGGCCGATATCGGTCGACGTGCCGCCCATGTCGAAGGTGACGATGTTTTCCTCGCCCGTGAGCCGCGCGAGCTCCATCCCCGCGACCACGCCGGCCGCCGGTCCCGACAATAATGTCTGGTTGGGCAGGCGCGCGCCGAGATTGATGCGCATCACGCCGCCGTTGGACTGCATCAGGAAGATCTGCGGCGTCTCCACCCCGGCGCCGGCCAGCGCGCTTTCCAGGCGGGTCAGATACTGCTCCATGATCGGCCCCACATAGGCGTCGATTACCGTGGTCGACAGCCTGGGATATTCGCGGATGGTGGGCAGGACGCGCGACGACAGCGAGACCCGCCACGCCGGCGCCTCCTCGGCGATGATCGCCGCGATGCGCTCCTCATGATCGGCGTTGCGGAAGCTGAACAGGGTGCACACCGCGACCGACTCGACGCCCTTTGCCTTCAGGCGGCGCACCGCTTTGCGCGCCTCGTCCTCGTCCAGCGGCGTCAGCACCGCGCCGGTGTAATCGAGCCGCTCGGTGACCTCCTCGGTGCGGCGCTGCGGCGCCAGCAGCGGCGGCTTGGTGTAGAACGGATCAAGCAGATCGTCGGGGTCGGGCTGGGCCCAGCCGCGCGCCTCATAAACCGCGCGAAAACCGCGCGTGATGATCAGCCCGGTGCGCGCGCCCTTGCCTTCCAGGATGGTGTTGGTGGCGACCGTGGTGCCGTGCGCCAGCAGCCCGATGTCGCCGGCCGCCACGCCGGTCCCGAACAGCACATCCAGCGCGCCCATCACCGCGGCGGAAGCATCGCCCGGCCGCGACGGCACCTTGGCGGTGCGCAACTCGCGGGTGGCGCTGTTGAAAGCAATCAGGTCGGTAAAGGTCCCGCCCGTATCGACCCCGACCATCCAGTCCGACATTGTCCCCGCGCCGCCTCCCCAGACATCGCCCCGCCTCCATCATCCTACACGAACCCCCCGCGAAGCCGAGGGGGTTTAGGGGGGGATGTGGTGGTGGGTGGTATCGGATGCGCCAAACGTCCCATTTCATTCCGTAAAATTTACGGGATGGTATACCAAATGTTGCGTTTAGTTATTGCCCCTACACAATTTACTGTGCATTGTCCCAGATGGCAGAACGCCCCGCTTGGGGCGGGGCGCTTTGCTATGGTGGGCGTAGCTCAATTGGCCAGAGCGCCCGATTCGTAATCGGGAGGTTACGGGTCCGAACCCCGTCGTCCACCCCACCTTCGTGCTACATCTAGGGCGACCTTCGGGTCGCCCTTTCTTTTTCCATGTCAAGCATGAACAATCAGATTGTGCGGGGATTTTCCCACATCGTCAAGAAAAAAATGCGTTGAATCAATGTCTTAGGGCGATTCGCTAAATCATTGATTTGAATCGATAAATCAGATTCTGCGAATCAAATCAATGATTTAGACGATAATTTCCCACAACAAGAGATTCAGGAGCCCCGTCATCGAATTACGATGACAGGAACCGAAACCTGGGTAGCTAAGGTTCCTGTCACCGTAATTCCCTGTCACCGTAATTCTGAAATATTCACGCCGCCTTATGACAATCCTCACGGATTTGAAGTTCGGGTCTGGGTTCCGCCGCAACAGGCGGTTCACGGCAATTCGCCGGGACCGAATCTACAAATTTTCGTGCCCAAGGGCGGGGTGATCGTCTAAGCTCTCGGGGTGTATGAGGAAATCTTGATACAACCAGCATCCACGTTACCCACGGATTTAACGAAATCGGGGCGATGCGTGACTTCAGGGCCGCGCATCGCCCCATTCTTAACGGCTTGGGTCGTCATGTTCCTCGTTGGCTTCGCCCAACCCGAGAGCGCCGAAACGCGAACGCCCTGGTCGGAAACCGCTCAGTCCGAAATTCGAAGCGAATGTTTGGTGCGGCTTCAATCTCTCGCAAAGAAACTCAGGCGGGAAGAACGAAAGCCGACCGATCTTCCATTCTTTCTTTCCCGATACGCGTCAAGGAAGGGGGTCCGTATCGCCGACTTCGATATCGCGGGTGGGCTCGCGAAATCCTTCTATCTACATTTCGTCGATCATTGTGATCGACGATTCGAGTTCGCGGAAGAGATGGCGGAGGCGCTCAACGCATCGCATGGAAATACGGCGAGCATCACGGTTTCGCGGCAACCTATCCAGATTTCCGGAATAGTGACCAAACTCATCTTTCTTCCCGGCGTTCCGAAATTCACCCGCGAGCAATGCACTGTCCGCTTGGAAACGACCCAACCCGGCCCCACACATCGACGAGATTTAAGGGGAAAAATGTTGGATAATTTTCTCGCATATGGAAAGAAAAAATATCCGGAGACGGCGTTATTCGGTTTTTACTGTGACAATCATCGAAACTGCTATCTGCATTATTATTCCCGGTGCGATCGGAAATTCGAAATGGCCCGGACAATGGTGAAAGCCTATTCGCGGAAATTTCCCGACGCGCTTCGGGTGGAGGTCAAGGAAGATCCCGTTCGTCTTTGCGACCTTGGGAGCCAGTTCTTCGGATTCAATTGGATCGACGGAAACAAATATTGCGCTCCGAAGCGCGGTCGTGGCAAACGGGTGAAATAGAAACGCGCCGGGACCATACTGGCCGATAATCGAGAGAACGTGAAATCACGAAACAACCGCGCCCCACCGCCCACCGCCCGGTGACGGTCCGGGCGGCAGCGACGAGCTGGTGTCCCCTCAGCGCTGGCGCTGCGCGGTGCGGGGCGGGGTGGTGTCGATGCCGATTTCGACGCGGCGGTTGCGGGGTTCGCGCATGCCGTCGGGGGTCTGCACGGCGGGCTTGTCCTCGCCGAAGGCCTCGACGCGGATCTTCTCCTTCTTGATGCCGGCGCGGATCAGGGCGGTGGCGATGGCCTCGGCGCGGCGCTTGCTGAGGCCCTTGTTATAGGCGCGCCCGCCGGCCCGGTCGGCGTGGCCGGAGATGCGGATCGCGGCGGCGCCCAGGCGCTTGGCGGTCTTGATGGCGGTCTCCACGATGCGGCGCGCGTCGGCGCCCATGCCGGACTTGTTGAAATCGAACAGCACCACATAACCCGCCTTCGCCTCGGCGCGGGTCGGCGCGGGGGCCGAGGCCGGGCGCAGACCGGCGCGGGGGCCCGTGGTCGTGGCCGGCCGGACCGCGGCGTGCGACGGTGAGCCGATTTTTTCGAGCGCCGCGAAGAAGCCGGTGCGGCATTGCACGATGTCGTCGGGCTGGAAATTCTCTTCCTGCTCCTGCATCCAGCAGTCGAAGCGAAGCTGGGCCCGGGCCGCGTCGGCGGGATGGCGCTTTGCCGCGCCGCCGGCCAGCGCCTTCACCAGCTTCACCCGCGCGGCGCCGAGATCGCCGGTCTTATGGGCGGGCAGGGCGCGGGCGGTCAGCTTCTCGGGCGCGGGCGCGCGGCCCGAGGCGGCGCGCGCGGCGCGATCGGCGAATTTGTCGGTATCGTCGAGATCGAGCTCGTCGAGCTCGGCCCGGGCCATCTGTAAATAACCGGCATACAGGGCCTTATCGAAGGCGGAGCCCTTGGGCTCCAGCTCCATCGCCTGGTCATAGCGCAGGCTGCAGCCGCCCAGGGCGGCCGCTGAAATGGCGAAAATCGCGAGAATCGTGGGAATACGCATGGTCGGATCCTTCCACTGGCCAATCCCAGTGCGTGCAATGTGCCCGGGCTTTTGGGCGCGATTAGGACCCGCAAAAGGTCATTTTGTGGCGCGTTCTTGGCGCAATTGTGGCGCGGCGCGCCAAAACCGGCGATACTCCCCGCCCGAGGAGGAATTCTTCTCCGCATGGGGGCCGCATGGGGGCCAAATCCGGAACATTAACGCGCGCGGCGCTGGCCCGGCGCGACGCCGCCGACCCGCTGGCCGGCAGACGCGAGGCCTTCGCGCTGCCCGACGGCGTGATCTATCTCGACGGCAATTCGCTGGGCGCGCTGCCCAAAGCCACGCCGGACCGGCTCGAGGCGGTGCTCCGCCGCGAATGGGGCGACGATCTGATCCGCAGCTGGAACACCCATGGCTGGATCGAGATGCCGGGGCGGATCGGCGACAAGATCGCGCGGCTGATCGGGGCCGCGCCCGGCGAGGTCGCGGCCGCCGATTCCACGTCGGTGAACCTGTTCAAGCTGCTGTCGGCCGCGCTGGCGCTGAAGCCCGACCGAGGCGCGATCCTCACCGAGGAAATTAATTTCCCCACCGATCTCTATATCGCCCAGGGGGTGGCCGGACTCCTGGGGCGCGAACTCCGCCGGGCGCCGGGCGCCGAAATCGCGGACGCCATCGACGACGACGTCGCGGTGGTGATGCTGACCCATGTGAATTACCAGACCGGCGCGATGCACGACATGGCGGCGATCACCCGGGCGGCGCACGATTCCGGCGCGCTGATGCTGTGGGATCTGTCGCATTCGGCCGGCGCCGTGCCGGTCGATCTCAACGGCCCAAATGGAGCGGATGGGGCCGATTTCGCGGTGGGTTGCGGCTATAAATATCTCAATGGCGGGCCCGGCGCGCCGGCTTTCCTGTTCGTCGCCGCCCGCCATCACGACGCGCTCAGCCAGCCGCTGACCGGCTGGATGGGGCACGCCGCGCCGTTCGATTTCGAGGGCGATTACCGCCCGGCGCCCGGCATCTTGCGCACGCTCTGCGGCACGCCCGCGATCCTCGGCCTGGCGGCGCTCGAGGTCGGCGTCGATCTGATTCTGGAGGCCGACGCGGGCGGCTTGCGTGAGAAATCGCTGGCGCTGACCGGCGTCTTCATGACGCTGGTCGCCGAGCGCTGCGGCGCTTTCGATATAATCGTCGACACGCCGCGCGAGGATGCGCGGCGCGGCAGCCAGGTCTCGCTGCGCCACGCGGACGGTTATCCCATCGTCCAGGCACTGATCGCGCGCGGCGTGATCGGCGATTTCCGGGCCCCCGATATCATGCGCTTCGGCTTCGCGCCGCTTTATCTGCGCCATGTGGATGTGTGGGACGCGGTAGAGCATCTGCGCGACGTGCTGGAGAACCGCGGCTGGGACCGCCCGGAATTCCACGCCCGCGCCGCGGTCACCTGAATCCCGCTTCGCGAGAGGAGAACGCCAATGGCCAAGACCGGATCCGGAGAGCTGCCCGAGGGCACGCACACCGATTTTCGCGAGGACATGACGTACGGCGATTATCTGGGTCTCGACGATCTTCTTGCGTGCCAGAAACCGCTGTCGGAAAGCCACGACGAGATGCTGTTCGTGATCATCCATCAGGCTACGGAGCTGTGGATGAAGCTGGTGCTGCACGAGCTCGGCGCCGCGGTCGCGATTTTGGAGGCCGGCGACATCCGCCCGGCGTTCAAGATGCTGGCGCGGGTCTCGCGCATCCAGACCCAGCTGATCCAGTCGTGGGACGTGCTGTCCACCATGACCCCGGCCGACTACCTGACCTTCCGCGACCTGCTGGGTCATTCATCGGGGTTTCAGTCGCATCAGTACCGCATGATCGAGTTCATGCTGGGCAACAAGAACCCCGCCATGCTGGCGCCGCACGCCGACCGGCCGGAAATTCACGCCCGGCTCGACGCGGCGCTGAACGCGCCCAGCCTCTATGACGCCGCGATCCGGCTGCTCGGCCGGCGCGGTTTCGATCTCGCGCCCGAGGCGGTCGAACGAGACTGGAGCGCCCCCTATGTCAGCCGGCCCAGCGTGCGCGACGCCTGGCTCGAGATTTACGGCAACACCGACAAGCACTGGGATCTTTACGAGCTTGCCGAGGAGCTGGTCAACGTGGAGGACTGGTTCCAGCAATGGCGCTTTCGCCATCTCACCACGGTCGAACGCGTGATCGGACACAAGCGCGGCACCGGCGGCACCGCCGGCGTGGGTTATCTCCGAAAGGCCCTCGACATCCGTTTCTTCCCGGAGCTCTGGGACGTGCGCACAAACCTGTAAGGTTAACCCGGCGACAAATTGCCGCTACTTCGCCGGGGCCGAATGGCGCATAATCCGGTCCGAAACAAAATCAAAATATAAGGTCCCGCCGCCATGCCCGATGATTCAATCGTACTTTCGACCGCCGCGCGCGAACCCGCCGAGGCCATGCGCCCGGTGATCGATCCCGCCGACTGGACGGGCGCCGAGCTATCGCGCCGCGACGACTGGGTCTTCCCGCTGAGCGCGGCGGAAATCGCCGAGATCGAGGCGGCGCTGGCCCATGTCGAGGCGCGCGGCATGGAAATCAAGGACATCACGGATGAGGACTTCCCGTTGCCGACGCTGGATTCGCGCCTCGCACAGGTGAAGGCGCAGATCATCGACGGGTGCGGCCTGGCGCAGATCACCGGCCTGCCGGTCGAGCGCTATTCGATCGAGCAGATGGCGAAGATCTACTGGGGCCTGGCGATCCGCGTCGGCGACCCGGTCTCGCAGAACTACAAGGGCCATCTGCTCGGCCACGTCTATGATCTGGTGGGCTCGGACCGCACGAAATCGACGTCCTCCCGCGGCTACCATACGAGCGCACAACTCGATTACCACTCCGATTCCTGCGACATCGTGGTGTTGCTCTGCCTTACCCAGGCGGCGTCGGGCGGCGGCAACAAGCTCGCCAGCACCGTCGCCATCTACAACGAAATGCTGCGCCGCCGCCCCGATCTGGTGGCCGAGCTGTGCAAGCCCTGGTACCGAGACCGCCGCAACGAGATTCCGCCGGGCAAGGATCCGTGGTTCGAACTGCCGGTCTTCAATTTCGCCGAGGGATATTTCTCGTGCGGCTGGCAGAACTACTATATCCGTTCGGCGCAGCGCTTCGAGGAGTTGCCGCGCTTCACCGAGGCCCAGATCGAGGCGCTCGACATGATCGATACGTTGGCCGAGGAGCTGCGCCTGGAACTCCGTCAGGAGCCGGGCAATATCATCTTCCTGCACAACCATGTCACGGTGCATGCGCGCCTCGCCTACGAGGACCCGGACGAGGAAGAGGGCAAGCGGCATCTGCTGCGCTTCTGGCTCGCGACGCCGGACGGGCGGCCGCTGTCGGACGCGGTGCTGGAACGCTATGTGGGGCTGAAGCCGGGCCAGCGTCCGGCCGGCATCATCGTCGAGGACATGGAGCTGTCGACGCCGCTCATCCCCGAGTAAATTCCCCAATAAGATAAATTCCCCGCCACGCATCCGCTTGACCGCTGCGCGCGATCCAATAGATTGGCGCGTGGGTTGAGATGCGCGTATCGAGGGAGTTTCCGATGCCCGACAGACAGGCGTTGCTGTTCGCCAACGAAGCCTTCTATCGCGCCTTCGCCGACCGCGACGTGGACGCCATGGACGAGGTGTGGTCGCGCACCGCGTCGGTGACCTGCATCCATCCCGGCTGGGGCGTGATCGACGAGCGCGACGATGTGCTGGAAAGCTGGGCGGCGATCATCGCCAATCCGGAATCGCTCGAAATCGAATGCCGCAACGCGACCGCGTACGCCCACGGCGATACCGGCTATGTGATCTGTTACGAGGAGATCGACGGCCAGTTTCTTGTCGCCACCAACGTGTTCGTGCGCGAAGGCCGCATCTGGAAGCTGATCCACCACCAGGCCGGCCCCACCGCCGCCGTCCCGCTGCCGGAAGAGGGCGAGGAGCCGGACGCGGTGAATTAGGGGTGCCCCTCAAACCCAATCCGTCATCCCGGACCTGATCCACTGGTGTCCGGTTTAAATCCCCGCTACCCACCCGTCTT
>CAZPMO010000171.1:0-10564 GCA_964587515.1 uncultured Rhodospirillaceae bacterium | reverse complement strand
CTGATAGAAGCGGACACCCAAAAACTCACCAAAATCCGACTTTATCAACAGTATCTGCCACGAACGGACTTGCGGTCGGGTGCCGCGCTGCAACTTCAGCGGTCAAATTAGCTCTTCCAAGAGCGCCGTTGCCTCCTTCAGATCGGCGGTATCGGACCCCCGGGTGAACCAGCCATTCACTTGGGCGAGTAGGTCGCATATCACCTCAAACGCAGCTTCAGACGTTCATCTCCTTCCATCGCATTTGCATAGTTTACTTAGGTAGAGGACCGGTGAGTCGATCTCTTACGCCGAGATCCCTGTGGCCGATGATTAGCGAGCTCGAAAAGACGACGACCGTAAGCAGAGCCGGATCGTGAGCATGATCAGGGTATGAAATGAGATCACCAAACCCGGTTTGTTACCTCGCCGACGGACTGTACCAATTTGCCAGCCAACTTGATTTATTTTAACATCGCTCCAAGCTGTTCGTAGGAGATTGGGGTGTTGATTTCGCCGGCACTGGCTTGGAACTCTGTTCCCGGAACCCCCACCTCTGGCGGAGCCCACGCGCTGACGATCATCTTAGCGGTCGGCATCACGGTCCTACTAATCAACGTTGCCTGGAAGAAATTGCGCAGGCGAAGGGAACCTCGGCGCGACGGCAGCGGGGAATAACGAAATCACGACGCTTCTCGACGCATGGGGCGACGTGGCGAAACCGCTCCATGATCAAGGCACACGGTCACTCGAGCTGGTGAGTGAAGGGGTTAGGACGCTTTCACGGGCGTGAGAGGAAGATGGACGCTTGGCGAAGAATTTTGGCGATTTGGCTGACCGCAGGTTTATTCTTATCCCCCACGCATATTCAATTCGCCGTCGCTCAGAAGACCTCGCAACGGGTCATCGAAGTGCGGCTCGAACATCGCAAAGTGGTGGCGCCCAATAAGGCCATCCGGATTACCGAAGGCGACGTGATCGAGTTACGTTGGACGAGTGATGAACCGGTAGAGCTGCACCTTCACGGTTACGACCTGAAGATCCACCTTGGGCGGGACGAGCCAGCCTCAATGGTCATCGAGGCGCATGCCACCGGCCGTTTCCCCATCACCAGTCACGGCTGGGGCGCAGGCGGCCATGGTCACGATGCGCTGACCTACCTTGAAGTTTATCCCAACTAAATCAGACATACGGAACGTTCACCGACTGGCTTTGGCGCTGCTCATAGCTTCCTTGGCAGCGTTGCCGACGGCCGCGCCGGCCCGGGCGCATGCCTTTGGTGCACGCTATGATTTGCCATTGCCACTGGATCTCTATCTGGCTGGCGCGGCTGGCGCGGTCGCGCTGTCCTTCGTGATCATGGCGCTCGTCTTCCGTTCACGACCGACGCGCGCCCGGAGGCAGGGGATCGACATGCTCCGCCTTCGGCCGATGGCGGCCCTATTGCATCCGGCGGTGGTCACTCTCCTTCAGACTATTTCGGTGGGCCTTTTTCTGCTGATCTTGGCCGCCGGATTATTCGGCAACCAAGATCCGCTCAAGAACATCGCGCCCACGTTCGTTTGGGTCATTTGGTGGGTGGGTCTGGCCTATGTGGCCTCCTTGGCCGGCAACATTTGGCCCGCCATCAATCCCTGGTCCATCGTATTCGCCGGGTTCGAGAAAGTGGTTCGCCTGCTCGGAGCGCGGGACCGGCTGGATCTGGGACTGACCTATCCGCCGTGGCTCGGGGTCTGGCCGGCGGTCGCATTATTCGGTGCCTTTGCCTGGTTTGAGCTGCTTGTCGAAACGTCGAAGATACCTGACAGCCTGGCGACCGCCGTCCTGATCTATTCTGGCATTACCTGGTTGGGGATGGCCGCGTTTGGTCGCGACGCTTGGCTTGCCCACGGCGAAGCCTTCTCGCTCGCCTTCGCGGTCCTGGGGCGCTTCGCACCCATCGACGGGCCACTGGGAGACTCCGGCGATAGCAGGCCGGTTCATTGGTATCTCAGGCCATACGCCAGCGGTCTGATCACAGAGAGACCCAGCCGTCTGTCCATGATGGTTTTCGTGCTCTTGATGCTCTCCACGGTGGGCTTCGACGGGTTCAAGGAGACGCCGCTTCACGCCGGCCTTCTGGAATGGATCGCGTCGCAACCCTCGTTCCACCCAATTCTACTCACGCTCCACGACGTAGGATTCGATCTCATCGCAGCCCTCGACACTGTCATGCTCGCCCTTTCTCCGCTGCTGTTCCTTCTGGTCTATCTGGGCTTCGCCTGGCTTGGAAAAGAGGTCCCCGAGAGCGAGCTGCCGGTTTTGGAGATCGCGGGATACTTCGTGTACTCCCTGGTGCCCATCGCCATCGCCTACCATCTGGCGCACTATCTCTCCTACCTGCTGATCGCCGGCCAGCTCATAATCCCGCTTGCCTCCGACCCTTTTGGGATCGGATGGAATATTTTCGGCACGGCGGACTACGCCATCGATATCGGCATCGTCGGCGCCAAGTTCGTCTGGTACACCGCCGTGATTGCGATCGTCGTCGGCCATGTCTTTGCCGTCGGGGTCGCGCACTTCGTCGCACTGCGAGTATTCGAGTCGCCCGGCGCCGCGCTCAAGAGCCAGTATCCCTTCCTGATCCTGATGGTCGGCTACACGGCGCTGAGCCTCTGGATCCTTTCCCAGCCGATCGTCGGCGGACCCAATCTGGTCTCTCAGCGGGCGCCTTCGGGTACGGTGTCATTGGCTCCCTTCGAGTTTCGGGAACTGTGCTTTGAAATGGCGACGCGGGACGAGGTCCAGTACGACTTCCGATCCGACCAACCCGTGGAGTTCGACATCCATTACCACGACGGCTTGAGAATTCGGTTCCCCGTCAAATTGACGGGAGTCACCGTTCACGCGGATAGGTTCGTCGCGGAACGAGATCGAAGCTATTGCCTTATGTGGCTCAACCGGAACCTCTCGAAAACGGTGCTGAACTATCGAACCAACGGGCCTTGAGAGCGCCTTAGCATACCGCGTCCACGGCACTTGGATACTCGACCACCTCATGTACCATCTCGGATTTCATTCCCACGACGCCTAACGCCGGCCCAATAGTGTCCGTCAATGACTAAGGCCACCAATCGCGTACCGATACGGGTTGGCGTCTGCCCGCTTTAACGATCGAGACCGCCGTGCTCGATGGGATCTGCTCATTTCTGCGGGATCGGCTGGGACTGACCAAGCGACTAAAATTGTCGAACGCTTCACCAACTCGCCTCGATTCGATGCTCAAAGGATCGGCCCGGCTGGCCGATCCTCGCTCCCAAGCGCTGTCCGCTGCTACTCGATAATCGCGTCCTCAATCGCCGCCTTCGTACTTGAATGACAATTTCAACTTCGTACGATAGGCAAAGAAAGCTGTCGAGCCGTGGGTTACTTATTGTGGCGGTCGAGAAAATTATCTCCAGTCAACCGACCGACAAAAATCGGGTTATGCGGAAGGCTGGGGCGGAAAACCTTTCCAGCGATGGCGCTATTTGGAATACATTGCCATGGAAACCGAGTTACTTGGGGTATATCGGCTTAAAGGTGCGGCAATGACCGACGACGACTTTCAATCCCACGACCATCCGGAGGGCTCGGAATTGTCCGAGGCGCAAATTCGGGTGCGCACGCTGGAAACCATCTTGACCGAAAAAGGCTATGTCGATCCGGCTGCGCTCGATCGTATCGTCGAGGCTTTTGAGACCCGGATCGGACCCCATAACGGGGCGCGCGTCGTCGCCCGCGCCTGGGCCGAGCCCGCGTTCAGGGAGAGTCTGCTCGAAGACGCCACGGAGGCGGTGAATTCCATGGGACTTTCGAGCCCCGTCGGCAGCCATCTCATTGCGGCCGAGAATACGGAGAGCACCCATAACATGGTCGTTTGCACGCTATGCTCCTGCTATCCGTGGGAAGTGCTGGGGCTACCTCCGGGTTGGTACAAATCAGCGGCTTACCGCGCGCGCGCGGTGATCGATCCCAAGGGCGTGTTGGCCGAATTCGGCGTGACGCTGCCGGAAGACACCAACATCCGGGTCTGGGATTCGACGGCCGAGACACGTTTCCTCGTCCTTCCCATGCGTCCGGAGGGCACCGAGGGCTGGGATCAGGAAAAACTCGCCACGCTGGTGACCCGCGACAGCATGGTCGGCACCGGCCTGGCGAAAAACGCCGATGAGGTCCTGCCATGAACTCGATTCACGATATGGGCGGCATGCACGGTTTCGGCCCCGTCGAGCCGGAGGAGAACGAACCCGTGTTCCATGAAAAATGGGAAGGCCGCGTAATGGCCATGCAGCGCTCGCTGGGGGTTGCCGGGCTCTGGACGATCGATATGTCGCGCGCCGCACAGGAAGCGCTGCCGCCGCTGAAATATATCGCCGCGTCCTATTACGAGCGCTGGCTGATGGGGCTCGAAAGCCGCGTTGTGCAGTTCAATCTGGTTAGCCCGGACGAGATCGAGGCCGGCCATTCGCTGCGCACCGGCCCCACGCTGAAACGGACCTTTAAGCCCGAAGACGCGGACAAGATGAACCGGGGGAGTTTCTTTCGGCCGTCCTCGGCGCCGGCCAAATTCGCCGCCGGCGACCGCGTACGCACCACCAACATCAACCCGGTCACCCATACCCGCCTGCCGCGCTACGCGCGTGACAAGGTGGGTGTCATCGAAGCCGTGCGCGGATGCCACGTGTTTCCCGACAAGATCGCGATCGGCGAAGGCGACGATCCGCAGTGGCTTTACACGGTGGTCTTTTCCGGCCGCGAATTGTGGGGTGAGGATTACGATCCTTCGATCACCGTTTCGATTGAGGCGTTCGAACCTTATCTGCGGCCGGAATGAATACGATCGACCCGGAAGCTGCGCGCCGCGCGACCGAGGCCGTGCCCAGCATCCCGCGCGGCCCGGAGGGGCCGGTGTTCAATGAACCATGGGAAGCGCAAGCCTTCGCCATGACGCTGGCGCTGCACGAACGAGGCGTTTTCGCCTGGCCGGAATGGGCCGAAGCGCTCGGCGCGGAAATCATGCGCGCCCAGGCGCGGGGCGATCCCGATACCGGCGAGACCTATTACAGCCACTGGCTGGCCGCGCTCGAGCGTATCGTCGCCGAAAAGGGCGTGACCGACAATGCGACGCTTGCCAGCACTCAGGCCGCCTGGGGCCGGGCCGTCGGGCGCACGCCGCACGGCGAGCCCATCGAACTCGAGCCCAGGGATTTCTCCTCTTAAGCGTCGCCTTCAGTAGTCGATAACCTTGATCATCCGTTCCGGCTGGGGAAGGGGGGGTATTGTCGGTTAGGTATCGGTGGAGCTTTTTTTCGGCGACCGAGCATCCCGTCTTTGGCCAAGGCGGTGACCTTTTGATCGGACTGTTTTGCTGCCTTGATTCCTGACCGAGCCATATCCGAGACCGCGTCCCGAGATTTCAATCCAATCTCTGCCTCAGTTGAGGCGATTGTCGCGGGTATTTGTCGGCTGAATACGAGGTGGTTTGCCGTGGCAAAGGGATTTGGTGTGATTGTTGGAAATTTCTGGAACAAGAGGAACGCGTGAACCATGGCTCTGTGTCCCTGTGGCTCCGGCTCTGATTTGGATGAATGCTGCGGCCCCATAATCATTGGTGGTACGCCAGCACCAACCGCTGAAGCGCTAATGCGTTCTCGGTTCACGGCGTTTGTTCGTGGCGATCTGGATCACATCGAAAGCACGCAAGCCAAGGAAGAGCGCAATAAGCTTGATCGTTCGGAAGCCCAAAGCAAGTTCAATTCGGTCGAATGGGTCGGTTTGGAAATTTTCGACACCGCTCTCGGCGGCGAGGACGATGACACCGGCATGGTCGAATTCGTGGCGCGCTTCAAGAGAGACGGCGAATTGCTGGATCACCGCGAACGATCAAATTTTCGTCGCGAGGAGGGGCGATGGGTCTATGTCGATGGCGAAATCAATCCCAAAGCTAGCCCCAGACGGGCCGGGAAAGTCGGACGTAACCAGCCGTGCCCGTGCGGGTCCGGACGAAAATATAAAAAATGCTGTGGAGCCTGATGACGCAGCGACGCCAGAGGCGATGATCCAACGTGGCCAAAATTATAACCTCCGTTCACATGCGCGGTCACAATCCCTACTCCCCCGTATCCACCCACTTTCGCTCGGCGACGTAGAAAGCCTCGAGCATATCGGGGCAGTCATCGCCCAGCAGTTCCTGACTGACGTCGTAGTTGCGATGGGCATGGCAGAACCCAAGAAAGCGATAGGACGGACGCATGGCGTTCACGATATTCCAGTCGATCGGCAGGCTATCCGCCGGGTTGACTGGCAGCACGCTGTCGCTTTCGTAAATGCCCTCAAAGGAATTGAGGCGCCAGCCGATGTCGGTGAGCACCAGGCGGGAATGAAATCTGACGTGGGCCATAACATCGAATTCGACGCCCTCGAATGTCAGGCGCTCGGAGATATCGGCCGGGCTTTCGCAGATCGCCCGGTCGCCCTTCTGGTGGAGTTTCGCTGGGAAAACCCGATGCTTGGCGCCATCGCCCGCAGCCATTTTTGCTTTCGAGGCTTCGGCAAATTCCTCAATCGTACCGTCGAACCATGTGGTCCGCACGGGCGAACCGGGCACGTAGGAGCCTACCAAACCATCCCAATCCTTGATGTCGCGGCATAGGCTCTCAAAGCGAATGAGATAGAAGATTTCGGCTCTGTCGAGCAGGCCTTCGATTCTCTTTTCGGCACTGGCGCGCGGCATTGGATTGTCTTCCTTTATGAGGTCGGGAGATTCCGCACTGGTCGGACAGCGGAAATTGGCGTCAGCAGTCCTGATGGCTCCATCCTACCCAAATCGCAAGCGGCGTGTTATGGCCAAGGTGGAGTGGCGTCCCGGGGAACTGTATCCCCGCGCAGGCTTCATTGTCACCAACTTGGGCCAACGTGGCCAAAATCATATCCAACATTCCCTATTTGATCCTCTTCATCGGAGTGGTGAGGTGGGATAGGAATACGCCAGCATCAAAGACGAAAGGCTGAACAGATGCGTGCAATAGGACTCCTCGTTCATGGCGGCCCAGAGGTTCTTGAGGTTGTCGATCTTCCCGAACTTCACGCAGGACCAGGGCAGGTGCGCCTTCGGGTCCACGCGGCGGCGGTGAATCCTACCGATACAATGACCCGGAACGGTTCACGGGCTGAGCAGCAAAAAGTCGACCCACCCCCATACGTGCCGGGGATGGACGCGGCTGGCATCGTCGATGAAGTGGGCGAAGGCGTGACGACAGGCGTCAAGGTCGGAGACGCGGTCATGGCCATGGTAGTTCCGACGGGTAGCCATGGTGCATACCGGGAACAGATTGTCCTCGATGCTCGGTCCGTTGTTTCCGCCCCGGCTGGTACGACGCATGTGGAAGCGTGCACGCTCCCCATGAATGGACTAACTGCACGTCTCTCTCTCTTGATTTGCTTGGACTTTTATCCGGCCAGTCAATCGCCGTAACCGGTGCAGCGGGTGCCTATGGCGGCTACGTCATACAACTTGCCAAGGCCGACGGGTTGACAGTTATCGCTGATGCTTCCGAGGCGGATGAAGGACTCGTGGCATCGCTTGGTGCCGACATCGTCGTTCGCCGTGGCGACGATGTTGCCTCGCGAGTCCGGGAGCACTTTCCCGACGGTGTCGATGGTCTTGCTGACGGCGCAGTCCTGAAGGAACTCGTTATCCCAGCGGTGCGCGACGGCGGTGCTTTCACTTCAGTGAGGGGTTTTCAGGGGATAGAACAACGGGACATTAAGTTCACGACAACCTCTGTGCGCACCTATGACGGCGAATTCGAGAAACTCGACGATCTTCGGCAACTGGCGGAGGATGGCGCCATCACTCTGCGCGTGGCAGACACCTATCAGCCAGAGCAAGCCGCCGAAGCGCATCAGCGTCTGGAGGCCGGTGGAACCAGGGGTCGGCTCGTTATCCAGTTCTAACCATCTGTCGTTGCGTAACTCCAATCATGGGCGATGTCGTAGTTTAGGTGACGGTGGGGCACATATTCTGGCGACAGAAGAGGCCGCCCCTAGCTGGGGTCGATGGACACTCCGACGAGCTACCGATACGATTTAACACCTCCCATTTTCTGGATCTGGGAGCAGCAAATTAACATGGTGGATGCGATGATGGCGGAGACGAGTTGGAAACTTTCGGGCCAGTATTTCGAGACCTGCAACTGTGATTTTCTATGCCCTTGTCCTGAGACCGCTTTACGTGCCCGCCCGACAAGAGGCGAGTGCATCGCGGCAATGGCGTTCAAGATTAGGAAAGGCCACTTCAACTCCGTTTCGCTCGATGGCATCGCATTCGTTGTCGTGCTGCGTACGCCGGGGCCAATGTTCGAGGGCGGCTGGACACTCGGCGTGATCGTCGATGAAAAAGCCGATACTTCGCAGCGTGAGGCACTCGGCGCCATCACATCCGGGAATGTCGGCGGCGCACCGGGAAGGTGGACTTTGGTGACCGAGCATTTCGAAGGCGTCGAGTATTTGCCGATCGCATTCGAGGCCGACGGCATGGACTACTCTCTATCGATCGGCGACGCGGTCGATCAGGCAATCAGCGGTGTCCCAGGCGCAAAAAATCCGGAAGAGCCGATCTACCTCGACAATCTGGGCCATCCGGCCAACAGCCGTTTGGCCCTTGCGAAGGCGACGCGCAGCCATATTCACGCATTCGGCATCGATTGGGACGACGAAGGTGGTCTTACCAACGGCCACTTCGCCCCATTCGACTGGCAGGGACCATGAATTTTTGTGGATAGCTCCTGAGCTAACACGAATTTAGATGACCGGCACTTCTTGATCGTCAGCAACGTCCTGTTTGTCTCGCAATACCGACCTTATTTCGCGCCAGACACTAAGGCGATAGTTATCTCCATCCGCGTGCGCCCTAGAAATCCCTGCTCTCACCGATCCGAGAATAGCGGCAGCGCGTATACGCCCTCACCTCTAACCGGTCGCAGACGAAGTTGGGTTCCGAGCGTCGTGTAGGCGTCTTATTTACGTGTTTACGTGCCATTTACAATCGTCTGTCGTAAACCGGCGAACGGCGGACCCTTGGCTATAAGGCCCAACCATAGAACCTCCAGCTTTGGACGCCTTTAGGCCTTGAAAGGGCCAGGCAAACGTCGCGTCCTATTCCGCTGCGACCACGCCTGCGGAGGCATAGCGGCTCTCAGGCACCGGCAGACCCAACAAGTCGCGAAGTGTGTTACCTTCATAGGCCTTGCGGTAAAGACCGCGGCGCTGCAGCTCCGGCACAACCAGATCGACGAACGACTCGAATTCGTCCGGAAACATCGACGGAATAAGGTTGAAGCCGTCACAGGCGCCGTTCTCGAACCATTCCTGCATGGCGTCGACGACCGTCGACGGCGTGCCGACCAGGACCATGTGGCCGCGCGTCGCGGCGAAATGCTGGTAGAGCTGGCGAAGCGTCCACTTCTCGCGTTTTGCAAGCTCAAGCATCTGCCCGGAACGGGTGCCGACGTCGTCGACTGCCGGCAGGTCCGGCATCGGGATATCGGGATCCATCCCCGTCACGTCGTGACCGAGCCGGCGCGACAGATATGCCAGTCCATGGTCGGGATGGATCAGATCCCGCAGCTCGTCGGACTTGGCTTGAGCCTCCTCCTTGGTTGGCGCGACCGTCACGGAAAGGCCGGGCAGAATCTTCAGGTCGCCGGGCTGGCGGCGGTAACGCGCGAGCCGGCCCTTCACATCTGCGTAGAACGCCTGTGCAATCTCCATATTCTGGCTTGCGCCGAAGATCACGTCGGCCGACTTCGCCGCAAGCTCGCGACCTTCCTCGGACGCCCCAGCCTGCACGATCACCGGCTGGCCCTGCGGCGAGCGCGGAACGTTGAGCGGGCCCTCCACCTGGAAATAATTTCCCTTGTGATTGAGCACGTGCATCCGGTCCCATTCGAAGAACGTGCTCGTCTCCCGGTCGCGCACGAACGCATCCGCGTCCCAACTGTCCCACAGCCCCTTGAGGACTTCGACGAACTCGTCCGCGATCTGATAGCGCTCCGGTTTCGGCTTGTGCTCATCCTGACTGTAATTGAGCGCCGCCCGTGGGTTGCCCGTCGTCACGATGTTGACGCCGGCGCGGCCGCCGCTGATCAGGTCGAGCGTGGCAAACATTCGGGCGATCGTATATGGCTCATCGAAGCTGGTGCTCCGCGTGCACACGAGCCCGATATGCTTGGTGAGCGGGGCCAGGGCGGTCAGCAGCGTATAGGGCTCAAGCCAGGCGGAATAGTGCTGGCGATTGAGGGCTGAATCGACAGTGGTCCAAGCCGTGTTGGTGTCCGCGGAAAACAGCATGTCGAAAAGCCCGCGCTCTGCCGTTTTCGCCATATGGAGGAAGCGGTCGAAGTTCACGTTGCCGTCGGCGGCGAAGCTCGGAATGTCTGAAGCTGGGAAAAAGCAGACGTTTCCAATTTTTCTTCAGAAATCCATCCACCGGATGTCTGTTGTTGGGGGGATTCTGTTGCAGAACTCGGTTAGTTGGGGTTTTTGATGTCCGCTTCTACTAGGA
>CAZPMO010000170.1:0-10697 GCA_964587515.1 uncultured Rhodospirillaceae bacterium | reverse complement strand
GATCGCCGATCTGACCGAAATAGGCCAGCGCGTGCTGATCGCGCCCGGCGGACGCGGCGGGCGCGGCAACTCGCGTTTCAAGTCGTCAACCAACCGGGCGCCCCGGCGCGCCGATCCCGGCGAACCGTCGGTCGAGTTTCGCATCCGGCTGCGCCTGAAACTGATCGCCGATGCCGGGCTGGTGGGGTTGCCGAACGCCGGCAAATCAACCTTCCTGGCCGCCGTGACCCGTGCGAAACCCAAGATCGCGGATTACCCCTTCACCACGCTGGTGCCGGCGCTGGGCGTGGTCGGCGTCCACGACGACGAATTCGTGCTGGCCGACATCCCGGGCCTGATCGAGGGCGCCCACGAGGGCGCCGGGTTGGGCGACCGCTTTTTGGGACATATCGAGCGTTGCGGCGTGCTGCTGCACCTGGTGGACGGCACCGGCGAGGATCCGGCGGCGGATTGGCGCACGATTCGCGGTGAATTGGAATCCTATGGAAACGAGCTCGCCGACAAATTCGAAATCCTCGCCCTCAACAAAATCGACGCGCTTGGCGAGGACGAGATCGTCGAAAAGCGCGACGCGCTTGAGAAGGCCGCCGGCAAGCGGGTCGTGCTTCTTTCCGGGGTCACCGGGGCCGGCGTCACGGACGTGCTGCGCGAGATGCTCCTCGAGATCACGCGCGGCCGCGAAATGGTGGCGCCCGAGCCCGAGGCCTATGCGCCGTGAGCAGCCCGGAAACCCCTGGGACGACGGTTTCCCGGCTTGCGGACGCGCGCCGCGTGATCGTGAAAATCGGCTCCTTTCTGCTGGTCGACGAGACCGACGGCGCAATCCGCGCCGACTGGCTGGAGGCGCTGGCCGAGGACGTCGCGGGACTGCGCGCCATCGGCAAGGAGGTGATCGTGGTCTCGTCCGGCGCCATCGCGGTCGGACGCACTCATCTCGGCATCTCGCGCGACACCCTGAAGCTGGAGGAAAAACAGGCGGCGGCGGCAACCGGCCAGATCAGGCTCGCCCACGCCTGGCAGGAAGCCCTGGCGCGGCGCGGCGTAACGGTGGCCCAGGTGTTGCTGACCCTGGAAGACACCGAAGATCGTCGACGCCACCTCAACGCACGACGCACCATCGAGACTCTGCTGCGCCTCGGCGCCGTGCCGGTGATCAACGAGAACGATACCGTGACAACGGAGGAAATCCGCTTTGGCGACAATGACCGTCTGGCCGCGCGCGTGGCCCAGATGATGAGCGCCGAGGTGCTGGTGTTGTTGTCCGACATCGACGGGCTTTATACCGAAGACCCGCGCCGCAACCCGACGGCAAGTTTCGTGCCCGAAGTGCGCGAGGTGACCGACGAGATTGCCGCGATGGCGGGCAAGGCACCGCCGGGCCACAGCTCCGGCGGCATGATCACCAAGCTCGACGCGGCCCGGATCGCGCTCGGCGCCGGCTGCGCCATGGC
Source organism: uncultured Rhodospirillaceae bacterium (assembly GCA_964587515.1). Lineage (GTDB taxonomy): Bacteria > Pseudomonadota > Alphaproteobacteria > MPNO01 > MPNO01 > CAZPMO01. The sequence goes on along the minus strand of CAZPMO010000170.1, from coordinate 9,246 downwards.
GATCGCCGACGGCAAGCCGACCCATCCGCTGAAAGCCATCGCCGACGGCGCCCGCTGCACCTGGTTCGTGCCGTTGGCCGAGCCCCTTACCGCGCGCAAAAGCTGGATCGCGGGCACCGTTGCGCCGTCGGGCGTAATCGTGATCGACGACGGCGCGGCGCGCGCGCTGGGCGCCGGTGGAAGCCTGCTGCCGGCGGGTGTCACCCACATCGAGGGCGCCTTCGAACGCGGCGACCTGGTGCTGGTGAAGGACGACGCGGGACGCCTGGTGGGACGGGGACTGGTGGCCTATTCGTCCGCCGATTCGTCGCTGATCATCGGCCATAAAAGCCGTGAAATAGAAGCCCTTCTGGGCTACCGTGGACGGGATGAGATGATTCACAGGGACGATCTCGTTCTCGATTGAGGGCGAAGCAGGATGAACGTAATCGACACCATAGACTCGGCGGATATCGCCCAGGTGATGCGCGAACTGGCCGGCGACGCACGTGCGGCGGCCCGCCAACTGGCGACCAGTTCCACCGAGGAGAGGAATCAGGCTCTTGTCGCGGCGGCCCAGGCGATCCGGGACGGCCGACAGGCGCTGCTTGAAGCCAATGCGCGCGATATGGCGGCGGCCGAGGGCAAAGGGCTCGACGCGGTGATGCTCGACCGGCTGGAACTCGACGACAAGCGCATCGAGGGCATGGCGGCGGGACTCGAGGCTATCTCACGGCTGCCCGATCCGGTCGGCGAGGTTATCGCCGATTGGGATCGCCCCAACGGGCTCAAAATCGCGCGTGTCCGGGTGCCGTTGGGCGTGATCGGCATCATTTATGAATCGCGGCCCAACGTGACCGCCGACGCCGGCGCCTTGTGCCTGAAATCGGGCAACGCCGCCATTTTGCGCGGCGGCTCGGAGAGTTTTCATTCCTCGCGCGCCATCATGGACTGTCTGCGCGAGGGGCTGCTCGCCGCCGGCCTGCCCAGCGGCGCGATCCAGCTTGTGCCGACGCGGGACCGCGCCGCCGTCGGCGCCATGCTGACCATGCCGGATCTCATCGACATCATCGTGCCGCGCGGCGGCAAATCGCTGATCGAGCGCGTGCAGAACGAAAGCCGCGTGCCGGTGATCGCCCATCTCGACGGCAATTGCCACGTCTATGTGGATGATGGCGCCGACCCCGATGTCGCGCGCGACGTGGCGTTCAACGCCAAAATGCGCCGCCCGGGTATCTGCGGCGCGACGGAATCGCTGCTGGTGCATAAGTCGGTGGCGGCCGAGATGCTGCCGCCCATTCTCGACCAACTTGCCGGCGCCGGGTGTGAAATCCGCGGCGACGAAGCGACCCGCGCGCTGGACGAGCGCGTATTGCCGGCGACCGAGGAAGATTGGGACACCGAATATCTCGACGCGATTATCGCGGTAAAGCAAGTCGACGACGTGGACCAGGCGATCGAGCATATCAACCGGCACGGATCTCACCATACCGATTCCATCATCACCGGCGACGCGGCGCACGCCGAACGGTTCCTGGAACGGGTGGATTCGGCAATCGTGTTGCACAACGCATCCACGCAGTTCGCCGATGGCGGCGAGTTCGGTATGGGCGCGGAGATCGGCATCTCCACCGGCCGGCTGCATGCGCGCGGCCCAGTCGGCGTCGAACAGCTCACCACGTTCAAATACGTGGTGCGCGGAACCGGGCAGGTCCGGCCCTGAGCGTTTACACGTTTATCCGACAGGGACTCGGCGCGCCGGGGCTACGGGTCGGCATCCTGGGCGGCTCGTTTAATCCCGCCCATGACGGCCATCGCCACATCAGTCTTCTCGCGCTGAAACTGCTGCAGCTCGACGAGGTATGGTGGGTGGTCTCGCCCCAGAACCCGCTGAAATCGTCCAGCGAGATGGCGCCGTTCGCGGAACGCCTGGCGAGCGCCGAAGCATTGGCGCAACATCCGAATATCCAGGTCACGGATATCGAGGAACGACTCGGCACACGGTATACAGCCGATACGCTGCGGGCGCTCAAATTCTGTTTTCCGCGTTCGAATTTCGTCTGGCTGATGGGCGCCGATAATCTGGCGCAAATGTCACGTTGGCAGCGATGGACAAAGATCTTCAATCTGGTTCCCATTGCGGTTTTCGATCGCGCGCCATATTCTTTCGATGCGCTGGCCGGCAAGGCCGCGCAGGCGTTTTCGCGCTTCAAGCTGCGCATGAAAGACGCTCATGATCTCGTGGAACGCAAGCCACCTGCCTGGATTTTCTTTCATACCAGGTTGCACCCGGGATCGGCGACCAGGATTCGCGCGCGCCGCGCCCGTCTGCCCGGGAAGGAAAAGACAGGAGCCAAATGACGAAATCGAGGAGCGCCCCATAGCACCGACCGATCCGGCCCCGCCCGATTCCGAAGAACTTCTCGACGCCATAACCACGTCGCTGGAAGACCATCTGGCCGAAGACATGGTGGTGGTCGAACTGAAGGGGAAATCCTCGATCGCCGATTACATGGTCATCGCCAGCGGCCGGGCGAACCGGCAGGTGATCGCGATGGCGGAACATCTCGCGCAACTTTTGAAGGGCCGGGGACTCGTTGGCATCACGCCGGAGGGCCTCCAGCGCGGCGATTGGGTGCTGATCGACGCCGGCGACGTGATCGTTCATCTGTTCCGCCCGGAGGTCCGCGAGTTCTATAACCTGGAAAAGATGTGGGGCGCGGAACTGCCCGAGCCGGATCGCGGCGCCGGCGCCCCGGCCTGACGGTTGCCGATTGATGCGCCTCGCGATCATCGCGGTCGGCCGCCTCCGCCAGGGTCCCGAGCGGGAATTATTCGAGCATTATTCGGGCCGCATCGGCTGGACGATGGAGGTAAAGGAGGTCGAGGAAAAGCGCCCCCTGCCGCCGCCCAGGCTGATCGCGCGTGAGGCCGAGCTTTTGCGGGCCGCACTGCCGCGCGGCGCGGTGCGCGTGGCGCTCGACCGAGGCGGGCGAATGCTGAGCAGCGAGGAGTTCGCGCGGCGGATCGCGGACTGGCGGGATTCGGGCGTTGGCGATGTCGCTTTCATGATCGGCGGCGCCGACGGGCTCGAACCCGCGCTGGTGAAGGAAGCCGAACTTTCGGTTTCGTTCGGCGCGGTGACCTGGCCGCATCTGCTGATGCGCGGGCTGCTCGCCGAACAGCTCTATCGCGCCCAGCAAATTCTCGCCGGTCATCCCTATCATCGTTGAAATTCCAACCGCGTGGCCAAGCCGCTGGAAGGCTACCGAATTGTTAAATATTGGCCTATAAACGGGGCGGTATGACGGAATCCAACGCATGCCGGCCGGTCGTTCTGTGTGTTCTTGACGGCTGGGGCCAGCGCGACGAACCGGCGGATAACGCCATCGCCCGGGCGCGGACGCCAGTTTACGACCGGCTTTTGACGACGTGCCCGCATACACTGTTGCGCACGTCCGGGACCGATGTCGGCCTGCCCGAGAATCAAATGGGCAATTCCGAGGTTGGACATCTCAATCTCGGTGCCGGTCGTATCGTGAACCAGGAAATCCGACGTATCGACGCGTCGATCGAGGACGGCTCGCTGGCCGGCAACCCGGCGCTGCGGGAATTCATCTCCAGCCTCGCCGCCAATGGCGGGGTCTGTCACCTGTTGGGGCTCATTTCACCCGGCGGCGTCCACTCCCATCAGGACCATATCGCGGAGCTCGCGCGACTCCTCGACGGGGCCGGTATTCCCGTTGCGGTGCACTGTTTTCTCGACGGTCGCGACACCCCGCCGGCCAGCGCGCTCGGGTACGTCGAAACTTTTCTCGACCGGGTGAAATCGCTGTCGCATCTTCGTATCGCCACGGTGATGGGCCGCTACTACGCCATGGACCGCGACAATCGCTGGGACCGGAACGAGCTTGCCTACCAGGCGATGGTCGCGGGCGACGGCGCGCGCGCCGCCGATCCGCTGGCGGCGATCCGGGAAAGTTACGACAAAGATTTGACCGACGAGTTCATGCTTCCCGCCGTGATCGACGGATTCACAGGTATGTCCGACGGCGACGGCGTGCTGGTCGCCAATTTTCGCGCCGATCGGGTGCGGCAGATTCTTTCGGCGTTGGTCGATCCCGGGTTCGAGGGTTTCGAACGGCCGCGCGTCATACGGTTTACGAGCGCGCTGGGCATGGTCGAATATTCGGGCGAGTTGAACGCCTTGCACAAGGTTCTGTTTCCGGCGCAGCGGCTCGACCGCATATTGGGTTCCGAAATCGCCAATGCGGGGCTGCGTCAACTGCGTATCGCGGAGACCGAAAAATATGCCCATGTGACGTTTTTCTTCAACGGCGGGGTGGAAACGCCGCTGCCCGGCGAAGAACGCGTGCTGATCCCGTCTCCCAAGGTCGCGACATACGATCTCGCGCCGGAAATGTCGGCCCGGGAGGTCACGGACCGGCTGGTCTCGGCGGTCGGATCGGGTGATTTCGACTTCATCCTGGTCAATTACGCCAATCCCGACATGGTCGGCCATACCGGCATCCTCGACGCGGCGACGATCGCGATCGAGACCGTCGATCAATGCCTCGGCCGGCTCGAAGAGGCGGTTCGGTCGGCGGGAGGGGTGCTGCTGATCACCGCCGATCACGGCAACGCGGAAACCATGCGGGATCCGGACACCGGTGCGCCGCATACCGCGCATACCCTGAACCCAGTGCCCGCAATTCTGGTGAACGCGCCACCGGCGGTGCGAGGCCTTGCCGAGGGCAGCCTGGCCGACGTCGCGCCGACGCTTCTGGGCCTTCTCGACCTCGCGCAACCCGTTGAAATGACGGGCCATTCTTTGCTGGAACCGACTTCTCCCGCCGCCGCGGGCGCGGATGACCGTGTTTCCGTTTAACCCGCCGGTGGGCGCAACCGTCCATCCGGTCGCTCTCGCGCTCGTCGCATCCCTGCTGATTGCGACCAGTGTTGGCGCGCGCGCCGCCGATAACCGGCAGAAGCTCGAGGAAGTTCAGCGAACGCTCGACGATGCGCGCGCCAGGAAGGAAAGCCTGAGCAAGAGAGCGGAAACCTATGCAAAAGAGATGTCGGCGTTGAAGAAACGGCTGGTCGTGGCGGCGCGGCGCGCGCAGAACCATGAAACCAAGGTTTCCGACTTGGAAAACCGTATTGCCGTCCTTTCGGCCGGAATGACGCGGTCGAGCCGGAACTTGAAGCAGCGCGAGCGGCAGTTGTTGCGAATCCTGTTCGCGCTGCAACGCTTGTCCCGGCATCCTCCGATCGCGCTGGTGACGATGCCCATTTCGCCGTCAGATACCGTTCGCAGCGCGATTCTGCTGCGCGGCGCGGTGCCCCGGCTGGAGGCGCAGGCAACGGCGCTCCGCAACGATCTTCGCGCTCTGTCAGCGACCCGCGCCCGAATCGCCATGGAACAGGCCAGTCTCGGCGCGGCGGGACGCGACCTCGATCGTGAAAGACTGGAGCTTCGCGGCCTGATCAACCGCAAGGCCAGCCTGGAACGGAAGGCCCGTATTGAAAGCTCGACCACCGGCGCGCGCATCACGGAGCTCGCCGCGCAGTCGCGCGACCTTCAAGAACTCATTGACCGGCTGGCCGCGACGCGCAAACGGCGCGACGCCAAGCGGAGCGCCGCTCGGGTTTCCAAACAACCAGTCGTCACGCCCGAATCGGGGCGCTTTCCCGTGGCGGGAAGCATTTTCCGGAAATTCGGCGAATCGGAACCAACCGGCCTCCAGTCCAAGGGAATCACCATCGCGACCCGCCCCGCGGCGCAGGTGGTGTCGCCGGCCAGGGGCGCGGTGGTGTTCGCCGGGCCTTTCAGAGGTTATGGGCAACTCTTGATCATCGAATATGGCGAGGGATATCGTGCGCTGCTGTCGGGGATGTCGCGACTGGACGCCGCCGTCGGAGATGAAGTTCTCGAAGGAGAACCGGTCGGGGTCATGAAACCCTGGATTGGCGAAAAACCTACACTATATTTTGAATTGCGCCGCAATGGTCGCCCGGTAAACCCTTTACCGTGGCTTGCGAGCAAAAAGGACAAGGTAAGCGGATAATGCGAAGAGCACTCGTCGCGGCAATGGCCGCTGTGATCCCGATACTCGTGTCGTTCAACGTACAGGCGCAAGACGGCTCGAATAAGACCTACCAGCAGCTTGAACTGTTTGGCACCGTTTTCGATCGGGTTCGCGCCGATTATGTGGAGGATGTCGGAGAAGAGGATCTGATCGAGTCCGCCATCAACGGCATGCTCACCTCGCTCGACCCTCATTCCAGCTACCTCAACGCAAAGAGTTTCCGCGACATGCGTGTCCAGACGCGCGGCGAGTTCGGTGGGCTCGGCATTGAGGTCACCATGGAGAACGGTCTGGTCAAGGTGGTCTCGCCGATCGATGACACGCCGGCCTTTCGCGCCGGGCTGAAACCCGGCGATTTGATCACCCATCTCGACAAGACCAACGTGCAGGGATTGAGCCTGGCCGAAGCCGTCGAAAAGATGCGTGGTCCGGTGAATACCGATCTTCTGCTGACCATACGGCGGACCGGGCGCGAACCGTTCGAAGTGACGATCACGCGCGCGGTCATCAAAATTCAATCCGTGCGCTCGCGAAATGAAGGCGATATCGGATACCTGCGCATCACCTCGTTCAGCGAGCAGACGGCCATCGGCGTCGCACGCGCGATGAAAAAGCTCCATGCGGGCGCCGAGAAAAGCCTGAAAGGCCTTATTCTGGATCTGCGTAACAACCCCGGCGGATTGCTCGACCAGTCGGTCAAGGTCGCGGATGCATTTCTTGAGCGCGGTGAGATCGTTTCCACGCGCTCGCGCCGTCCGGACGACGCGCAGCGGTTCAATTCCAAGCCGGGCGATCTCGCCCAGAGCCTGCCGATGATCGTACTGATCAACGGCGGCTCGGCGTCGGCGTCGGAAATCGTTGCCGGCGCGTTGCAAGACCACCGGCGCGCGATCGTCTTGGGCACCAAGTCATTCGGCAAGGGATCGGTACAAACCATTATCCCGCTCGCCGGCCACGGCGCGATGCGGCTGACCACGGCCCGGTATTACACGCCGTCGGGCCGTTCGATTCAGGCCAAGGGGATCGACCCCGATATCATCGTGCAGCAGGCGCGGATCGAAAACATCGACATTCCGAGACTGCGCAGCGAGAAGGATTTAAGGGGCGCGCTTTCGAATCCGAATGATAGGAAAAAAGAGGCCGACAAGCCCAAGCAAAACCAGGCCGATAAGCCCGCAAGCGGCAAGACGGCCGAGAAAAAAGAGCCGCCGCAGGATTATCAGCTCGCACGCGCTTTGGACCTGCTTCGCGGACTCGCGCTATATCAAGACCGGACCGCGAAGTGATTGCGGCTTCGCCTCCGGTTATATTTGCGTAAAGGGTATTTTAGAGCGGAACAATGGCGGCAACGCGCGAACCGCGACGGCTTGGTAACGACGTTCGAATCCCGCTCGCTCTTTTGCTGGGCGTGCTCGGTATCGTGGCGGGCACCGTTATCTGGTTGACGGTAGCTTCCGATGAAGGGCATCGGAAAACCACGGTGCCGGATCAGGGCGTGGCCATGCGAATCAGCCGCGACGGCGAACCGGTGCACGCAAAGCAATCGCCCCCCAAACCAAAGGTCCCGGCCGGCTCCGGACTGTCTCCGCCGAAACCCCACCCACCCGAGGCGAACCGGGCCGCCGGCCCAATCGCGCACCCAATGCCGCCCAAGGCGGATTTGGGCGCGCACGGCAAGGCGCAGGTGAATCCCGCGGGAATTCCCAAGGTGGCTACCGAGACCATGCCGCCCATTGTCGAAGAGCGGGTGGTCGAACGGCCCGGCGTCGCGCCATCAAAATCCCTTCAACTGCCGCGGATCCGTGGCGGTCCATCGCTCCGCGCCGCGCCCGATCCCGGCCTGGTGCAACGCAGCACCCTGGGCATGCTGCCGGTAATCGGCAGCGACGGCCGCAAACCATGGCAGGTCTATGCGCGCCCCTTCGACCAGATGGACAAACGGCCCCGAATCGCCATCGTCATTACGGCGCTGGGCCTGAGCAGCGCGGCGACCAATACCGCGATCCAGGCCCTGCCGGGCGCTGTAACACTGGCCTTCGCGCCTTATGCCGACCGGCTCGGCGAATGGATACGGCTTGCGCGGGCGGCCGGGCACGAAGTCCTGATCAATGTCCCCATGGAGCCGGTCGACTATCCCAACTACGACCCGGGCCCGCAGACATTGCTGACCTCGCTAACGCCGGAGGAAAATCGCCAACGGCTGATCTGGACACTGAGCCGCGTCACCGGTTACGTGGGCGTCGTCGACTTCATGGGATCGCGTTTCACCATGTCGCGCAAACATCTGCTTCCGGTCCTAGACGCGCTGAACCGGCGCGGCCTGATTTTCCTCGACAGCCGCACCGCGCCACGTAGCCAGGTCGGTCCCATCGCCCGGGAAGTGGGGCTGCCGTGGGCGGAGAATTCCCGTCTCATCGACGAGCTGGCATCGCGCGAAAAAATCGATGAGCGGCTGAAACAGCTTGAAGGGCTCGCGAAGAAAAAGCATTTCGCCATCGGTATGGGCTCGCCCTATCCGGTCACCCTCGAACGGCTGGCGGCTTGGATTCCCGGACTGAAGAAGCGCGGCATCGCGCTGGCGCCGATCACCGCGATGATTTCGCGACCGGTTTCCCGATGACGGCCGGCGACGCGCCGCACGCCGGATATCGCCACTGCGTCGGGCTGGTCCTGGTCAACCCATCGGGGTTGGTCTTCGCCGGCCACCGTATCAACGGGCCGGGCGATGCCTGGCAGATGCCCCAGGGCGGCATCGATCCCGGCGAGACACCGGTTCAGGCGGCGCTGCGCGAACTGAACGAAGAAACCGGCACCGACAAAGTGGTCGTTCTGGCGGAAAGCACGCGCTGGCTGCGCTACGATTTTCCGGCGGAATGGCAGAAGAAATTCTGGGGCGGGCGCTTCCGCGGCCAGACCCAAAAATGGTTCGTGATGCGATTTACCGGCGGCGATGACGACATCGACATCCACGCGGAAGACGCGGAATTCGACGCGTGGAAATGGATGGGACTCGACGAATTGGCGCGCCAGATCGTTGATTTCAAGCGTGGTGTTTATCGCGAAGTCCTGGCCGAGTTCACCGACCTGATCGAGGCCGAACTCTCGAGCGGCTAGCGCTCTAGATGTGGAGTCTCATAAGGTTGTTCACATCGAGCCCTGACCGGCTGATGGGTGTTTT
>CAZPMO010000169.1:0-10828 GCA_964587515.1 uncultured Rhodospirillaceae bacterium | reverse complement strand
CAAAAAAGCAGGTATAAAAACACCGGGATCGAGTTCGGTAAACGGAGTCGTCCACGGCCTCCTGAAGAGGCCCTCCTTGATACTGATCGGTATTCTCGGGGGCCTTTTTACCGGTAGCATGGCGTTTCTGGTGCAGGGAAAAGCGTTTGGATTTCAAAACGTTGAGTTCCTCTCGATTGCCCCCGCATTTTTGGTCGGTCTGACGTCCGCCGTTGTTATCTCGGTCCTTGTCATCCGGAACCGGGATGTCCTGCTGGACCGCCTGGCGAGCGAGGAAAAAATAACCTTCGAGTTGAAGAAGGAAATTTCCGAACGCAGGCAGACCGAAGAAACGCTGCAGGAGAGCGAAGCACGGTTCCGCACGCTCGCCAGCATTGCCCCGGTCGGCATTTTTGAAACCGACGCAGACGGTCTTTGCGTGTACGTCAATGACCGATGGAGCGAAATTTCCGGGCTGAGCGGGGCCGATGCGGCCGGCGAGGGCTGGATCACCGCGATCCATCCCGAAGACCAGGAAATGGTCTTCGCGAAATGGAGCGACGCGGCAGCCGAGCAAATCCCGTTTTCCCTGGAATACCGCTTTCGCAGCCCGGACGGTAAAACGACCTGGGTATTCGGCCAGGCGGCCGCGCAAACCGGCCGGAACAATACCGTCACGGGCTTCGTGGGCTCGATCACGGATATTAGCGACCTTAAAAATGCGGAAATGGCGCGGCGTGAAACCGAAGGGCGGTTCCGCGGCATGGCCGAGAACGCGCCCTGGACGATTTTTCTGAAAGATCTCGACGGCCGGTTCAGCCTGGTGAATCCCCGCTTCGAGAGTTGGTACGGTATTAAATCCCGCGACATCATCGGCAAGACGTCCCATGACATCTTCCCCAAGGAGTATGCCGACGAGTTTGTCCGTCAGGACGAGGAGGTCGCCGAACTGCGCGAGACGCGAGAATACGAAGTGGTCATGCCCTTCCCGGATGGAACCACCCATTCGATCCAGATTACGAAATTTCCCGTCATCTCGGAGGACGGCGAACTGATCGGGGTCGGCACCATAAACACCGACGTGACCGACCAACGGCTCGCCGAGACCAAGCTTTTGCAGGCTCAGAAAATGGAGGCGGTGGGTCAGTTGACCGGCGGGGTCGCGCACGACTTCAACAATCTTTTGACCGTCATCCAGGGAAACGCCGAACTCCTGGGTAGCGGACCGGACGTGGACGGCTCGAAAGCCCAGGCGATCCTGCGCGCCTCCGAGCGTGGGGCCGAACTGACGCATCGCCTTTTGGCCTTCTCGCGCCAGCAGCCCCTTCACCCGCGGGTGATCGACCTGGCCGATCTTCTCATCGGTATCTCGGGGATGCTGGAACGAACATTGGGTGAGACAATCGAGATCAAAATGAAGCCGGCGGCTGGACTCTGGCCGGTCATGGCCGATCCGGGGCAGCTGGAAAATGCCTTGCTGAACCTGGCCATCAACGGCCGCGACGCGATGCCGGGCGGAGGAAGGCTGACGTTCGAATGCACCAACGCCCATCTGGACGAGACGCACGCCGTCGAGAACGAGGACCCCCTGGCGGGGGACTATGTCGTTCTGGCGGTGAGCGATACCGGGACGGGCATGACGGCGGAGGTCATGGAACACGCGTTCGAGCCCTTTTTCACGACCAAGGAGGTTGGCGAGGGAAGCGGGCTTGGTCTTTCGATGGTTTACGGTTTTACGAAACAATCCGGCGGCAAGGCCGACATATCCAGCGAGGGTCCGGGGACGACCGTGAAGCTCTATTTGCCGCGCGGAGACGGCGACAGTAAGCAGGACACATCGATCGGCGAAGACGTCATCCCGCTTGGCCGGGGTGAATCGATCCTGGTGATCGAAGACGATGACGGGGTTCGCCGTCTCACGGTCACGATGCTGAAGGGTCTTGGCTACCGGGTGATCGCCGTGCCGATGGTGGCGGAGGCGCGCAGCACCCTGGAACATGACCAGCAGATAGACCTGGTGCTGACGGATGTCGTGCTGCCGGGCGGCGTGAGCGGTCCGGAATTCGCCGAAGAGTTAAAAATCCGCTACCCCGATCTCAAGATCGTTTTCATGTCGGGCTATCCGGCGGAGGCGGCCAAACGCGACGGCTTTCTGGATCCGAACATCAGGCTCGTCGCCAAGCCCTTCCGTATAGACCATCTGGCCACCACCATACGTGAGGCGCTCGATTGACGGGGTCGGACCCCAAACATTGATCCGATCAGCGCCAGGCGCGGGCGAAGACCGCGACCCAGTAATGCCGGTACCCCTTCGGGCCGGGGTCTCGGTGGGGCTCGGCCAGGGCCGCGCCGGCGTGTTTGAAATTCGGGTTCAGCATGTTGGCGCGGTGGCCGGGGCTGGCCAGCCAGGCGCGTACGGTCTCGATCGCGGTGCGCTGGCTGGCGGCGATGTTTTCGGCGATGGCGGACCAGCGATAGCCCGCCCGCGCGGCGCGCGCGCCGACATCCGATCCGTCCGACCCCGTATGATCCATGAAGGTCTTGTTCGCCATGTCGGCGGCGTGGCGTTGCGCGGCGCGCGCCAGCGCCGGGTGCGGCGATAACGTCGACAGGCCTTTCTCGGCGCGAATGCGGTTGATCTCTGTAACGATTTCCGTCGCGGGGTCGGCGCTCAGCGGACCGGCCGAAACAAGGCCCAGCGCAACCAGCATCGCGGCCGCGGCGCGCGCTCGCATGGTCTAGGCGGTGCCGGCGGCGCGCGCCTCCTCGGCGGCGCGCTGGCAAAGGCCGTTGCGGTCGATCTTGTTGGTGCCGGACAGCGGCAGTTCCTCGACGAAGAACACGCGCCGGGGATGCGCATAGGCCGGCGCGTTGTCGATCGCGTGGCTCTTGACGGCGTCCTCGTCGATCGTGGCGCCGTCGCGCGCCACCACGAAGGCCACCGGCACATGCGCCTTCAACTCGTTGGGCGCCGGCACCACCACCGCCTGCATGATGTCGGGATGGCGCTCCAGCATGGTCTCGACCTCGCCGGGATAGATATTCTCGCCGGCGCACACGAACATGTCGTCGGCGCGGCCGACGAAATAATACCAGTCGTTCTCGTCCCGGCGCAGGATATCGCCGGTGTCGAGCCAGCCGTCGACCAGCTCCTTCGCGGTCTCCCGCGGCATGTTGTGATAGCCCGACATCACGCCGGGGCTTTTCACGTGCAGAACGCCCTCGTCCTCGTCCGGCCCGCCCACCAGCCTGATCTCGACCCCATCGATGGGATATCCCACGGTGTAGCGCGGGCGCGGCAGCCCGTCGGGGTGCTTCCACGAAAACAGGATCGGCCCGCCTTCGGTAATGCCGTAATTGAGGTTCAACGCGACGCCCGGGAACACGCGGGCGAGATTGTCGAGCAGGTTTTCCGACGCCGGCGCGGAGCCCATGGAGCACGCTCGCACGCTCGACAGATCGGTCTCGGCGAGAAGTTCTTCCTGCTGCAGAACCAGCGCGTACATGGTCGGCACGCCGGTCAGCATGGTGAGCCGGTAGCGCTCGATGGCGCGCACATATTGGGCGGCGTCGAAGCGCGAGAACAGCACGATCGAGCCGCCGGCCGCGAGCCCCGACTTCACCGCCAGCAGCGCGTTCTTGTGATAGAGCGGCGCGGAGATCACGCTGCAATCGTCGGCCCGGAGATCGCGCGATTCCACCAGCTTCGCGATCATCCAGCACTGCCCCCAATGGGGCAGCAGCACGCCCTTGGGCCGCCCGGTAGAGCCCGAAGTGTAGGGTTGTTCCGCGATATCGATGCGTTCGGGCTGGTAGCACTCGAACGGGCCTTCATGGACGAACGCGGTATAGGCTTCGTCGCCGGATTCATCATCGAACACCACGGCGCGGATGTGGTCGGGGCAATGGCCGCGAAACTCGGGATCGCAGAAGGCGATGCGGGCGCCGGAATCGTCGAGGATGAAGCGGATGGTGTCGGCCGGCAGCTTGATGTTGACCATCACCGGCACGCAGCCGGCCCGCATGGCGCCGAACAGCACTTCGAGGAATTCGAGACGGTTGACGGCGAGGATCGCGACGCGCTCTCCGGGCTGAACGCCGGCCAGCAGCAGGCCGGTGGCGACCGCGTCGCAGCCGGCCGAGAATTCGCGGAAGCTGCGCTCGCGCGGCGCGTCGGGGTCGAGAAGATCGACAATCGCGGTGCGGTCGGAGTCCGCGTGGTGGGCGAAAACGTCGCCCAGATTGCCGTCCACACCCATCATGGCGTGATGATGATCTTGCCGATTACTTCACGGTCGCGCAGCATGCGGACGCCCTCGGCGGTCTGGTCCAGCGGCAACACGGTGTCGATCACCGGCGCCAGCCTGCCGTCCTGGATCATGTCCATCAGCGCCACCAGATCATCCGGCGACCAGCTGTTGGAGCCGAGGATCTGGAGCTCGAAGGTCCAGATATAGCGGAGATCGGTATTGGGATCATAGCCCGCCGTCGCGCCGCAGGTCATCATGCGGCCGCCCCGCTTCAGCGCCTTCAGCGACGGCACCCAGGTGTCGCCGCCGGTGAAGTTCACCACCATGTCGACGCCGCCCGAATAGCGCCGCCGGTGCGGCTTTTCGTAGAGCTTCCAGATTTCCTTCTCGAAATCGGTCTCGGCGTAATTGATCACGTGATCGGCGCCCATGTCGGTCAGCGCCTTGAGCTTGTCCGGCGTCGAGCCACAGGCCACCACTTCGGCGCCGAGCAGCTTGGCGAGCAGCACGCAGCACGACCCCACGCCGCCCGACGCGCCCAGCACCAATACCTTTTCGCCCGCCTGCAGCCTGCCGTGGGTCACCATCATGCGGTGCGCGGTGCCGTAGGCGACCGGCAGCGAGGCGGCCTGCTCGAAGCTCACCCCGTCCGGCATCCTGATCAGGCGTGTCGCGTCGACCAGGCATTTCTCGGCGGTGCCGCCGTGGATCATTTCGCCCATCAGGCCCTTTTCAGGCGCAACCGGGTCGAGCGGATTGACCAGCACGCGGTCGCCTTCCGACCAGCCCGAGACGCCGGGGCCGATCTCGGCGATCTCGCCGGCGATGTCGAGCCCGATGATCATGGGCATGGGCACCTTGATGCCGGGCATGCCGTCGCAGGTGAACACGTCATGATAGTTGAGCGACGTTGCGCGCACACGGATGATCACCTGCCCCTCGCCCAGCACCGGGTCGGGGAAGTTTTCATCGAGCGTCAGTGCGTCGACGCCGCCATGCTCGTGCAGACATACGGCACGCATCGTGTTCTCCTGGTTCGTTTCGCGGGGAGTATTAACCCGCCCGCCCGCCCGGGACAACCGGCCGACTACAGCGCGAAAAGCAAGAAATCCGCTATTCGGAGCAAAATATCGAATGAACTTGCGCACGATAGGAAATTCGAGTATTATTTAAAAATTAATACTATTATAAATGAGTTGATTGGAAAGATAAACCATGGACCAGATTGATCGTAGTATTCTGGACTGTCTGCAACGCGACACCACCATGCCGGTGGCGGAGATCGCGGCCCTTGTCGGACTATCGACCACGCCGTGCTGGCGGCGCATCCAGAAAATGGAGGAGTCGGGCATCATCCGCTCCCGCGTCGCGCTGCTCGACGGCGAGAAGCTGAACGTGGGTGTCACGGTTTTCGTCGCGGTGCGCACCAACGAACACAATATCGACTGGTTCCGGCAGTTCGCCAAGGCGGTCGAGGAAATTCCCGAGGTCGTCGAGTTCTATCGCATGTCGGGGGAGATCGATTACATGCTGCGCGTCGTGGTGCCCGATATCGCCGCCTACGACACCGTCTACAAGAGGCTGATCGCAAATGTCTCGCTGACCGACGTGAGCTCGTCGTTCGCGATGGAGCAGATCAAGTACACCACCGCCCTGCCGCTCGATTACGTGGATTGAGGGGGAGCGGGCTGGTGCGCGATCGGATCGGGCATCAGCCGCCCAGCACCAAACGCTCGAGTTCGAACACATGGTCGTCCTCGGCATCGTACGATTGGGGTGGCCGGGCGGGGGAGCGGGCCGGCGCGACGCCACGTTAAGTGGCTAAAAATTCTTCCATGAATTCCAAGCGGTCGTTGCCCCACCACATCTCCTCGCCGATCATCATGGTGGGCACGCCGAATACGCCGCGTTCGTGGGCGGCGCGGGTGGAGGCGCGATAGCGCGCCTCGGCGTCGGCCGATTCCGTAAAGGCGAGGAAATCATCGCGGTCCCAGCCCAACTCGGCCGCGACGTCGCCCATCAGCGCCGCGTCGCCCATATCGCCGCCGTCGCCCCAGACGCGCCGCCACGCGGCCGTGACGTAGTCGCGCTCCATGGACCGGTCCTCGGCCATGAAAAATCCCTTGTTGAGACGGTCCGGCTCGTGGCCTGTGGGGCGCGTAATCATAACGCCGTAGCGCGCCGCCCAGCGCTGCATGTCGGCCCCCGAATAGCGGTATTTAAGCGGCATCTCGCGCGTGGTTGGCCCCGTATTGCCGCCCTCCAGCTTGATTACCCTGAGATTGACCACGTGATAGGCGATCTCGCGCCCGTGCCGCGCCGCGATGTCCGGCAACTGGCTATGGGCGAGATAGCTGAACGGGCTGATGAAATCGAAATAGAAATCGATAACGCCGGACATGGAAGCGACCTCCGCGATAAAACCATCGCCATTATGGGTCCCACGCCCCTAAAATGGCAAAAAAACCGGTACGGCCGGCCAAGGAGGATAACTATCGATGCCCGATAACGATCTCACCGGCAAGATCGCGTTCGTGACGGGCGCCGGCGTGGGCATCGGCCGCGCCATCGCCCTCGAATGGACGCGGCGCGGCGGCGTCGCCCTGGTCAGCGACATGGCGGGCGACGATGCGAAAAGCGTCGCCGCCGAAATTACCGAGGCGGGCGGCCGCGCCCACGCCTTCACTATCGACGTCCGCGAGCTCGACGAGATCCGCGACGGCATGGCGGCGGCGATCGAGGCGGGCGGCGGGCTCGACGTATTGTTCAACGTCGCCGGCACAAATCTGCCCAAGAATGTGGAGGAGCTGGAAGACGAGGAGTGGCATCGCATCATCGACACGAACCTCACTTCGGTCTATCGCTGCGCCAAGGTCGCTATTCCCGAAATTCGCAAGCGCGGCGGCGGCGCCATCGTCAACACCGCCTCGATCGCCGGCATCATGGGCGAGAATCGATGCTCGTCCTATGTCGCCAGCAAGGGCGGTATCGTGCTGCTGACCCGCAACATGGCGATGGATTTCGCGCGGGATAACATTCGCGTCAACGCGATCTGCCCCGGCGCGACGCGCACCCCGAGAATCGAAAGCTACTGGAAGCGCGCCGGCAAGCAGAGCGTGCCCGACTGCCCGATGGGGCGTTACGCCGACCCCGAGGAAATCGCCCGCCCGGCGGTATTCCTGGCCTCGCCCGACGCGTCCTACGTCACCGGCGCGGCCCTGGTGGTCGACGGCGGCATGACCGCGGGATTCCGCATCCCGTCCTTCGACGTCATCTGAGGAGAAGAAAAATAATGGCGATAAACAGAAACGACGTGGAATTCCGCTGGCCCGAAAAATTCAGCGAGATCCCCAAGGAAGCCTTCCATCGCGAGGATATCTATCGCGCCGAGCTGGAGCGCATTTATTACGGTCCGGAATGGCACCTTCTGGCCCATGTCTCGGAAGTCCCCGAACCCGGTGACTTCAAGACCATCGATCTCGGCGAGGCGCCGATGCTGATCCTGCATGGCGACGATGGGGAAGTGCGGGTGTTCAACAATTCATGCCCGCACCGGGGCACCCAGCTCGAGACCCGCGCGCGCGGCAATGTTCCCGATATCACGTGTCCCTATCATCGCTGGAACTTCAACAACCGGGGCGACCTGGTGGCCGCGCCAGGCATCGAGCGTTTTCCCGACGATTTCCGCAAGGAAGATTTCGGCATGCAAGAGCAGCGCTCGGAAATCCGCCACGGGCTGGTGTTCGCCACATGCAGCGACGAGACAATCGACCTCGACGCCTTCCTGGGCGAAGCCGACGACCTTCTTTACAGGCTGCTGGGCGAGGGCGCGGAGCTCCGCCTGATGGGCTATCAGAAAGTGGTGTTCGCCACCAACTGGAAGGAATATGGCGACAATGAAGGCTACCACGCGCCGTTGCTGCACCGCGCCTTCAGCCTGCTGAAGTGGCAGGGCGGCAAGGGCACCCAATGCGTCACCGAGCGCGGCCACAAGCTGCTCGACGCCGAGCTTGGCGAGACGCGCAACGAAGCCTTTCTCGACGATAATTCGCTGGTCGAGTTCCGCGACGCCAACACGCCGAGGCGCTCGATGGTCGTGAATTTGTTCCCCATGACCGTCCTGGTCAAACATCTCGATATCATCAATATCCGCTTCGCTTTTCCGCGCTCGCGCGACGAGACCGAATCGCACTACGCCTATTTCTCCCTCGCCGGCGACGACGAGGAGATGTTCCGTCACCGGTTGCACCAGGGATCGAACCTGCTGGGCCCCAGCGGGTTGATCTCGCTCGAGGACGGCGCGGTGTTCAACCGGCTGCATCAGGGTTCCAACACGCCGGGCAACGTCACCTTCCAGAAGGGCGCCGGCGAAACCCTGACCGCGCCCTGCTTCGTCCCGCAGAACGACGAGGCGTCGAACCTGATCAAGTGGGAACGCTATCGCGAGATCATGGGGTTCAACCGTGGTTAGCCCGGAAATCGTCAACGGCATCGACGCCTTGCAGTTCGCTTACGCACGCGCCCTCGACAGCTTCGATATGCAGGCCTGGCTCACCTGTTTCGAGGACGGCGCGGGCAGCTATATCTGCACCACGCGCGAGAACGAAGAGCAGGCGCTGCCGCTGGCGCTGATGATGGACGACAGCCGGGCGCGGCTCGGCGACCGCGTGCGCTTCATCGACGAGGTGTGGGCGGGCACGTTCGAGGAATACACCACGCGCCATTTCGTCCAGCGCCTCGACTGCGCCGAGACCGCGCCGGGCCGTTATGCGGTCGAAAGCAACTTCATGGTGGCCTACACCACCGACCGGCGAAATTCGGAGATCCTGTGCGCCGGGCTCTATCTCGACGAAATCGCGATCAACGGCGCGGGCGCGCGCTTCACGTCGAAAAAAGCGGTGCTCGATACCGTGACCACGCCCCGCTATCTGGTCTATCCGGTTTAGCCCTGTCGGGATTATTTTCGCCGACTGAAGCCCCCACTCGTCACCCCGGACCTGATCCGGGGTCCAGCGGTGACGGCCCGGTTAGAAGTACGTCGACACGGTCTCCACGTCGCGGACCGGCGAATCCCAGTAGGCGCGGATGATCTCGGCCTCTCCCGCCCAGAGCGGCGCGTTGACCGCGATCAGGTTCTTCAGATTATCGCTCATGGGCATTTTGGCTTGGGAGAGAAGGCTAGTACGACCGGAGAAACTGTTCAATCGGCGGGAGAGAACCAGAACTCGATGATCGCGGTGTCGGTCTCGAAGCGGGCGGCATGGGTCTGGTTTGCGTCCAGGTGATACCATTCACCGGGACCGAAACGGGTTTCGTTCCCGTCGGTTTCAAGAAACAACGCGCCCAGAGTGACAACGCCGATATTCTCGGTCACGTGAACATGGGACGGCACCGTCGAGCCGGCGGGATAGCTCGCGAACAGCACCTCGCACCCCTCCGCCGCCAGGCGATACGCATCGAACGCCCCGTCATAGGGTTCGAGGGCGCGGATCCGGTCGGGAAAATACTTCGACAGGGGTTTTGAATTCATCGGGAAAGCCTTCAATCGTGGTGGATAATAAGGGCCGCGCCCATGGCGGCGTCGGCGGCGACGATCAGGCGGTCGGCGCCCAAATCGCGCACCGGGACGTCGCGCCCGGCGAGGAATGTCCGCGTCGCGGCGAGATCGCGGCTGCGCAGGCGCACCGCGACGATCGCGGGATCGGCGGGCGGGTCGAGGCCGGGCGCCAGGCGCGCGAGCCCGTCGCCGGTCACGAATTCGACGCGGCCGCGATCGAGCGCGATCTCGGAACCCCAATCGCCCGCGTGCGCCTCGCGGCCGGTGAAGCCGGCGAAGCGCGCCGCCGCCTCGTCCGGATCGGCGCAATGGATGATCACGCCGGTCAGCGCGTCGATCGCGTTGTCGCGCGCGATCAGCGAAGGCTGCCAGGTGATGTCGGGCGTGTCCTGGCTCAACATCTGGATCCGGCCCTCCGCCATGCGCCCGGGCGGCAGGCGGACGACCGAGAACGCGACGGTGTCGGGCGCGCCGTTGTCGGTCGTGACCTCGCGGCGCAGATCGGCGACCGGCAGCGGGTCGAAACCGGCGCCGTCGATGCGGGCGCGCTCGATTCCGGTGTCGGCGCAGGTGAAGGCGATCAGGTGCAGACCGGTATAGCGGTCGAGCCCGGCGCGAAGCTGCTGGGCCAGCGGCGTATCAAGCTCCGGCACATGGGTCAGAATTTCGAGATAGCCGAGCTCCAGCATGGCGCAGCGATTGGCGGTGCCCGACGGATGCTTGGCGCCGGACGAGTCTTCGTGGGTATGACGGGTAAACGGGCTCAACACAAAGCCGAGATTTTCGAATGCCGCGCTCGCCGCATCCATGTCGGGCACGTACCAGCCCACATGGTCGAGAAATATCTCGCCCGGGTCGGGCGTCTGGCGTTCGGCGAAGATCATCGACGACGGGGCTCCTATCTCGGCCCGTCGCGGCGGCGGGCACGGCAATGTAACGCGCCGACCCGCCCCCGTCAGCCCGGTAGACAGGGTAATTGCATAAGAAATTATTTCGCGGCGCTATCCTTCGAGACGGGCCTTCGGCCCTCCTCAGGATGAGG
>CAZPMO010000168.1:0-10835 GCA_964587515.1 uncultured Rhodospirillaceae bacterium | reverse complement strand
CAGCGGAAGGTTTTCGGCGCGGGTTTCGGCCAGCAACGGATCGTCGCGCCGGGCGGTGGCCAGCATCAGCCCGTCGACGTGGCGCGCGCGCATGCTTTCCAGGATAAGTTTTTCGCGGGCGTGATCATTGTCGGTGTTGGCGATCACGGCGGTGTAGCCGGCTTGTCCCAGCGCGTCCTCTATGCCGCGAATGATGGGCGGGAAAACCGGGTTGGTGAGGTCCGGGATCACCACGCCGACGGTGAAGGTGCGGTTGGTCCTGAGCCCGTAGGCGATCGGATTGGGCCGATATCCCAGCGCATCGACCGCCGCGTCCACCTTGCCGGCGATTTCAGACGTCACCATATGGCGCGTCTCGGGGTTCAGCACCCGCGACACCGTCGACGGGTGCACGCCGACACGGCGCGCCACATCGCGCAATGTTACCCGGCCCGAAGCCATGAAGCGCTCCCGTCACACATCGGCGTTTACCTCCCGCGACCCCCTCGTTATAATTCTGCAATCGATTGCAGACAAGCAATTGCGGACGGCGATTGCATGTAACGACACTTCCAAAAACAGGTGATTTGCCATGGCGGACGAAGCTCTGAAAAAACATTCCATCGGCTGGATCGGCGCCGGGCGCATGGGCTATCCCATGGCCTACCTGCTGCTGCAAGCCGGCTGCGACGTGGCGGTGTGGAACCGCACCCGCGCCAAGGCCGAGCCGCTGGTCGAATACGGCGCGACGGTGGTCGATTCACCGGCCGAGCTTGCCGACCGCGACATCGTGTTCACCATGGTGGGCGGGCCCGACGATCTCATCCAGGTGATCTCGGGCGAGAACGGCGTGCTGTCCAATACCGCGTCGACGCCGAAAATTTTCATCGACTGCACCTCGGTCAACGACGAAGCCTCGCAAGCCGCGCGCGAAGCCGCAAATGGGCGCGGCGCGGCCTTCCTCGCCTCGCCGGTCAGCGGCAACGGCAAGGTGGTCAAGGCGCGCAAGCTGACCATCGTCGCCTCCGGCCCGAAGGATGTGTTCGACGAGGTCGAGCCTTATCTGCGGGTGATCGCGCCCAACGGCGCGGTCCATGTGGGCGACGACGACATGGCGCGCACCATGAAGATTTGCCATAACGTCTTCCTCGGCGTGGTGACCCAGTCGCTGGCCGAGATCACGGTGCTGGCCGAGAAGTACGGCGTGCCGCGCTCGGCCTTCCTCGAATTCATGAACCAGAGCGTGATGGGCTCGACCTTCTCCAAATACAAGACGCCGTCCTTCGTGAACCTCGACCTCACGCCCACCTTCACGCCGGTGCTGCTGCGCAAGGACATGGATCTCGGGCTGTCGCTGGCGCGCGAGCTTGGCGTGCCCATGCCGGTCGCCGCGGCCACGCGCGAGATCGTCCAGGCGGCGATCGGTCACGGCCACACCGATTGCGACTTCTCGGTGCTGTTGCAACAGGAAGCCGACAACGCCGGGCTCGAGATCGAACCCGAAAACATCGAAATTTCCGACGGCCTCGCCCAGGCGGCGGAGTAAACGGGCGGCGCACACGGGAAAGGACCGGCCATGGACGTACTGCTGATCGGCAATGGCGCAATCGCGCGCGAGGTGTTGAAGCATCTCGCGCCGGACGAGGCGGCGCGGGTTTCGGCGGTGCTGGTGCGGCCCACACGGCTGGCCGAGGCGCGCGCGGCGTTGCCGGACGACATCGAAGTAGTGTCGGCGCTCGACGATCTTACCGTAATCCCCGACGTGGCGGCCGAATGCGCCGGCCATGGGGCGGTCGCGGAATATGGCGCGGACGTGCTGCGCCGCGGCATCGATCTGATCGTGATTTCGATCGGCTGCCTTTCAAACCCCGATCTCGCGAGGGCGCTGGAGGATGCGGCCCGCGAGGGCGCCGCGAAGCTGGTGCTGCCGGCCGGCGCGGTGGCCGGGGCCGATGCGCTGGCGGCGGCGCGGGTCGGCGGGCTCGACCGCGTCAGCTATACCTCGCGCAAGCCGCCCGGCGCCTGGAAGGGCACACCGGCCGAGGAGGCCCACGATCTGGATGCGCTGACGCATGAGACCGTTCTCTATCAGGGCGCGGCCGATGAAGCGGCGAGGCTTTATCCCCAGAACGCCAACGTCGCGGCCACCATCGCCCTGGCCGGCGCCGGCTTCGCCGCGACCGAGGTGCGATTGGTCGCCGATCCCGCCGCGAAGGGCAACATTCACCAGCTCCACGTGGAAGGCGCGTTCGGCGAATTCGACATGGAAATTCGCGGCAAGCCGCTGCCCGACAACCCCAAGACATCGACGCTGGCCGCCCACAGCGTCATCCACGCGCTGCGCCGCAAGGCGGGCTCGGTCGAGATTTAGTCGAGATTTAAGTCCCTTCCGCGAGGCGGGAGGTGGGGCGGTCGTTGATGGGGTAGTGGATCAGCGCCGCGATCAGCCCCAACGCGATGGCGAGCCACCAGAACATTTCGTAGGACCCGGTGACGTCATAGATCTTGCCGCCCAGCCAGACGCCGGTGAAGGAGCCGAGCTGGTGGCTCATATAGACGATGGCGAACAGGGTGCCCATGTAGCGGGTGCCGAACATCTGGGCGACGATGCCCGACGTAAGCGGCGCGGTCGACAGCCACAGCAATCCCATCACCGCCGCGAACAAAATCACCGAGGTCTGGGTCACCGGACACTGGATGAACACCAGGATGGTCAGCGCCCGCGCGCCATAGAGCAGGCACAGCAGATATTTCTTGCGGAAACGGTCGCCCAGCCAGCCGGCCGCCCAGGCGCCGAGCATGTTGAACAGCCCGATCACCGCGATCGCGGTCGCGCCGAGCGCGGGATCAGCGCCGGAATCGGTGAGATAGGCCGGCAGGTGGGTGGCAACGAACTGCACCTGGAAGCCGCAGACGAAAAAACCGCCCACCAGCAGCCAGTAGCCGCGATGGCCGCCCGCCTCGCGCAGCGCGTCCGTCAGCGATTGCTGGGTCTTTCGGCTCAGCGCCTCGGCGGTGCCGGGCTTCAGCGACAGCGCGAGAAACGGGATCGCCACTGTCAAGCAGGCCAGGATCACCGTCGCCTCGACCCAGCCGAACGCGCCGAGCAATTGCTGGGACGTGGGCACCACCACGAGCTGGCCGGCGGTGCCGCCCGCCGTCACCATGCCGAGCCACAGGGAGCGTTTGCCTTCGGGCGCGACGCGGCCGGCCAGCGCCAGCAGCAGCGCGAGCCCGCAGCCCGAGACGCCGAGGCCGACCAGTCCGCCCGCGCTCAGAATCATCATCGTGGGCGTCGTCGCCTGGGACATCACGAACAGCCCGCCGGTATAGACCGCGCCGGCGAGCGCGATCACCCGGATCGGCCCCCACTTGTCGGCGGTGGCGGCGACCAGCGGCGCGGCCAGGCCGATAATCAGGTTCTGGATCGCGATCGCGAAGGAAAACACTTCGCGACCCCACCCCAGATCGGCGCTGAGCGTCGCCATGAAAAGCCCGAAGGACTGGCGCACGCCGAAACTGATCAGAACGATGAGAATCGTGCCGACCAGCACGTAGGCGGGCGAACGCCAGAAGGCGATTTGCATTTCAAGCCTCCTGGGGCGCGGCGCGGTCGAGTGGCGCGTCCCGGATCGGCCAGTGTAGCAGCGCCGCGATCAGTCCGAAGATAATCGCGACCCACCAGGTAATGTCATAGGATCCGGTGGTGTCGTAGATCCAGCCGCCGAGCCACACCCCGGTGAAGCTGCCGAGCTGATGGGAAAGAAAAACGATGCCGTAAAGCGTCGCCATGTAGCGGGTGCCGAACACACGCGCGACGATGCCCGCGGTCAATGGCACGGTCGAAAGCCACAGCGCGCCGATCACCGCGGCGAACACCATTACGCTGACCACGCTGAGCGGCAGGCTGATGAAGGCGAACATGACGATGGAACGGCCGAGATAGATGTAGCTCAGCAGATATTTCATGCGCACCCGGCCGCCGAGCCAGCCGGCAACCCAAGTGCCACCCATGTTGAACAGCCCGATCACCGCGATGGACGACGCCGCGACCGCGGCCGCGATGCCGTTGTCGGTGAGGTAGGCGGGCAGATGCGAACCGATGAACTGCACCTGCATGCCGCAGACATAGAATCCCAGCACCAGCAGGATATAACCGCTGTGGCCGCGCGCTTCCTTCAGCGCCGCGCCCAGGCTCTGCGGTCCCTTGCGGTCGCGCCCGGCCGAACTGATTGCCGAGAGGCTGGACGCCAGCGGCACCGCCACAGCCGTCAACACCGACAGAACGATGATCGCGTTGACCCAGCCATATTCGGTGATCAACCCCTGGGTGACGGGCACCAGTATGAACTGGCCCATGGTGCCGCCGGCGGTCACGATGCCGAGCCACATGGTGCGTTTGTCCTCGGGCGCCACCTGGCCGACGATCGACAGCAGCAGCGGCAGGCCGCAACCGGCGAGCGCGAAACCGGCGAGGAAGCCGGCGCTCGCCAGCATCTCCCCGGGCGTCGTGCTTTGCGACATCAGATAGGTCGCGACCGCGTAGAGCGAGGCCGAGCCGGCGACCACCTTGACCGGACCCCACTTGTCGGCCGCGGCGCCGAGGAACGGCACCGCGAGGCCGATCATCAGGTTCTGGGTCGCGAGCGCGATGGAAAATGCCTCGCGGCCCCAGCCGAGGCTGTCACTCAACGGCGCCATGAACAGCCCGTATGTCTGTCGCACGCCATAGGTCATCGCGATCACGAATGTGCAACAGATGACCGCATAGAACGGTCTGCGCCAGAAAGGTTCGGTCATGGGGTGGGTCCGGGCCGGAAACGCATTTCGCGAAGATTACTCCATCGCACCGAATTTGCTATCCGGTTTCCGGCGCGAAAGCGATAGGATCGCCCGATCATGAACGAGGCAGCGATGAAACCCGATCTCCTGATCACAATGCTGATGCCGGACGGCTACGCCGAGCGTCTGGAAGACCAATTCACCGTGCATTATCACCCGCGCATCGCAGCCGATGACGCCGCGCTGGACGACATCGCGCCCCGCATCCGCGCCGTGCTGACCAACGGCACCGTCGGCGTCGATGCGAAAGTGCTGGCGCGGCTCGAGAATCTCGAGATCATTTCCGCCTTCGGCGCGGGATACGAAAACACCCCGGTCGCGGCGGCGCGGGCGCGCGGCGTCGCGCTGACCTACGGGCCCGGCACCAACGCCCATTCTGTAGCCGACCTCGCGGTCTGCCTGATGATGTGCATTTCGCGCAATATCGTCGCGGCCGACCGCGCCGCGCGGGCCGGCGGCTGGTCCGAGTTCCGCGACCGCCCCACCAACACCATCAGCCGGCGGCGGCTCGGCGTGCTGGGGCTCGGGCGCATCGGCGCCGGCGTGGCGCGGCGAGGCCGCCGACATGCAGGTGAGCTATCATGGCCCGCGCCCGAAGGACGTGGCATGGCGCTATTGCGACACGGTGCGCGACCTCGCCCAGACGTCCGATTATCTGGTGGTGGCCTGTCCCGGCGGGACGGAAACCCGCCACATGGTGAACGAAGAGGTTCTCGCGGCGCTCGGGCCGGACGGCTATCTGATCAATGTGGCGCGCGGATCCATTGTCGATACCGCCGCGCTGGTCTCGGCGCTGGAAAACCGCACAATCGCGGGCGCAGCGGTCGATGTTTATGACGAGGAACCCCACATTCCGGATGCGCTGAAGACCCTCGACAATGTGGTGCTGACGCCGCATATCGCCGGCAACGCGGCCGACGCGACCGAGGCGAAATACCTGCTCTACATGGAAAATATGCGCGCTTTCCTGGCGGGCGACGAACCGCCATCGCCGATCCCGTAGTCTCTATTCCGCCGCCTGGGCCACCGTGCGATCGATGGTGCGGTCGTCGATGGGATAATGAACCAGCGTGGCGAAGACGCCGAGCGCCACGGCGGCCCACCAGATGAAGTCGTAATTGCCGTAAATGTCATACAGCCAGCCGCCGGCCCAGATGCCGATGAAACTGCCGAGCTGGTGCGTGAACAGGGCGAAGCCGAACAGGGTCGCCATGTAGCGCATGCCGAAAATCTGGGCCACGATGGCGCCGGTCAGCGGCACCGTGCCGAGCCACAAAAATCCAATAGCGGAGGCGAAAATCGCGACGCTGAGATCCGAAATGGGCAACAGCACGAACAGCGCCATCGCCACCGACCGCAGCGAATAGAGCCAGCACAGCAGGTATTTCTTGCGCGTCCGCCCGCCCATGGCGCCCCAGAAAAAACAGCCGAAGATATTGAACAGCCCGATCAGCGAGATCGCCCAGGCGCCCATGTCCGACGAAACGTCGTAATCGCGCAGCATCGCCGGGAAATGAGTGGCGATGAACAGGGTCTGGAAGCCGCACACGAAATAGCCCGCGTTCAGCAACCAGTAGCCGCTATGTCCGCTGGCCTCGCGCATCGCCGCTCCAAACCCCTGCGAAGCGTCCGGACCGCTCACCGCGGCCGGGTTGCGCCCGGCCAGCCCGGCGGCCAGCGGCACGATCAGCGCGGCGATCCCGGCCAGCACGAACAAAGTGACCACCCAGCCATGGGTTTCCATCACCCCCTGGGCGATCGGCAGCACGAAGAACTGGCCCGACGAGCCGGCTGAGCTCGCGATGCCCAGATAGACCGCGCGTTTCTTCTCGTCCTCGACGCTGCGGCTGATCAGCGACAGGATAATGGGGAAGGTGCAGGCGCCCATGGCGATGCCGGTCAGCACGCCGATCGAGAAGGTCGCGCCCAGCGGCGTGGTCGAGTATCCCATCAGGACAAGCCCGAGCGCATAGGTAATGCCGGCGAAGGTCAGCACGCGCCCCGCCCCATAGCGGTCGGCCACCATGCCCGAGAATGGCGTCGCCGCCCCCCAGAGCAGCGATTGCAGCGCCATGGCGAAGGAAAGTTCCTGGAGCCCCCAGCCCAACTCGGCGCTGGCCGGCGCGAGCCAGATGCCGTAGCTCATGCGCACGCCCATGGAGATCACCAGCACGCCGGTGCCGCAGCAGAGAATGACGAGAGGCGAACGCCACGATTGTTGGGTCATGCAGGGGTTCCGCTTCGGGACTCTATCCTAGCAACTGAAGTAATAATTATACCACGCGGGGCAACCCTGACCATTCCTACAGTGTGAAACCGTAGGAACGGACGGATCACCTGAAATCGGCCGGCGCGTAGAAATCCGGGAAGGGCAATTTCAGGCCGGGCCATGCCGGGGTGAAAGTGGTTTCGCCCGGATCCGAAAAAAGCGTCCTGACCGCGTCGAACAACGGATCATCGGCGGCGCCGACGGCGAGCCAGACGGAGGGTCCGCGCACGAAGCGGATGCCGTCGATGTTAATCGCGCGCCCGTTGGCGGGCAGTAGGATGCGGTCCGGCGAAAAATGCGGCAGTTGACGGAGCACGCGCCCTCGCCTTGCGTCATCCGACGGCGCGCCGCCGACGATCGCCGCGATCTGCACGGCGTGAAAATTCCCGAAAGCGGCGGCCTGATGCGTTGTCGTCGTCGCCGCAAGGCAAGCCAGCGTCAACGCGGCGGCGATCCGCGCAGGAAACGAAATAGTCATGATGCGGACGGTTTCCCCTGTCCGGCCGGCGCGTCTTGCGGCGCGCCCGTGCCCCCGGATGAAATAAAGTCTAGCGCAACCGACCGCCGCCTCCAAGCGGCGCGCGTCTCAACCGGGCCAGCCCCGATGCTCAATCGCGCTCCGCTTCCGAGCGCACCTCGGGATCGTTGTAGCGGGTCAGGAAGCTCTCGAAATAGGCGACCGCGTCCGGGTCGAGATCGCGTTTCGGCGCGGGGTCCTCGTCCCAATGGTCGTAATTGTTCTCGCCCCGCACCAGCATCGCCGGATAGCGGCCCAGCGTCGGGCGCACATATGGCGGGCAATAGACGAACAGAATGCCGATGCGCCGCGCCGCCGAGAGATTGGGCTCCGACGCATGCGCGACGCGGAAATGATGGATCGTCGCCTCGCCCGCCGCGACCTCGGCCAGCACCGCGCGGCTCTCGTCGATTTCGTCGATACGCTGGCCGCGTTGCAGAAGGTTCAACTCGTCGAACGTCTCGGTATGCGCCATTTCCGGCACCAGATGGGTGCCCGGCAGATACTTGAGACAACCGTTCTCGGCGCGGCTGTCGGTCAGCCCGATCCAGGCGCCCCAGACATCCATGGGCTCGTAGCCGAAATAGGCCGAGTCCTGATGCCAGGTGACAAAATGGGGATCGTGGGCGTTTTTCGCCCAGACCGCCGACGTCACCAGCATGATGTCCGGCCCGATCAGATCCTCGATCGCATCGAGCACGGCGGACGTGGCGCCGAGCTCCAGCATCCAGCGCAGCATGGTATGGGGCTTGACCTTCAGATGATTGGGCGCGCTCTCGCCGGTCACGCGCTCGAAATCCTCGAAGCAGTCGAGATAACGCGCCGCCTCGGCCGCGCCCATCACCGGCACCGGACAGACAAACCCGTCGCGCCGCGCTTTTTCGATATGTTTTTCGCTCAGTAATCGGGTCATCGCGGCCTCCCGGCTCAGCGCATGTGTCGGCGGGGATCGAAATCCTCCGGCGCGTCGATCACCCGCCAGCCATATTTGAGCAACGGAATTGCGGCCTTTGCGTGGGCGCGGATGATATCGATGATTTCGCGCCCGCCGACGGCCTCGTCACTGACCTTGCGGGTCAGCAGGAAGGATTTCCATTTGAGATATTCGGCGATCGGCGAGGAATCATGTTCCTTGAAACCACGCGGCATGGTCTTCAGCGACGCAATCGCCCGCATGTAAAGACCTTCCGCGCGCTCCTCGGTCGGGATATCGCCGACCACGTCGAGCCATTCCTCGGGGTCCTCCACCATGCGGGCGCGCCAAGCACTCAGCATCGCCGGATCGGAGCGCCAGAAGCCGGCCGAGAGGAAGCAGTTGCCGGGCTCGATGTGGATATAGACCACGCCCGGATCGCCGCGCGCGCCCGACCGCGACAGGATCGCCCCCACATGGGTCTTATACGGGCTCTTGTTTTTCGAGAACCGCACGTCGCGATAGATGCGGAACTGCGCCTTCTTCGGGTCGCCGCGCACCGGCAGGGTGGGGTCGGCCCGCTCGCCGCCGAACTCGGCCACCAGACACTCCATCTGGAACTTCACCTCGGCCTCGTAGGTCTCCTTGCGGGGCAAGAACCATTCGCGCTTGTTGTTGCGTTTTATGCCGCGCAGAAACTTGAACGCCTCGGGTCCGAAACCCTGGAAGTCGGGCCGGAAATCGTCGGGAAATACCAGTTTCGCGGGTGCGCTCATGGATATCTACGCCGTCGCCTTGATGGCTTCGCCGAGGATCGAGATCATCTGGTCGATTTGTTCCTCGGTGATGATCAGTGGTGGCGACATGGCGATGATGTCGCCGGTCTGGCGCACCATCAGCCCCAACTCGAAGCATTTGAGATAGCAGTCGAAGGCGCGCCCGCCCGGGGCGCCGTCGCGGGCTTCGAGCTCAACCGCGCCCATCAGGCCGATATTGCGGATGTCGATCACATGCAGCAGGTCGGCCAGCGAATGAAGCGCGTCCTCCCAATGCGGCGCCAGCGCTTTCGCGCGCTCGAACAGCCCTTCCTCGGCATAGACGTCGAGCGTCGCCAGCCCCGCCGCGCAGGCCAACGGATGGGCCGAATAGGTATAGCCGTGGAACAGCTCGACGCCGGCCGGGCCGGCCATGAAGGTGTCGTAGATCTCCTTCGACGCGGCGACGGCCGACATGGGCACGGTGGCGTTGGTGAGCCCCTTGGCCATGGTGATCATGTCGGGCTGGATGGCGAAATGCGCGGCCGCGAAAGCCTCGCCGACGCGCCCGAAACCGGTGATCACCTCATCGAGGATCATGAGAATGCCATGGGCGTCGCAAATCTCGCGCAGCCGTTCGAGATATCCCTTGGGCGGCACGATCACGCCGGTCGATCCCGCCACCGGCTCCACGATCACCGCCGCGACAGTGGACGGATCGTGCAGCGCGACGATGCGTTGCAGATCGTCGGCGAGGTGTGCGCCCCAGTCGGGCTGGCCGCGACTGAACGCGGCCTCATCGAGGTTCAGCGTATGGGGCAGGTGGTCGACCCCGGCCAGCAGATTGCCGAATTGCTTGCGGTTGTTCGAGATCCCGCCGACCGAGGTGCCGCCGAAGCCGACCCCGTGATAGCCGCGCTCGCGCCCAATGAAGCGGGTGCGCGTCGCCTCGCCCTTCTCGCGGTGATAAGCCAGCGCGATCTTCATGGCCGTATCGACCGCCTCGGACCCCGAATTGCCGTAGAACACATGATCGAGATCGCCGGGCAGCAGCGTGGCGAGCCGCGAGGAAAGTTCGAACGCCTTCGGATGGCCCCACTGGAAGGGCGGCGCGTAATCCATTTCCGCGACCTGGGCCTGCACGGCGGCGACGATCTTTTCCCGGCAATGGCCGGCGTTGACGCACCACATCCCGGCCGAGCCGTCGAGGATGCGCCGCCCGTCGTCGGCGACATAGTGCATGTCGCTGGCCGAGACCACCATGCGCGGCGCCGATTTGAACTGCCGGTTGGCCGTGAACGGCATCCAGTACGGCTCAAGCGAATTGACGGTGGAGCGGGCGGTATCGGACATGGCTGGGTCTCCCTGAACGGATGTCCTGGACGGTTTTCAGGCTAGCAAGCGCCCGGAACCCCGGCAAGGCGATTCCCGAGGGTGAACTGATTTGAAAATTATGCGGGACACCATCCTTCGAGACGGGCCTTCGGCCCTCCTCAGGATGAGGAGATATTTAGCTTTCCTCATCCTGAGGAGGCGCGAAGCGCCGTCTCGAAGGACTAG
>CAZPMO010000167.1:0-10837 GCA_964587515.1 uncultured Rhodospirillaceae bacterium | reverse complement strand
CGCGCCGCGCCTGCCCGAGAAGCCGATTTGCCTCCATCAAATGATCCTATTTGGCTGGATCATGCTCTAATTGGTCGGAAACACCCCGAAGCATTTGGACGAGTTGAACAGGTGGCTCTCGATGAAGTCGATGGTTTCGAAGCGCTGATCGGTCTCGGTCATCGCGCCGGCGAGACAGATCCAGTTGAGCAATTCGTTCTGTCCCGCATCTTCGATTTCCGCCAGCGGGATTTCCCCCCAGCGCGTAAAACCGCCGTTGCACAGCTCCGAGTAACGCTTCCTGTCGGCCGGCAGGTCGGGATAGAGGCTGTCGTGCTTGGCGGTCAGCGAGGCGTGCGACCAGCTTGACGATGCGATCAGCGCAACGCGCCACGGGCTGGCGGCGAGAGCGCGCGCCGCGGTCCGGCCAAGTTCGAAGCATCGCGCCGGGCTGGGGGAGGGCGGCGATAATTCGCCGGTGCCCTCGCCGGCCACGCCGGCGGCCCGGTCCATGAGCTGGTTGCCGTAGCAATTCACGTGGAACGGCACCACCGGCCAGGGAAATCCCTCGCGCTCGTAATCGAGGAAGACAAGGGTGTTGTTGAACGAATGGGCGAGGCCGGTCGTGTGCCGTGTCTCGTAGGCGTAGGCGACGTCGAAATCATTGTCGAGCAGCGCGCCACACAATGCGCGAGCGCCCGCCGGATGGCCGCGCACGGTCATTTCGGTATCGGCCGGAATATCCCAGACATTGCCGTCGCACAGGAAAGTCACCCGTCCCGCGCCATAGGGCCGGCTGATCAGTTCATCGAAAATATAGACACAGAAGGCGGGCACGCAGTCCTTGCGAAAATTCTCGAACTGATCGTCGCCCCATATAACCACGAAGTCGGGATCGAAGGCGTCGAGTTCGCGCCGCAGCGCCTGGAATCCCGCCATCAGCCGGGCCTTGTGGGCGTGCGCGGCGGCGGCGCCCTGGTCGTCGGCCCACTCGGCGCGCATGGCCTCCGGCCAACGCTGCCGGTCTTCGAACAGCGCGGCGGGCACCTTGCCCGTCTCGACGCCGCGATACAGCAGCCGCCACCATTGTTCCGGCGCCACCAGCGGCCCGGGATAATGGGTGAGACCGATGCCGAGAATCTCGCCCATTACAATACGCTCTCGCCGCCGAACCGCTCGCGCCAGCGCGGCACCACTTCCTTGTTAAAGACATTGTCCGGCACGTCGCCGCGCAGCGCCGACAGGATCGAACGCGTCGCCCATTCGATGCCGGGGCCGAGGCCGCTGCCGACATTGGAGGACACCATGTGAGCCGACAGCATCACCTTGTCGCCGAGCCCGAGTATGGGCGACTGTCGGGGCGGCGGCTCGTCTTCATAGACGTCGAGCGCCGCGCCCGCGATCCGGTCCGCGTTCAGCGCATCGAACAGCGCGCTTTCATTGACCACCTGGCCGCGCGAAGTGTTGATCAGGATTGCCGTCGGCTTCATCAACGCAAGCTGGTCGGCGCCGAACATCTGGCGGGTCTCATCCGTCAGCGTGACATGCAGCGTGACCACGTCGGAGCCGCGCAGCAGGGTTTCCATATCGACCCGCTCGACATTGTGGTGGACGAAGACCGAAGGATCGACATAGGGGTCGCAGCCGATGACGCGCACCCGCCACGGTGCCAGCAGATCGGCGAGCCGCCCACCGATCCGGCCCATGCCGATGATGCCGACCGTGATGCCGGCATAACCGTCCTGACGCGCGCCAAGGAACGTGCCTTGCAGGGCGGGGTCGCGCCATTCGCCATCCTTCATGCGCTGGTCGCGCTCGCGGGTCTTTTTCAGCATGCCCAGCATCATCGACATGGTGCCTTCCGCGACGCCGCCCCAGTTCGATTCCGTGGGAGAGTGAGTGACCAGGATGCCGAGTTCGGTCGCCGCCGCGACATCGATATCGTCGGTGCCGATGGTGTATTTGGCGACGATGCGAAGATCGGCGGCGCTTTCCATGATGCGGCGGCTGATCGGGCTGGAGCGGATCGAGGTGCCGGCCAATGCCAGGGCGCCGTCCGCCATCGCGCACATCATGTCTTCGTTGTCGCCCTGCGGCGTGTGCCAGGACGCCTCGCCGAACGACAGCGCGCAGCCCGCCTCTTCCAGCATGCGATGGGTCGTGCCGGCCTCGTCGGCGGGGGCGAAGATGAATACTTTCGGCGTCGCCATCGCGGCGTTCCCTCCCATTATTATGGCTTTCCGCGAACCTTGCCGGCCGCTGGACAGGAAGAAACTATATCACCCGGGCGCAGGTGAGGGACATAGGTGTGGGCGGGTGGAATCTTAATTCAAAAATGTTCCCAATTTGGTAATAATTTCGTTGTACCCAATTCGGGAACGTATTATAAAGATGGCATGAGAGTGATTGCCTTGAAACGGTTGCAGGATTTCTGGAAGCAGGAGCGATACCGGAATTCCGAGCAGCCGTTGCGGGCCTGGTATCAGATTGCAATTGATGCCGATTGGGCACGGCCCTCAGACATCAAGGCGCAATTTCGGAATGCGAGTTTTTTGAAGGACAACCGAGTAGTGTTCAACATACACGGCAATTCCTATCGGCTGATCGTCCATGCGTATTATCCGCACCGCATCCTGTTGATCAAATTCATTGGAACACATCGCCAATACGAAAGGATCAACCCGGAGACAGTAGGATCATGAACATCAAACCGATCCGCAAAAAGGCTGATTACGAGATGGCGCTCAAGGAAATCGGGTTGCTTATGGACGCAAATCCAAGACCGGGCACGCCCAAGGCCGACAAGCTGGACGTGCTCGCGACCCTGGTCGAAGCATATGAGGCGAAGCACTATCCGATTGCGCCTCCCGACCCGGTTGAGGCGATATTGTTTGCGATGGAGCAAACCGGGATCACCCGGAAGGATCTCGAAACGGTCCTCGGGTCGCGTTCGCGGGTTTCCGAAATTCTCAATCGGCGCCGGCGCCTCACCATGCCAATGGCATGGAGGCTTCACCACGAGCACGGCATTCCGGCCGAAAGCCTGTTGCGACCTTACGATCTGACGAGATAGCCGCGCCCGCCTCAAGCCTCGGCGGGTTGGGTGATGACCCGGCCGGTGAGCAGGATTAGCGCAAGCACCACCACGATATTCGCGACGTTGAAGCCGACGCCCACCAGGAAAGCGGGGACATAGGTGCCGGTCTGATCGAACAGATAGCCGCCCAGCCAGCTTCCGAACCCCATGGCGGCCGCGCCGAACATGAAGACCAGCCCGGTGCGCCAGCCGGCTTCGAGCGCCGGCATGTGCTCACGCACGATAACCGCGTAGACCGGAAATATACCGCCATAGCCGAAACCGAACAGCGCCGCGGCGACGTAAAGCGCGGCCAGCCCGTCGACGGCGGTCATCGCCGCCAGCGAGGCCGCCTGCAAGGCGGAAAAGCCGAGCAGCGCGCGCAACCCGCCCATGCGGTCGGCCAGGAAACCCACCATCAGCGCGCGCGTTAGAAAGGCCGTCAGCAGCATCAACGAGATCACCTCGACCGCCCTGGCGAGGGGGAAGCCGAGATCGGTGGCGTAAGAAACGATATGACTCAGCGGCAGCGACATCGCGACGCAGCAGCCAAAAATCGCGGCGCACAGCAATATCTGCATCTTGCGTTTCGCGAGCGGCCGCGACGGGACGAGAATCATTTTCCGGCGTTTCTCACCATTTGTATTGTCCGCCGCCCGACCCGCTGACTCCGTCGCGCCGGGGAAGCGACGTCCCACCACCAGACAGAGCGGCAGCATCAGGCACAACGCCAGCACGCCGAACCAGAAGAAAGTATCGCGCCAGCCGAATTCGGCGATCGCGGGCCCCAATGCGAACGGCCATACGATGCCGGCCGCTGTCTGGCCGCTGGCGACGACGCCCACCGCCATGCCGCGACGATGGTCGTACCAGCGGATGATGTTGGCCATCAGCGGCGCCGACAGGCTGCCGACACCGAACAGTCCGATCATCAGCCCGTAAATCAACTGCAACTGCCAGGCCGTCGAAATCATGCTGGCGGCAATTGCGCCGACGCCGATCATCAGCGTGCCGACCAGCGCGGGCTTTCCCATGCCGAAGCGATCGAACACATAGCCCATCACCAGGCCGCCGAACCCGGAGCCCACGAATTGCAGTGACAGCGCAAGTGAGGGCACGGCGCGCGGCCAGCCGAACTCGGCCGCGATCGGTTTCAGCGCGACCACGATCAGATAGGTCGCCCCCCAGCCCACTAGCATGAGCGCGACGGAGGCCAGCAACACCGACAACGCGGTGTCCAGTTTCAAATCGAATAATTTGTTCAATACGAATAACCGTTCATGACGAATCGCCGGTGGAGAGCCGGTGAATCGCTCCAAAACCCCTGCCCGCGAAATTAAAGAATGGTCGGAGTGAGAGGATTCGAACCTCCGGCCCCCGCCTCCCGAAGACGGTGCTCTACCAGGCTGAGCTACACTCCGACCGTGGGCCCGGTTATACCGCCATAGCTGGGCAGCAGCAAGCGAACGGCGGGGATGACTCCAGGTCGTATTGATATATGGATTTTCCCGTATTAATAATTTTTGCGTCGCATTGCGGGCGTGGGTGAATTACGGTCGACGGGGGCCTTCCATGCATTCGAAACGGGCGCTGGTTGCGTTGATTTATGCGTCGCTCGCCTATATTTCGCTCGAACACTGGGACCCGTTGGGGGCGGGCGCGACCAGCGCCGCGCATTCGCAGGATATAATTCTGAAGTTGCTCGCGCCGCATTACGACGAATCCTGGCTCGGCGGGCGCGGCAGACCCTCCGAACCACCACCGTCGGCCGACAACGAAATTTCCGAGGGCGAAAAATCAGGGGGTGACGACCTCGACATCTGGGTCGCGCCGGAAGAGCGTGATGTCACGGTGGTCCTCGTCGATGACTCGGCGCTGGCTTCATGGGAAGCGGACTGGCCGATGACGTTTCGTCATCACGCCGGGGTGCTAAACGCGATCCTCCGTTGTGAGCCGCGTACTTTGATGATCGACGTGCTGTTCTTCGATCGTCGCGGTGAACGGGACAGGACACTCGATCAACTGGTCAATGTGCTGGACTCCGGGCGACGGGCCGGAACGCAAATTTTTCTGGGGGCCGACACGGCCGATACTGTGCGAACCAGGGTGATTGAACCGCTGCGCAAGGTGACAATTCCCGCCATAATCGAATGGCCGCGCTCGGCCTCTCCGCTTTATTATCCGCTGGGCGGCGGCAAGGCCGGCGGCCGGGGCGGCGACGATGGGGCGGCGCTGACAATATACCGCCACATCCGCGCCGCCCGGGAACAAGATGAGGTTTCCGGCCCCAGCGACGAATTCCGCCATTCCTTCGCGGCGCCGATGCAGGTGTTCTGGGGCGACCGCGCGCCCGATGTCAATCTGGACCAAATCGGTCGGGGCGTGACTTGTCGCGAGGTCGGCCGAAACGCGGGCGTCAGGTTCCTTGAGCTGGTGCGCTCGAACCTGTTCGCCGACCAGCCCTTTTATCAGAGTTGCCCTTATCCGGCGCTGGTGCCGGCGCGGGATCTGGTTCGACTGCGACGCGACGGCCGGGAGGTCGGCGGCCGGCGGTCGCAATGCACTGCGAATGAAACCCTCGCGGGGGCGATCCGGGGCCGCCATGTCTTTTACGGCATGGAGATCGAAGGGGCGGCCGATATCGTCGAGACGCCGACCCATGGCCCGACGTCCGGCGTGTTCATGCACGCAATGGCGCTCGACAATCTGCTCAGCCTGGGTCCGCGCTACTTCAGGGCGGACCGGCCCGGATATTTGAGGCCTCTTACGTTCATGATGCTGTTCTTGATGGCTCTGGTGATGATCGAAGGGCGCGATCGGGCCGGACGGATCGTCGATGCCTGGAGAAAAGACGCCCTCGATCCCGCAGCGGCCGACCTCGCCGTGGGCGCGCGGGTGGCGCGCGCCATTGTCCGCCGCGTCACGCTGTCGTTGCTTACCTACGGAATTTCGCTGGCATTGGCCATGGGCGTTGCGATGTTCCTTTTCCTCGGCGAACGCCTTGCTCCGATCAACTGGCTCGGGATGTTCGGCGTCAGTATCGTCGTCCAATGGGTGCTCGACGACCGGTTGGAAGCAGTATTGCCCTGGCTCCAACACAAATCCGAAGAAAATAAAAATATAAATTCAATTAATAATTGAAGTAGGCATACATTTAGATATAGTGATCGAAATTTTCTATAGGTGGAAACAAGTCGGGGGGCTGGTATGCGGCTGTTATACGCTATCGCGATTGTCTCGACCTTTTTGCTCCTGGTGGTCGCCTCCACGGAGACCGCGCGCGCCGACGGCGCG
Organism: uncultured Rhodospirillaceae bacterium; assembly: GCA_964587515.1. Lineage (GTDB taxonomy): Bacteria > Pseudomonadota > Alphaproteobacteria > MPNO01 > MPNO01 > CAZPMO01. The sequence continues at coordinate 4,488 of CAZPMO010000167.1, read as the reverse complement.
GTGACTGAAATCCTGGTTCAGAAGATCAAAATCTATCCCAGTCACCGGGGCGGCAAGCCGGTCAGGAAATATTCCCGCAAAGACATCAAAATGCCGGCGCCGTTTTACGGCAAGCCGTCGCGCAGCGGTCTGATCAAGGTGCGATTTACGATCAAGGACAAACCCGTGTCCGGGTGGATTAAAAAATCCCAGATCGAGACCAACGAGAAGATCAAACTCGATGTCGGTGGGTGCGCCAAGGTGGGTGGCGTCGCCAAATTGACGGTGCGGGGCGTGCGGGGCGCCGACGAAGGCTGTTGAGCCGGCGTCTCCTGGCGTTGGTGCTGGCGGTGGCCGTGATCGCCGCGTCGGGCCTCTCCTTGGCTTCCGACCACGAAGCCGATATCGGCGATCCTTCGATGATGGATCCCGATCGCGATAGCACCGGAAACGATGACGGGAACAAAAAAGACGTCAGTGAGTTCGAGCGATTCCTGATCCGCCTGGACCCCGGCGCCGAGACCTATGACGGGTTCAACGGCAAGTTTGTCGATCGCTTGCCGACTATTCCGTTCACCCGCACCGACGGAGGTGAGGCGGGTGAACGGGGTTTGCTTCTGGCGCGGCTCGAGCATACGCCGATGGCCTCGCCACTGGTCCCGATCAGGCTTCTCGAAGACTATGTGGAGGGCGTCGCGCGGCGTTTGCTGGAGGCCTCTCCGCGCAAGGGTCTTTCGATCAGGGTCCGGATTGCCGCCCACGATCGGTACAACGCCGTGGTTTATCCGGACGGCGCGGTTTTCCTTTCGCTCGGCGCGATCAACAACATCAAGAGCGAGGATGAACTCGCGATGCTTCTGGCGCACGAGTTGTCGCATGTCCTGCTTGGCCATGCCGAGGGGGATTGGTTTTTCAAGGCTCAGGAGCAAGGAATCGTCGCTCTGAACACGGCGGTCGCCGCGAAAAATGCGCTCGCGCGCAGGATGGGCCGGACAGCGGGCGGGGCGCAGGAGGACAAACGTCTGCTGGCGGCGCAGATTGCATACAAGCTCGGCGACAAGGTGCTGCGCCCCTCTCTTCAGCGTAAGGAAGAGGATGAGGCCGACCTTCTGGGAGTGGATTTGCTGTTCGCCGCCGGTTATCAGGACGAGGGGCGGGCGGCGTTTTTTCGCGCCCTGATCGCCAACGCCAAGGACCGTGAAGCCCAGTCGAAAACGCTATTCGCGAAACAGTCCGCGATCATTGACGCCCAGATGCGGGATACCCTTCGACGGGAAGGGATTCGCGGCGCCTTCAAACAAATGTTCTCCGCCGGCAAGACCGTGCTGACATTCTCGGCAAATCGGATCGTCAACCAGTTTTCGGTCGAACACCGTGAAGCCAAGTCACGGCGGAAAACGGTCCTGGGCTATACGGAACGCGAGTACGACGACCTCGACCCGGGCGAGGTGGCGACCGATCCGTGGAAGACGGCGACCGAAAAAGGCTCGACCGGATTATTGCTCGACATCTACAGGCGGGCCTTCAACGTGGAGCGCGCGCTAAATCGAGGCGACCTCTTTGAGGCGAACCGCCTGATCGGACCGGTACTGGCCGAAACGCCGCCGGGTCATTCATTCCCATGGCGCCTGGCGGCCGATGTCGCGGAACGGTCCGGCAACTGGGCGCGCGCCGTGGGTTATCTGGAGGTCGCGCTGGCGACCGAAGCGCCCACCATTTCGGCGTTCACCCAGCTCGCGCGCATCAATCGAAGCATCCGAAAGTTCAAGGGCGCGGCAAGAATGCTCGATCGCGCAAAAGTCGAATTCGGCGATCCCAAAATGCTGATTCCCTACCGAATTTCGCTCGCCCGCGCCCAGGGCGATTCGTCAGCGGTAAAACGGCTTGCCCTGGTATGCGCCGCCGCCGCGCTGAAGGTGCTTGGCAAGTCCTGCAGTCGCGCCGCCAAGGGCGAATTCGATCGTTCGCCGCCGCGTCCCGGTGTTGCGATCGCCGTCGGACCGGATCCGGTGCGGGTGGGGGTGAACCGTCTCAACGCACGTGTCGATCCCAGCGCGACCGCGGCGGTTATCGCCAAATTCAAATCGGGCCGGATATTGATGACGACCGGGCGAAAAAAAAGCGGCTGGATTCAAGTTCATGCTCGGGCCGGGAAAAAAGCGTGGGTCTTCGGAAAACTCGTTGCGCCGCTCGCGTCGTTTCGTCGCGCAAATATTCGCGTAACGCCCCAAAGGCCGGTTCGGCCCGCGCGAGCAGTCCCCACTGCGCGGAAGGTCAGGAATGCATCCGACAATGTCATCACAAAATTGCGGGCGCTGAAGAGCATGCGCGCGGAGGGGTTGATCACCGAGGAAGAATATGCGGCCAAGCGGCGGGAGCTGCTGAAGCGAATGTAGCGGGCCTCCCTCGGGCGGCTCGGCCGGCGCTAAAAGGCGCGTTCGATGGCGAAGGAGATGCTTTCCTGGAGGGCCTGTTTTTCGGGGCCGTCGGGGAAGGGTTCCAGCGCCTGGCTGGCCGTCGCGCCATAGCGGCGCGCGTAATCGAGCGTGGCATGCAGCGCGCCCGAGCGCTCCATCAGCGTGATCGCACGCCTGAGGTCGCCCTTCTTCTGCTCCAGATCCTCCAGAGTCCGCCGCCAGAACGCCTTGCCGTCGTCGTCGGCGGCGCGCAGCGCCAGCACCACCGGCAGCGTGATTTTTCCTTCCCGGAAATCGTCGCCCACCGTCTTGCCGAGCGTCGCCTGACCGGCGGCGTAATCGAGCACGTCGTCGACCAGCTGGAACGCCATGCCGAGATTATGACCGAAATTCTTCAAGGCCTCGCGTTCGGCCAGGGGACGCTCGCCCATTATCGCGCCGATCTCCGTGGCGGCGGCGAACAGCTTCGCGGTTTTGGATTGGATAACCTCGATATAGTCCTCTTCCGTGGTCTCGGTGTCGTTGGCGGTCATGAGCTGGAGCACTTCGCCCTCGGCGATCACCGAGGACGCCTCGGACAGGATCGCGAGAATATCGAGCGATCCGTCGGCCACCATCAGTTCGAAGGCCCGGCTGAAAAGGAAGTCCCCGACCAGCACACTTGCCTTGTTGTCCCACACCGCGTTCGCGGTCGCGCTGCCGCGCCTGAGATCGCTTTCGTCGACCACGTCGTCGTGCAGCAGCGTCGCGGTGTGAATGAACTCGACACAGGCGGCGAGCCCGATATGGCGGTCGCCCTGATAGCCGCACAGCCGCGACGCCGCGAGGGTGAGCATCGGCCGCAGCCGTTTGCCGCCGGCGGCGATGATATGTCCGGCGACCTGCGGAATCAGCAACACCGGGCTTTGCATCTTTTCGACGATGGCGCGGTTGACGCGTTCGATGTCTTCCGCCGTCAGCGCGCCGAGCTTGTCCAGCGATGCCGGCTGACCGCCGCGCCCGTCGGCGTTGAGCTTGACGACGACACTCACGATTCTCTCCTGGAATTTCTGTCCACCAAGTCGGATACCGGGGCAAGATAGCGTTGCGCGGCGTCTGGTCAAGCCGTACGGTCGGGGTCGTACGATAATGCGACCATTTGCCCGACCGTCCGGACGCCCGTGAAGGAACTTTTGCGCACCAACGAACCGGTTCTTCTGTCCTGGATGCAGGCTCTGCTAAGGGCCGAACGTATCGAGACGGTCGTGCTCGATGGTCACGCCAGCGCGGCGCAGGGCGGGACTTACGCCATTCCGCGCCGCCTGATGGTGGAGGATCCGGATTACCATCTGGCCCGGCGTCTGATCGAGGAGGCCGGCGAAGGCGACCGTTTGAGGCCCGAATGACAGCGCCCGCGTTCGACGAATTTACCGAAGACCGGTTGCTTGACGGAAACGTGGTGCTGCGCCAGCCGCGCGCGGGTTTTCGCGCCGCTATCGATTCGGTGCTGCTGGCCGGCGCGGTTCCCGCCGGGCCCGGCGACACCGTACTGGAACCGGGTGCCGGCGCAGGCGCCGCCGCGCTGTGCCTCGCCCGGCGCGTCGCGGGTTGCGCCGTGGTCGGGATCGAACCGCAAGCCGATCTGGTGCGGCTGGCCGGCGACAATGTCCGGCTCAATGGATTTCGCAATGAAGTCGACGTGATGATCGGCGATATCGCGCGCCCGCCGCCGCGTCTGGCGGCCGGCGCCTTCGATCATGTGATGATGAACCCGCCCCATCTGGTGGCCGGAAAGGTCAATGTCTCGCCCGATCCGGCGCGCGCCGCGTCCCACGTGGAGGGAGTTTCGGGTCTCGCCGACTGGCTCGCCTTCGGACTGCGCATGGTGCGGCATAAAGGCACGCTGACCCTGATCCATCGCGCCGACCGACTCGATGAAGCGCTCGCGGGGCTCCATGGCCGGGCCGGCGAGATCGTCGTATTCCCGCTATGGCCCGGGCGCGGCGGCAAGCCCGCGAAACGCGTTCTGGTGCGCGCGCGCAAAGGCGTCGCGACGCCACTGCGATTCGCGTCCGGGCTGGTGCTGCATGAAGAAAATGGCGGCTATACGGTT
>CAZPMO010000166.1:3059-10854 GCA_964587515.1 uncultured Rhodospirillaceae bacterium | reverse complement strand
CCCCCCCGCGGTCACCGAAGGCCGGAATAAATTCACCACCGGGGGCGTCGTGGCCCGCTTGTGGTACTCGTACCACGGCGCGAACCACTCCTGCCCGGTGGTGAATTTCTCTCCGGTGAAACAGGTCAATATCAAGGACCGCTGGTATATGATGCGGCGGCGATGTCCGATGACCTGATCCGTACACCCGTTCTGATTGCCGGCGGCGGCCCCGTCGGGCTGGTGCTGGCGCTGGAACTCGGCGTGCGCGGCGTCGATTGCGTGCTGCTCAACGACCGGCCCGACACCGCGACCCACCCCAAGGCAAACGCCATCGGCGCGCGCACCATGGAACATCTGCGCCGTCTCGGCGTGGCGTCGCGGGTGCGCGCCTCGGGCCTCGCCGACGACCATCCCACCGATGTGGCCTATTTCACCGGCCTAGACGGATTTGAGCTGGCGCGGCTCAACATGCCGTCGCGCACGCAAGCGCTTGCCGAGGCGCGCGCCGGCGCCGGCCACTGGGCCTCGCCCGAGCCGCCGCATCGCTGCTCGCAGATTTATCTCGAACGGCATCTGAAGGCGCGGGCCGAGGAGCTGCCCGCGATCGATCTCCGTTTCGGCTGGCGTTTGGTTGAGTTCGAGGATCGGGACAGCCACGTGACCGCCATTGCCGAGGAGGTCGCGACCGGGCGGCGGGTCACGTTCGAGGCGGATTATCTGGTCGGCGCGGACGCCGGCAACAGTATCGTGCGCAAAACGCTCGGCATCGAATATGAGGGCGAGTCGGGCGTGGTGCGGCCTTTCATGGGCGGCTCCATGTATGCCGCCTATTTCCGCGCCCGCGATGTTTCGTCCTGGCTCAAGGTGGCGCGGTCCTGGCAGTACTGGGTGTTCAATCCCCGGGTGCGCGGGCTGCTGATCCATGTGGACGATACCGACCGGTTCCTGCTCCAGACCAACATGCCGAAAGACGGGGGACCGGTCGATGCGGCGGGGATCCTCCGGGAAATGGCGGGCCGCGAGGCGCCGATCGAGATCCTTTCGGCGGTGCCGTGGACGGCGGGTTTCAGCCTGGTGGCGCAGCGCTTCGTGGCGGGCCGGGTGTTCCTGGTCGGAGATTCGTCGCATCTGTTCACGCCGACCGGCGGGATGGGCATGAACACCGGCGTCGACGACGCGGCCAATCTCGGCTGGAAGCTGGCGGCTCTGTGCGCGGGCTGGGGCGGCGACGGTCTTGCCCAAAGCTATGACGACGAACGCCGACCGATCGGCCACCGCAACGTGAATTTCGCGCGCGGATTCGCCGATTCAGTGGGCACGGTGCCGATCACCGAAGACGTCGAACGCGACACCCCGGCCGGGCGCGCCGAACGGGACGCGCTAGGCGCCCGCCTCGGGGCCCACGCGTTCAGCGAATTCATCATTCCCGGCATCATGCTGGGGGTGCGCTATGGAGACTCGTCCATCGTCGATCATGACGGAACCGACCCGCCGCCCGAAGACCCCAACGCCTACGCGCCCAACGCGTGCCCCGGCGCGCGCGCGCCGCATGTGTGGATGGGCGAGGGCGAGGCGCTGTACGACCGGCTGGGGCCGGGCTTCACGCTGTTGCGTCTGGGCGGCAGTCGGGCCGATGTCTCCGCCATCGAAGAGGCCGCCGCCGCGTGCCGCGCACCGCTCGAAATCCTCGACGTGCCGGGGCCCGCGGCGCGCGATCTCTACGCCGCCGATCTCGTCCTGGTGCGCCCCGACCAGCATGTAGCCTGGCGCGGCAACCGGTCGCCGCCCGACGCCGCCGCCCTGATCGACACCGCGCGCGGCGCTTTAGCGGATTAATCCCATTTGATGGCGGGCAGGCGCAGCAGTTTGGCGGGGCCGATGGAGAGGCGACGGTCCTGAAGCGTGACCGGCAGGGAGACGATGTTGTTGCCGCCCGGCGTCGCGCGCGCCACCATGCCGAGCGCCAGCTTGGCGACGAAGCCGTCCGTGCCGCGCAACAGCCCGGCCGTCTCCAGCGCGTCCACCAGCGCGCGGTAGCCGGCGATGCGCGCCTTCATCGCGCCGATCGGTTGCAGCGCGCCGTCGAGCGCCATCGTCCCGCTGCCCGAGAAATCGAGCCCGCCCCACAACAGCCGCAGATGTTCGATCTCCATGGTCCCGCCGCCGTCCCGCCACCGCATCAGCGCCTCGTGCGGGGTCTGACCGGCGATGGGTCCTTGCAGCGCGACCAGGGAATCGATGCGCTCGACGGCGCGGCCCAAAGGCGGTCGCGTGTCGGGCGGCAACAGCATATCCGTAATCGTCATCGCGATCCGCGACCCGGTCGGGATCAGGCGAATAGTGACTTTTGCCGCGGTGGTCGTCGCGTCATCCCCGGCGCGGCCGGCCTCGACGGTGGTCAGGTTCGCGGCGGCCTCGGCGATCCGCCCATCGGCGGCGGCGCGAAACCATCCGGTCGCGGCGCCGGCTTTCGCGACGATGACGCGGCGCCTGTCGCGGCCAACGATCTCGATCCGGTGGGCGCCCGGAAAATTCAATGCGATCTCACCCGGCGACCAGGGTCGGGCCGAGGCCATGACGGTCGGCCCATGCCACGACCATCCCGGCACGGCGAGGTGCGGCGTGGCGATCGTCGCGCCCAGGGCCAGGGGAAATCCGGATATTTCCGGTCCGTCATAGGCGACGGTCCAGCCTTCCGCGCGGCGCTCGGCCGCCCAGCGGGCGATCTCGGCGCGCAGCGTATCGGCCGCGCTCATCCAGTAGGCGCTGTAGGCTCCGGCCGCGGCCAGAAGCAGCGCGGCGGCGACAATGACTCGGCGTATCATGCCGTTCTCCGATCTCCGATGCGTTTATAAATCGCCTCCGCACCGCCGTCGAGGCGGCGCTGTTTTCGGCGCGCCGTCGGGGCGGCGCTTATTTTTTGGCGCGCCGTCGGGGCGGCGCTTTGCAGGGAAGGACGCCGGGCGCTACACTCCCGCGCCCATGACCCCGTCTCATACCCTTAAGTTCTCGCACTGATGGCGACCGGCCGCGCCGCGCCGTTCAGCCCGGCCTTGTTCGCCCTGGTCGCGGCGCTGTTCATCTTCTTCTGGGCCAGCGGCTTCGTGGCGGCGAAATACGGCTTTCCCTATGCCGAGCCGTTCACCTTTCTGGCCCTGCGCTTCGTGATCGGCAGCGCGACGTTGTTGGCGATCTGTTTGCTGTGGAAGGTGGAATGGCCGCGCGCGCCGCGCGACTGGCTGCATATCGTTACCGCCGGGCTGATGGTTCAGACCTTCTATCTGGTGGGCGCGTATTACGGCATTTATCTCGGCATCTCGACCGGCATCATCGCGCTCGTACTGGGGCTCCAGCCGCTGCTGACCGGGGCGTTGGTGGGCTCCTTCCTGGGAGAACGGGTGGGCGCGCGCCAGTGGCTCGGCCTCGGCCTCGGCTTCGTCGGGCTTGGCATGGTGGTGGCCGAGCGCGTCACGATCGCCGGCGCGCCGGTGGCCGGTTTCGCCTTCGGCGCGCTGGGGCTGGTCTCGATCACCCTCGGCACGCTCTACCAGAAACGGTTCTGCGGCGATTTCGATATCAGGAGTTCGGTCGCGGTGCAGAATGTCGTTTCCTGCGCGGTGATGTTCGCGCTGGCCGCCACGTTCGAGACGATGGTCGTGCAGTGGACCGGCGAATTTCTGTTCGCCCTGCTGTGGTCGGCGTTCGGCCTGTCGGTGATCGCGATCACGCTTTATTACTGGCTGGTGCGGCGCGGCGCGGCGGCAAGGATCACCAGCCTGATCTATCTCAGCCCGCCGACCACCGCGATCATGGGCTGGCTCGCGTTCGGCGAGACGCTGGGGGCGCTGGCGCTGGGCGGCATGGCGATCGCGGTCGCCGGCGTCGCGCTGGCGGCGCGCTGAGGAATGAGTATGGCTGAACCGCCCGCCAAAACACCGATCTGGATCGTCTGCGCGCCGGGCCTGTTCGTGCTGTTCTGGGCGTCCGGATTTCCGGCGGTGAAATTCGGCGTGCAATTTATCGAGCCCTTCACGCTGATGACCGTGCGCTCCGCGCTCAACGTGGCGATCGTGTTGGCGATCCTGCCGTTCATCACGGTGCGCTGGCCGCGAAGCTGGCGCGAGGCCGGCCACATCGCGGTGGCGGGGTTCCTGCTGCAATTCGCCTATCTCGGCTGCATGTTCGTGGCGCTGGGCGAGGGGGTAAGCCAGGGCGCGGCCGCGTTGATCGCCGGCATGCAGCCGCTCTTGACCGCCGCGCTGGTCGGCCGCGTGCTGTCGGAGCGCATCAGCCTGCGGCAATGGGGTGGGTTCGTCCTGGGGTTCGGCGGGCTCGCGGTGGTGATGTCGGAGAGGTTCTCCATCGGCACTGGCACGACGTTGGGCTTCGGCGCCATAGCGCTGACGCCGTTCCTGATCACCGCCGGTTCGCTCTATCAGAAGCGCTACTGCGCCGATATGGACCTCCGCTCCGGTCTCATCATCCAGCACCTGACCTCCGCCATTGCAAGCGGCGCCGTCGCGTTCGGTTTTGAGACCCGAGAGGTCGTCTGGGGTCCGGAGATCGCATTCACCGTGGTCTGGTTGTCGCTGGTGCTCTCCATCGCGGCCACCAATCTTTATTTCATCATGCTGCGGCGCGGTGAGGCGGCGCGGGTCTCCAGCCTGTTCTATCTCACCCCGCCGACCGCCGTCGCGATGGGCTACCTCACTTTCGGCGAGACCTTCGGTCCGGTCGCGCTGGGTGGGTTCGCGATCGCCGCCACCGGCGTCGCGCTGGTGACCATGCGCGCTCGCGTCACATGACCGCGCCGAGGCACCGGGTCGTCTATGACGGACCCGGCGATGTCTGGTTCTTCGCATACGGATCGCTGATGTGGGACGCGCCGTTTCCGGTGGCCGAGACGCGCCCGGCGCTGTTGCGCGGCTATCACCGCGCCTTCTGCCTTTCCTCGGTGATCTATCGCGGCACGCCGGACCGTCCGGGTCTGTCGCTCGGGCTCGATTTCGGCGGCGCCTGCCAGGGCCGTGTGCTGCGCGTGCGCGCCGCCGAGCGCGACGCGACGGCGCGCTATCTCGAGGACCGCGAGCTGCGTGAGGACATTTATTTCTGCCGCCGGGTCCCGGTCACCACGCCGGGCGGACGCCTGCACGCCTATGCCTTCGTGATCAACCGCGCCGATCCACTCTATGTAAAGCGGCTCGACATCGGACGGACCGCGCGCCGCATCGCCGGCGCGTCGGGCCAGCGAGGCTCCAACCGAACTTATCTGGAAAACACGGTCCGGCACCTCGACGCGCTTGGTATCGCCGATGAATCGCTTCGTAAGCTGCTGCGCGAAGTGGAGAAAATCTCGGGCCCAGGGCAATCGGGTGAATAGCTTCCACGTGGCTCCAAGAAAGAAATTTCACCCCGGACTTGATCCGGGGTCCAGCGATCCATCCGATGGAAACCGAATCGTTTGGGCAAGGCCCTTCCGGAAAGCCGGAAGTCGGGGAGAACACATTTCCGAGCGGATTTGATCACGCCACCGCTGGGCCCCGGATCAAGTCCGGGGTGACGAGCGGGGGTGTGGCCTGGTGCGGAGCTTGACTGTCCGGTCGTTCGCCGGATTGCCCTGATCCCAGGTTGAGCCGTGGTTGCTGGCGCTCGGAGCGGGGCCTATAGTCGCCGAAAATCGGGAAGGGGAGAGGCCCCATGAAGCTGATCAGCTACCGCCATGGCGGCGCGGAGAAATACGGCGTCGTCCAGGGCGACGGCATCATCGATATGACCGCGCGCATGGACGGCGCCTATCCGACGCTGCGCGACGCCATCGTCGGGCTCGCCCTCGATGAAATCGCGCGCGAGGCCGAAGGCGCGTCGCCGGATATCGCGCTCGACGATGTCGAGTACATGTTCCCGATCACGCGGCCCGACAAGATTTTCTGCGTCGGGCGCAACTACCGCGCCTATCACGAGGTCGTCGAAAGCGGCGGACCCAAGGAATATCCCAGCATTTTCCCGCGTTTCCCGTCGAGCTTCGCGGCCTGCGGCGAGACGATCCTGAAGCCCCGCGCCTCCGACATGCTCGATTTCGAGGGCGAACTGGTCGCGGTGATCGGCAAGCCGGGCCGCCATATCCCGGAGGACCAGGCGCTCGAACACGTGATCGGCTATACCATCATGAACGAGGGAACCGTGCGCGACTGGCTGCGCCGCGGCACCCAGAACTGCCCCGGCAAGAACTTCTATCGCTCGGGCGCGGTCGGGCCGTGGATGGCGACCGCCGACGAGCTGCCCGATCTGTCGAAAATCCCCATCATCACGCGGGTCAACGGCGAGGTGCGCCAGGACGGCGCCACCGACATGATGATCTTCTCGCTGCCCTACGTGATCGCCCATGTCTCGAATTTCACCTGGCTGGAGCCTGGCGACATGATCGCAACCGGCAGCCCGGGCGGCTCGGCGATCGAGGAAGACCCGCCGCGCTGGCTGAAGCCGGGCGACAGCATCGAGATCGAGATCCCTCCGATCGGCGTTCTCAGGAACACCGTCGAGGCGGAATGAGGACCCCATGAAGCTGATATGTTATCGCCACGCCGGAAATCCGACGCTTGGCGTGGCGACCGACGGCGGCGTGATCGACGTTTCCGACGCCGCGCCGGACCTTGCTTCCGCGCTTTCCCCCGCTGGTCAGGACGCGGTTCGCGCGCGGTCGGCCGGACAAGAGGCGGATCATGCGTCGGACGCCGTCGAGGCGCTGTTGCCGCTGGTCCCCGGCGCGCGGGTGTTCTGCGTCGGCCAGAACTATGTCGAGCATATCCAAGAGATGGGGATGGAGATTCCCGAGTTCCCGTCGATCTTCATGCGCACCCATGAAAGCTTTGCCCCCCATGGCGCGCCCATCATAAAGCCCGCCGCCTCGGATCAATTCGACTACGAGGCCGAGCTGACGGTGGTGATCGGACGCGCCGCGCGCCACGTGAGCGAACCAGACGCGCTTGGCGTCGTGGCGGGCTACACGGTCATGAACGAGGGCAGCGTGCGCGACTGGCAGCGGCGCGGCCCGCAGGTCACGCCGGGCAAGAATTTCGAGCGCTCCGGCGCGCTCGGTCCGTGGATCGTCACCGCCGACGAAGTCCCCGATCCCGCCGCGCTGATGCTGGAGACCCGCGTCAACGGCGAGACGCGTCAGCATTCGCCGACCGACGACATGGTGTTCTCGGCGCCCTATCTGATCTCCTATATCTCGACCTTCTGCGCGCTTCGTCCCGGCGACATGATTTCCACCGGCTCGCCGTCGGGCGCCGCCGCCGGGCTCAACCCGCCGCGCTGGCTGGTTCCCGGCGATACGGTCGAAGTCGAGATTTCCGGCATCGGAACTCTGCGCAACACGGTCGCGGCCGAATAGAAAAGGCGTCGGTTTGTTCGGACTCGATCTCAGCGTCGATACGCTCATCATCATTTTCATCGCCATCAGCCTGGGGTCGCTGGCCAAGGGTCTGATCGGCATCGGCCTGCCGCTGATCTCGATCCCCATCCTGTCGAGTTTCCTGGGCGTCGAACATGCGGTGGTGGTGATGACGGTGCCGGTATTCGCCTCCAACGTCTGGATCGTCTGGTCCTACCGCGATCTCGCCCAATCGGTGCCCGGCCTGAAGCTGGCCCTCGGCATGGCGGCGATCGGCACAATCGGCGGCGTCTACGCGCTCGCCAATCTCGACGACACGACGCTGCTCTATATCCTGACCGTGTGGATCGCGCTCTATCTGGTCATCCTCGTGCTCAACCCGGAATTTCGTCTCGAAGGGAAAGCGGCGCGGCGCGCCTC
>CAZPMO010000166.1:0-3049 GCA_964587515.1 uncultured Rhodospirillaceae bacterium | reverse complement strand
GCGTCCGGCCTGATGAAAGCGCTGGGGCACCTCGAGCAGCGCCCCCAGACCGGCGCTGCCCGCGGCGTCGAGGCTCTCCAGGAAGGCCAGCAGGGCCGCGGTCCCCTCCCGGGGCCGGAAGGGAAAGCGGCGCGGCGCGCCTCGCCGGTGCTGGCCACATGCGCCGGCATTTCACAGGGCGCGACCGGCATATCGGGGCCGGTGATCTCCACCTGGATCCATTCCTACAGACTGCAAAACGAATCCTACGTGTTCGGCGTCTCGGTGATGTTCCTGGCCATCTCCACCACCCATTTATTCGCGGTCTCGGGAGCCGGGCTGATGGACCAGACGCGCCTGATCGAGGGCCTGATCGCCCTGATTCCGACCGCGATCTTCGTGCCGATCGGCATGCGCCTGACGCGGCTGGTCAGCGCCAAGCAGTTCAACCGGCTGGTCATCGGCATCATCGTCGTGATGGAAATCAAGCTGGTGTGGGAAGGAATCCTGCGCTTCTGAGTCAGCCGAGTCCCAGCCAGGCGGCGGCGGGGGCGCCGGTCTCGGTCATCACCATCCCGCCGAGCGCGATGCTGGCGAGCGCGACCGTGGCATGGACGCCGTTATAGCCCCAGGTGACCCAGCGCGCGCAGTACTTCATGGGCAGCGCGATGGTCAACGACAACGCCGCCATGCCGATCATGGAGCCGAGACCGAACAGCGCCACGTAGACCAGCCCGTAGGCCGCGGTTTCCAACGCGCCGACACTGAGCACCAGCAGCGCCGCGGAACCGGCGAGCCCATGCATCAGCCCGATCACCAGCGCGCGCCGGCCGAGCCCGGCCGCGTGGGGATGGGCGTGGGCCTTCGGCGTATGCGCGAGCGCCGCCTCATGGGCATGCAGATGCAGATGGGTCGCGCCGTCGTCGTGGCGGTGGGCATGGGCGTGAACCCGGTCGCGCACCACGCGGCGGATCACGTCGAGGCCGAGCCCGACCAGCATCACGCCGACCGCGAATTCGAGGACGCCGGCGAAATTCTCGGATATCGCCGCGCCGGTGGCGATCACCGCCGCGCACACCACGAACAGCGTCAGCGCGTGGCCGAGACCCCAGGCGACGCCGAGCCGCACCCCCTGGCGCGCCGATTTCGCGCGGGTCGTCAACGTCGCCACCGCCGCGATGTGATCGGCGTCGAGCGCGTGACGCAACCCGAACAGAAATCCCAGTGTAAATATGTATCCCATGGCTTTTCTTGTTGTTATTGGCGGAGGCTACTTCAAAAATTTATCCAAATTCGTCATGGCCGGGCTTGACCCGGCCATCTCCCGCCCCGGCGAAAGTTACGCGGGTCAAGCCCGCGCATGACTGTTTGGGAAAAATACTCTTGTCGACCCTAACCCCCGAGATGCGCCGCCGCCGAATCTCGGCCGGCGGTTTCCGGCGTCGAGAACAGCAGCGACTTGATGATCAGCGGCACCACTTCGGTCGGATGGATCATCTCGCCGATATCGACGTAATCGAGATCCTTGAGCTGTACCCCGTCGACCGAGACGATGTCGCTGGCGATGAAGAACTCGTTCTTCAGGATACCGCCGATGGTGCGCCCGGCGTCGCCGTCCATCATCAGCACCACCGGTTTGCCGAGCGCGATGGTGCGTGCGAGGCCCGTGCGGATGCCGTCGGCCAGCTTGTGCAGCCGCGCATGCAGCGGCAGCCCGCCCCAGCGGAACGCCAGCGCCACGTCGGTTTCCTCCACATCGATGTCGTTGCGGACCAGCGCGCCTTGAATCGCATCCGCGACGATCTCGGCGGTGAACTCGCCGTTCAGATCGACCCGCAGATTGACCACCGGCACGTTGCGCAGCGGCAAGGCGGCCTCGTCGGAAATCATGATGGTGTTACCCGACACCTGGACCGAGAACTGCGAGGCACCGACCACGGTGGCGCGGATGCCCTGGCCCGGATCGTAGACGGGGTAGGGAATTCGTTTTTCGGTCAGCGCGTGATGCAGATAATGGGCCAGCGCCTTGCCGAGATCGCCGTGCGGCGCGTCCTCGCGCTCGAAGACATATTCCGACACGCCGCCCGAGAACGAGATCACGTCGGGCCGGGGCGATTTCGGCAAAGGCGGCGTGACCAGCAGTTCCGCGACCAGCCCGTCCGGGTCGCCTTGCATGACATGGGCGACGATGACATCGACCATCTTGCGCAGGAAGTCGCGCCGGGTGTCGCCTTCAAGCTTGTTGCCGGGAACCAGATCGAACCCCACGGCGCGCGCGATCTGTTGCGCCGGGCCCTCGATGCGCACCAGCTCGTCGTTTTCGCCGAACGCCACAAGCCGCCCGCCGATGGCGATTGCGGCGTTGCCGACGATCTCGCCGTCCTGGCATAACGCGAACTTGGTGGTGCCGCCGCCGATATCGATGTTCAGGAATGTTTTTTTCTGGGTGCGCGACAGCGCGACCGCGCCCGAGCCGTGCGCCGCCATGACCGCTTCCAGATTATGGCCGGCCGAGGCGCAGACGAACTTGCCGGATTCCTCGGCGAACAGATCGGCGATGGCGCGCGCGTTCGAACGCTTCAGCGCCTCGCCGGTCAGGATCACGGCGCCGGAATCGATATCGTCACGGCCGAGACCGGCTTCGCGATAGCCGTTTTCCACGAAACCGCGCAGCACATCGGCGTCGATGGTGTAGTCCGGCCGGTAGGGCGTCAGCAGGATCGGCGAACGCCATAATATTTGCCGGTCGACCACCACGAAACGGCTCGACAGCGCCTCGGCGAGGCGTTGCAGATGGACGCGCGCGAACATCAGATGCGAGGTCGACGACCCCACGTCGACGCCCACCGTGGTCAGCTCGACATTGTCGGCCTTCCAGATGGTGTCGCTGATGAATTCCGCCTCTTCCTCCGAGGACGGATGGAAATGGGAATAGTCCAACTCGTGCATACTAACGTTCCGTCATCGTTCGTCGTTTTGCGCCGGTTCATGCACCATTTGTCGCCCCGGACTTGATCCGGGGTCCAGCGGTGACGGCCCGGTAATTTCGATGCGGCATTCCCTCCGAGGG
>CAZPMO010000165.1:0-11063 GCA_964587515.1 uncultured Rhodospirillaceae bacterium | reverse complement strand
CGTCGTCTTTGATCTTCAGATCCCCCCGGACCGGTTCCTGATCCAGCAACCATCAAGCCCGCCGTCATAGCGAGGCTCACACCGAGAATGACCCGTGACGAAAAGGTCGAGGCGCTACTCACGGCATTCAAGCGGAACGGCATCAAGGTGAGAAACAGCGAGTAAGGCGTGCGGCGCGGTTGTTAGCCCAGTCGCGCCGCCCACCACTACGATCTGCTGGAGAAAGGTCAGGAGCGCATGAAAACGAAACTCTATTTGGATTTGGATGGCGTGGTCCTCAGGAGAACGGGACGGGCGACCGCTCGTGGCTCTACAGAGTTCGAGATAGCTTCCGGCGCTCTGGCTTTCCACCTACTGTAGGTAAGTCAATTTTGTGCTGGTGGGGAAAGTTAACCACCCTTCACTCTATTTGGAGATAGCTTTCTCAATGACTTTCTTTCGAGTTTACCTCGTAGAGAATCAATGGTCAGCCTTTCGAATTCTAGTACTTCTTCGCGAGACATCGACGGTACGACAGAAGAGAGGGAGTACAACAGCTGCCAACCCTTTTTTCGGACCTTAGAAGAACCCTTTGGGTCGCTTGGATCCAAATGTACAGCAAATCGGTCCTCAATTTTTCTTGAGGTCTGGCCTATGTAAACACCCCATGGAACTGGGGTGCTACGCTCCGTAGTCAGTAAAATAAAGTAAAGCTTGCAATTTTTTGGTTTTTTGACTGGCCCTCCAAACTCCTCCATGAGGCTTTGAACTCGACTACGAGCTCCGCGCAACCAGGAGATGTCCTTCACGCCTAAGTCGCGAACCTTTTCTTGAAATTTCTTTGTGTTGTGCCCTGCCAAATTTGCTTCATCCAAAATCAGAGTGCATATCTCGATGTTAATTGGGTTGAAGGTTAGTGCTGCATCCATACATCGAAAAAGTTGGTCATAGCTCCAACCCTCAAATGGTCTTTCTTTGGAGTAATCGATAAGGAGCTTATCAAATTTATCCTGTCTTCTTGGAGAGCGTTGGTTGCACAAAATTGTCATGTGGCGCTTAATTTTGCTAAATAGCTATGATCTAATAGATTGAATTACTTAGGATGTGTTTATCAACTAAGCCAGTAAATACGATTTATGTGAAAACAGTTGAAAATTTTCTTTCAAGGGGCAGACGGTGGAAAACGCCTGGATGTAATTGATGGCTGATAGAGGAAAAAAAGTTAGGTGCCGAAAGTGCGCTCGTCCATATTACAAAAAGAATAATAGAGGGATTTCCTGCCCCTATTGTGCAAAAGATGCGCTCATCCCAGAAGCAACAACAGCGGTGCTACAGCTTGAAATTAGGCATGGTGGGCATGACGACAGTGAATTGTGTTTGGACGGAGGAATCGCCTCCAAAGCGAAAAGCGGGAATATCTACTTGAGGGGAATTGTAAGAGTGATTTCTGGAGACCAGATAGGCAAGAAATTCTCTATGCCAATCGGAATTTCCAGTCTCAAAGGTGATCGATGGGTGGACATCGGCCGAGATACTATACGAGGCATCCTAAATTCATCCCAAGGGCTATCTCCTCATGATATGTCGAGAAGCGCTATTTTCGGGAGGGTTATTGAGAGTTATGACGTTCTCGATGGTATTGCATTCGTAGGCGTGGTTGGCGTGGCTCAAAACAAACAAGGCCGAGACGAAAACGTACTTTCTAAAGTTCTTGGTGCTGGCGATGAAAAATACGACCTGATGATAGAAAATGGATATTTCGTTCCTGCCGTCAAAGCTTCCCCACCTTTGGAATTGACAGAACCTGAGTGGCTGAAGGCTTGAATAGGGTCAGGTTATGATCTTGAGACCGCGTCAGGAATTGTTCCTGCAACGAATTATTGGTTCACTTGAAAAGTATGATGATACGCTCGGCATTGCTCCAACAGGTGCGGGAAAGACTGTTTTATTTTGTCACCTACTCGGAAGATTGATCGAACGGGAATCTGGAAAGAGAGCTTTGGTTTTAGCTCATAGGGATGAACTGACGGCGCAGAATGCCGAAAAATTTCGTACCATAAACCCCTCTATCAAAACCTCGATTATCAATGCTGACCAGAAAGATTGGAGTGGGCAAGTCGTCTTTGCCATGGTTCAAACTCTTTCAAGAGAGACAAATTTGGATCAGATCCCTCAAATTGATTTCTTGGTCATAGATGAAGCACACCACAGCACGTCAGACACTTATATGGCGATCATCGAAAAAGTCAGAGAAGGGTCTGAAACACTCAAGCATATTGGATTTACAGCCACACCAAACCGCAGCGATGGGCAAGGTTTGAGAAAGAATTACTCAAACGTAGCGGATCAAATATTCGTCGGTGAATTGATCCGTTCTGGTCACCTTGTGCCTCCGAGGACGTTCATTGTCGATGTTGGTGCCCAACAAAAACTTAGGGGCATTAGACAGGTTGCAGGCGACTTTGATATGGGGGCTGTAAACGAAATTATGAACAGAGAGCCAATTAATGATGCTGTGGTTGAGCAGTGGAAGGAGAAGGGGGAAGGGCGAAAAACTGTCGTCTTTTGCTCCACAGTTGAACATGCAATGGGCGTTCACCAAGCGTTTCAAGACCAAAGGATTAAGTGTGAACTAGTAACTGGAGAGCTTTCGAAGAAAGAAAGAGCTCAGGCTCTTGAGCGGTATTATTCGGGAGACAGCCAGGTTGTCGTTAATGTCGCTGTTCTCACCGAAGGCTGGGATTATCCGCCTACAAGTTGCATTGTCCTTCTACGACCAAGCTCGGCAATGTCTACAATGATTCAAATGGTGGGAAGAGGCTTGCGTACCGTTGACCACAGAGAATTTCCAGACGTGCAAAAAAGAGACTGCATAGTTTTGGATTTCGGGATTTCATCGCTCCTGCATGGCAGTCTTGAGCAGGATGTAGATCTGGACGGTAATGAGGGAAAGTACGCTGACTTGGCTATGGATTGTCCTAGCTGTGAGTCTGAAATACCGATCTCATCCCGAGAATGTCCGTTGTGCGGGCATGTATTTGAAACCATTGCGAGTGGCAGTCGGCGAGAAAAAACCGTTCTTTCACACGTAGAAATGGTCGAGATCAATTTGTTGGACAGATCAAATTTTCAGTGGGTCGATCTGTTTTTGGACGGGAAATCATACTATTCCAGTGGGTTCAATGCATGGGGAGGGGTATTTTCATATAAGGACACATGGATTGCGCTCGGAGGGAACCACTCGGATCAAGTCGAGGTTCTTTCTAGGGGCGACAGAGTACAATGCCTCGCATCAGCTGATGACTGGCTCAATGCATTTGAGACAGAAGATACGGTCTACAAATCTAAATCGTGGTTACATGAAGAACCAACAGGTAAGCAGTTTGCATCTTTGCCCAGTCACTTTCGACTAGATTTCAGTATGACTAGGTATCGAGCATCTACGCTGATCGGGTTTCGAAAGAATAAGTCGGCAATAAAGAAGGCTTGTGAAAGTACAATTCTTTGAACTTGTACCTGAAGTCACCTTGCTCTGACCATATCCATCAGAATGTTTACCTGAAGGAAATTTCAATATCACGGCGGCTCTTGCCAATGAAACTAGTGAAATGAACTAAGTGGAAGAACCGTTGCGTTCATAGGCTATACGATAGCTAGCTTATCGCCGTATTTAGTTCTGAAATCTTCTTGAGTACGCTCTTTGCATTTTTGGGCCGCTTTGACGGATTAACGGAAATGCATTTTTCGAGAAGGGTGCCTATTGGAACTGGGAAATAAGGCTTTACTTCATTTTCAAGTGCTGTTTCCACAGCTTGCCTATCTTCCAAGTGTTGCTCAGATAACGCTTCAATTGCAATTACACCCCAGGAATATACATCTCTAGCACCTGGGTATTTGTGGCTGCTCTTATGATCGGGAGGTGTGTAAGTTTCTGTGCCTATGAAGCTGACCGTCTTTTCTCCACTTTTCCCCTGTGCCTTTGTGGCAATTCCAAAGTCACACAACTTGACCTCGATGTCGTTAGCGCCGTTGATAGCACAAAGAATGTTTCCTGGTTTCAGGTCTCTGTGGTAGATGCCGCTTTTAAGAGAATGGACTAGTCCTAGCAAAATTTGCTCCAGCAAACCAGCTGCCTCCTTCCAATTTTCTTCAGGAGACGTTTGCGATTTGTCCTCTTCCTCTTCTTCAACTCCTGAAATTTTCTCACCTAGGTAGGTAATTGTATCTCCTCTACCTATGCTCAGAATATCTGCTAAGGAAAACTGAATATATTCGGTCACTATAAAGAATGTCCGATCTACAGTGTCAAACCCATAGTCAATCAACGAAACGACATTTGGATGTCCGTTCAATTTCCTTAGGGCGTCAACTTCTCTCTGGAACATCGTGAAATCGAGAGATCCATCGTCGATATAGAAGTTTTTGATCGCGACTGTTGGTATTTCACCATCTTCAACTTCTCCGCTATCTCTATCAATTCTCCAGCCAAAGAAAACTTGAGCCGTGCCGCCTGATTTCGTGTAATCCTCAGAAAAAGAAAACGTGTATCTGCCCCCTAGTTCGCCATCTACTTCATGCCACCGAATCTCTTCCGCTCCTTGTTCGGGTAGCTCCACTCTCTCGCTCACCCAGGCAGGCCACCAATTTTCAAAGTCATTGAAATCCACGCCTGTAGGCACATACCAACTCTTCAAGTTCTTATCCCACCTGGCACCAAGCTTCCTTGCGTCATCTTTCTCTTCATACGGACAGTCAATATACGCCCACCATTGGCGTAGCAGCATTGGATCCACACCGAACGGGATAAACCAGCACTTGTTTGTCGCGTCCCAACGTGCGCCAATTTTTTTGGCGTCGTCTTTACATTCAAACGGAACTCTGATGTATCTGGCTTGGTCTTTCATTTTTCCCATTTCTGGCGGGCATTCGGATTTTTTCTAATCAAATTGTAGATTGAGTAATCTATGCGTCACGAAAAATAATCTCAAAATTTTCTAATTGATGGCTCTTAGGGGATTGTCGTTACAAGCTTTCTTGTAGCATCAGATATTATTGATACAAACTGATCTCCATCCGCCATGAATCGTGAGGCTTCAATTGAGTTCGTAACTATTCCAAAAGGTGAAAATGCAATTCCTCCCGTTGATCTAGAAGCGACATGCCTTGCCGACCAAAGTAGAAAACCATCCTTAGCGCGGGTTAGTTTTGCCTCGATTTGCAAATCTAACTTTCCCCATACCATCGCAAACTCCGACTGAGCTTGAACAACGCTCAACTCAATTTCGGCTCCACAATCTTCAATTTCATGAAAAAGAAATCGGTCATTGATATGGAAAATGTCAAGGCCAGCTTTTGAAGCCGCTTGGTTTCTGGCTCTGCCAAAAATGATCCGGTCAAATCGGAAACTAAGATGAAACGCAAAATACGCTTCAATTAGGTAATTGAGGGATGTGTTTGTCGACGGAATACCAATCGGCACTAACAAAACACAACTTGGTCGGCTTCTATGGAATTCTGGATCAATGTTAACCTCAACCGATTGGCTTAATGCATTGGTATCAATGGTTACCTTTTGGGGGGCGAGCATGGCTCCCCTTTGATGTGAGGCGCAGCCTGGTGCAATGGCAACCATGATCAACATCGCATGGATGAAGGTCTTTTGTTTTTGGCTGGTGATAATGCGATCCGGCCTCAACACGTTTCAATTACCTTGAGTTACAAAGTGTCGGGAAAAACTTGAATATCGCCTTTCTACACAGTGGAGATACTTTTCGGTCTCACTTGGTAACTTTGACTTTCGAACGACACGGCTGGGCCCACTGTTGTAGGCAGCTAACGTCGCTCTGGCGTCTCCCCGAAACCGCTTGGATAGAACTCTCAAATATGCGGTGCCGACATGAATATTCAGCCATGGTTCCCAAAGATCTTGTGGGGACACTCCAAATGTACCTGTGGAAGTTTTTGGCATTATCTGCATGAGGCCTCGGGCTCCCTTTCGCGAATGTGCATTGGGGGCCCAATTGCTTTCGCACGCAATTACGGAGGCTATTAGAGCTTTCGGAATTCCATATGTGTCCGCGGCGGCTTGTACGGCGTTTTGGTATGGTGAATCGTCGATCGGACGTTTAACGGAGGTCGGGGGGGGCTCGATTCGATCGGCCCGTGCAAAAGAATTATCTCTTTGCCAGTAACTAGCGGTGCTGATCGCCAGGAAAGCACCCCATGTTGCGGCCGGGAGAATGAATCGCGGCCAATTAATCACAGTTTGACCCTTACTGCGTCGTTCAGACGAATATATCCCCTATTGTGCCTCAATCTTGCGGTGTCAAATTTGAGAAAATATCCTTTGAGACCACGAACATAGTGGCCATTGACTTCTAAAACTTGTGGCAGCGATATCTTTTCGCGCTGTAAGGCTTTGGTGACACCAGCCCAAAGAGACCGATCGAACTTTTCTGTAAATAAAAGGGCAACACGGTCAGAGTAGGCGTTGGTTGGGAGGCGCATAGTCGTCAACCTTTGTTGCACTTTCACATCGCTCACCAAGTGTGGGCGGGTCTTGGCGAGTCCTTTTCCGGGATGTTTCTCGAGGGGTAATGTTGATCTAAGGAGTAGTGACACGGGTGGGCCTATTTTCGTTTCACCATTTCGGTTCAGCAGAACAAAAAAACGGCCAACGCTCTCAATGATGTCGAGATATCTATCGAACCCGATTTGATCGTAACTTGCGATAAGGGTAGGTCGATCTCCTTCTTGATTTCCTT
Organism: uncultured Rhodospirillaceae bacterium; assembly: GCA_964587515.1. Classification (GTDB taxonomy): domain Bacteria; phylum Pseudomonadota; class Alphaproteobacteria; order MPNO01; family MPNO01; genus CAZPMO01. The sequence continues at coordinate 4,320 of CAZPMO010000165.1, read as the reverse complement.
GAGGGATTTGTGGATTGGGGGTAGAGGGTGATGACCTTGTGGTTTGTTTCCCCTGCTTAGTTTTCCTGGGGTGAGGACGCACCTTTGATTTATTGCCTGAAGGATTTATTTTTGTGGAAGGTGGTAACTCCTTTTCTGTTTTGGCCTGAGTTCTGCTCGGTAGATCACCTATCCTATAAAGGGGAACAATAGAAACTCGCCCGTCGAGCAGACGATCTGGAATTGTTTTAAAGGCCTTCGTTCGGTACGTTTTACTGCTCTTACTTTGGCCAAACTGATTCTTGATTGGCGGCACCCTTTCGCTGCTTAGATCGTAAACGAAGAAAACAAGAAGAAGGGCTAGCGGAACAAACCCTATGAAGCGCCATCGCTTCATCATTTCACCTCGGAAAGTAACCGAGCCGCATTTTCCAAGTTGAGACGGACTTCTGTCAGGTCGGGCCTTGCAAGTGTTGATCTAACCTCAGCTATTGAGTTCTTAGACGATATTCCTTCACGCAGGGATTTGATTCCCACGTCGGGAATTGGGACACGCGGCATCTGAGATGGTCTCACGTTGGATCTTGCAACATGCTTTAATGGGGATTTTCGTACTGCCATTTCATGCGTTGGCTTGAGTGGTTCGGTTTTTATTGTCGGCACCACTGAAACTTTCGATGCCGTAGATTTTTTTTCAGCTTTCTCGATGGCCGTTCTGAGTTTCTTTGAGATTTCTTCCCACTTGTCAGGATTTGGGGGGACGGCTCGCTGCTCAAAATCATCCTTATTCTCAAAATGAGGTTTCGTGATGATTTTTGGACCTTGTTCAGTCAACGATGATTGGGTTTTTTGGGCAACTTCCTGTGCAAATTCCAACGCTGTCTGTTCGGGCTTTTTGAAGGCGATCGCCGCGAGTATCACGAGAATACTAATTAAGAATGTTGACCGAATCATTTGGGATCTCCTTTCCTTTCAACGGCAAGTCCGACTTTTACACCGAGCTTTCTAAATGGCAGTTCAGCTTCGAGGTAGGTTTGAATGGGAGTTCCAGGAGCCACGACAAGAACTAATCGATGTTGTCTCTTTTGAGCAATTTTTAGTACTTGCTTGGCTCCGACTCGTTTCCCTCCTGCAAGTTCGTACTTCCATGTATTTCCGGACTTTATTGGGACCGCTGCTAAAAGCTTTTCTCCCTTTGCTCCGGTTGTTTCGGCAGATGTTGGTAGGTCGAAATTTTGGCTCACCACTGTGCGGGCGTTGGGATCACCCATATGGAAGGCAAAAAGCATTAATGCACCAAACAGCAAATCGATCATGAGAGTAGGCGGACGAAGACTGGGCGGGTTCATCGGCGGACTGTTTTCTGTCCGAACCAAGATATTCTCATTCTTGGAGGTGGTATGGCGCTCTGCGCTGAACCGGTGCCAAACTTGAAGCGTTCCGCATAAGATCCACCCGCTTAGTTCTCGGAGGGCTTCGAAAAATTCCTCTCTACTTGCCATTGAGCTCCTCCCGTGGAAGGAGGCGGTGCAACGTAAAAGCTAGGAGTGCGAGAATCCCTCCGGCAATACTGCTGCCAAATGCGATCGCGAATTGAGTAATAAAAGCTGCCTGCGTTTCTGGACGTCCTGGTCCGGCTTCGCCATAGGTCAGCAGGGCAAATAAAAGGGAAAGAAATGTTGTGAGAAGTCCGACCAGAGGGCATGCCTCTGTTGCCCAGTGTAGAGCCTGGGCAATGGTATTCCAATTTCGTGAAATAGCCATACCGAACACATCCGCTAGCCACGCTCCGATCGCGTAAAATAGAAGGGCTGTCACCGCTGCAAAAAATGGCCAAGCCACACCAACATATTTTTCGATGAACGGCATTAGGCCGGAGGCATAGACCTCCGGAAAAGCCCATCGAAGAACAACCACTACGGTAACGACAAGAATCAACCCAGCCGCAATCGAATTGAGTTCTCGGATAGCGATTAGGAATCTGGTTTGTCTTGTGGGCGTCGCATCCACAACACTACTCCTGCCGTTTACCTATTGACCAAATACGCTTTCCCGCTATTGGCGCGTACAGATCAAGTTTCAATCCCGTTTCTTTGGCCAGGAGAGCCGATGGAAGTTCAGAGAGGGTTGATCCCTCGATATTTCCGTTTGGGCCGAGAACAGCAAGCCTAATTTTTCCGACATAGCAGTCTGTGACAATGGCACGGACCACCGGGTCATCTAGGCCGCCCCGCGAGTGGAGCCAGTTGGGAAGCACGCTCGCGCAAAACGCTTCAGTGCGCTCCTCAAGGGCTGTCTGTATTTGAGTGTCAGCCTTTTCTGCAGTTTCGGCGAAAGAGGTTGAGGCCACAGGTGGAATTACAGAGCCGATGCAGATTGTGCCAACCAAGAAGTAATGGCTGAGCTGTCGACTATTTATCATTATCTGGATTCCCTTAGAAATTTTTGAAGCTGCCGAGGCTCAGCCTAGACATTTTGGTTTTTGGATTGACCCCAGGAGGTTCTTGGATACTTGTTTCTGCAGCGATGGAATTGTTGAGTTTGGCAATGCCATTGGCGACGTCACGAAGCGTAGTCAAATCTTGTGCGGGGCTCTTTTGGGATGAAAGACTGGGAATAGCGGTTTCCGCGATCTGCCTAGTCATCTCGAGACGGCCGAGCTGAATCGCCATAGCAACTTCATCCCTCAGGTCGACTATCGCCTCCTTTTCTGCAACGACTTCGGTGTACATGTCACTTAGACGGTCGATTGAACGGTCTATTGAATCGAGCCGTTTGTCGTGAATGCGACCGGTGTCGTCAGCTCCACGACCGTGGAGGCGGGCCTTGTCGATTGAGATGCGTCGGTCGAGCGCTGCGGCAATGCGTTTTAAACTAGTGAATCTAGCGGCAAGTGTTGGGTCTTGTTGGGTCCAATTGCGTAATTCTCCGAGAGCAACGCGTACGGATTTCCCGACATCAACTCCGTGAGCGATCCGTTGACGAATCTCCGCTACCCGTCCACTTCCAGGTTCGGCATTTCTTAGTTCTTTGGCGAGGTTTGCGAGATCAGTGAGATTGGCTGAAATTACATGTGCCGCAGAGTCAACTAGACGAAAAGCGACATTAATGTATTCAGCGGACGCATTGATAAGTTGGCTTTGAACGATGCGTCGGCGGTCCAAAGCCGATTTATCATCGCGGTCTGGAACCTGTTTAATAGATTCTTGGAGGCGAGCGATTTCTGTTGTTAGTGCCTCCAGTCTTGCTCGCTTTTCGACCACAATGTCTTCATGCGCAGAGGTTCGATCATCGATTTTCTCAAACGCCTCGAAGATTTGCCGGTCGAGGGATGTTTGCTTCGCTGAAACACCGGTGACATTGATCCCGAAGGCGACGAACGTTAATGCGGCGCAAACCAGAAAATTCTTCATATGCATAGGGAGCTCCACTTAAGATTTATTTGGGATTTGAGCAAAGTATTTAGTCGCAAATTTCTGGATTTTCTCCGACGCATTGACGGGCAAACTCTCCCCACGAGTTGCTCGATAAAGTGAAATCAATTCGACGTATTGGGCGTCGACACGCACCGGCTTTCCAAGCGACTTATCAAGCTGTCGAGCAAGGCGCTTGAACATCGGAAAGTCGCCTTCCCTAAGCGCTAAAATACCCATCATGGCAGTAGCACCTTCATAGCCTTCAGAGTTTCGCGGTTGCTCTTCCCGTAGTTCAGCAATGAGGTTGCGGGCCTCAGAAAATCTTTTTTGCCGGGAGAGTTCGAGTACGTTCCTTATGGTCGCCTCTGCCGCGACAGCTGGATTGAGAGAGCCGGGGTTGTTTGCGAGTATTATTTCCGACTTATACGCTTCCGCTTCTTGGGAGAAAGTCGACCCATTAAGGAGCTGCAACCCTTGTTCAGGTAGCTTTGTTATCGGTGTCGTACAGGCAGTCATTCCTAAGACACTTAGCAAAGGAAAAACTTTGACAGGCAACGTTATGTGTTTATGCGTCAGGTGATTGGATAAGATTTTTCCTAATGAGCTGAACATGGAGCACAATCTCCTTTGACTTCAGAAGTTTGATGGTCACAAGTTGTAGGAACAGGGCTTGCTGTCGAATTGAGATCAAGTTGATATTTCGACGACGAAGATTGAGCCTCCAACACATCGCTTGGTTCCCAACGGTTTGCGTCAAAATCAAAAGGTGGAGAACTCGGTAGTGGAATGTTGTCATTGGCGAGTGAAGGTCCGTTCAAAAGCTTGTGGGAAACTGAACTCGGTGCGCCTGTCTCTGAGTCCTTTATGGGAAGCTGGTCTGCTACCATTGCTTCAACGATCAACTTTGTCCGGCGTGTGACTTCAC
>CAZPMO010000164.1:0-11123 GCA_964587515.1 uncultured Rhodospirillaceae bacterium | reverse complement strand
TGAACAACCTCGTGAGAGATCACAACTAGGAATGCTTTCGGCCGCCTAATGCGATCCTCCTAACACAAGACGCGTCGGCCGTTGAACCGGCGCGACCAAGCTGATAGGTTCCGCCGCGAATTTCAGCGCCCATTCCAATACGGTTTCAAGCCATGAAGGTCCAGGCCAACACCATCCGATCCGGCCATGTCATCGAGCATGACGGCAAGCAGTGGAGCGTGCTCAAAATCGATATCCTGCAACCCGGCAAGGGCGGCGCCTTCGTCCAGGTCGAGATGCGCGACGTGAAGTCGGGACTGAAGAGCAATCAGCGCTATCGCACCCAGGAAACCGTCGAAAAGCTGATGGTCGACGAAAAGGCCTGCACCTTCCTCTACCGCGAAGACGACACCATCAATGTGATGGACACCGAAACCTACGAACAGACGTCCCTGCCGGTGGCGTTGATCGGCGACGCGGCGCCGTATCTCCAGGACGGCATGACGCTGAACCTCGATCTGATAGAGGGCGACCCGGTCGCGGTGCGCCTGCCGCAGCATGTGGTGATGGAAATCGTCGAGGCCGATGCGGTGGTGAAGGGCCAGACCGCGTCGTCGTCCTACAAGCCCGCGCTGCTGGAGAACGGCGAGCGAGTGATGGTGCCGCCCCATATCGAGACCGGCACCCGCATCGTGGTCAACACCGAAGACGGGTCCTATGTCGAGCGGGCGAAAAATTAGTCCGCGCCCGCATCCCGTACGGAAACCGAAATGAACCGAGCCTCCGCCGCGATCAACGTGATGCAGGGTGCCGCCCGCAAGGCGGGCCGCGCCTTGATCCGCGACTTCGGCGAGGTCGAGCAGCTTCAGGTCTCGCGCAAGGGCCCGGGCGACTTCGTCAGCGAGGCGGATCGTCGCGCCGAGGAAATACTGCGCGAGGAGCTTGAGAAGGCCAGGCCGACCTTCGGTTTCCTGATGGAGGAATCGGGCGAAAGCGCGGGCGAGGACCCGGCGCGCCGCTGGATCGTCGACCCCCTGGACGGCACCACCAATTTTCTGCACGGCATTCCCCATTTCGCCGTTTCGATCGGGCTCGAGGAGCACGGCGAGATCACCGCCGGCGTGATCTTCGATCCGCTGCGCGACGAGACGTTCTGGGCCGAGAAAGGCATCGGGTCCTACGTCGACCGCCGTCGCCTGCGGGTTTCCGCGCGCCGCACCCTGGACGAGGCGGTGCTGGCCACCGGCATCCCATACGGCGAACGGCCGGGGAAAAAATCCCTGCTCGCGATCCTCGATACGGCGATGGAGCGCACCGCGGGCGTGCGCCGCCTCGGCGTCGCCTCGCTCGACCTCGCCTATGTCGCGGCCGGACGCTTCGACGGGTTCTGGGAGGTAGGGCTGGAGCCGTGGGATGTGGCCGCCGGCATCATCATCGTGCGCGAGGCGGGCGGTTTCGTCTCCGACGCGCGCGCCAAGACCACCATGCTGACGGGCGGCTCCATCGTCGCCGCCAACGACCATTTGCACGGCCCGCTGATCAAACTGATCAACGAGTCGGTGCGCGGCACCGGGCTGGCGCTGACCGACTGAACCGCCCGGCCGCCGCGACCCGGCGAAACCCCAAACATTTGAGGGCATTGCGGGAATCGCCAAATCGGTTGTGGTGGATTCGGTCGTGGGCTATGTTTCGCCGATTGTCCGGGGCCGACGCGAGACGCGCCCTTTAAATGCGAAGGAGGCCCATGGTCCTCCATCATAACCGGTTACGGCGATTGCGCCGGAAATGGTCGACCGCGCTGGCCGCGTCGTTCCTGTGCGCCTGCGTCATCGTCATCGCCGCCGGCGACGCCGTCGCGCAGCGCTCCGCGTTCGCCAACGGCAGCCGCGCGCCCAGCGTCACCATAGATTACGGCGTCATCGAATCGCTGGGCCCGCGCCGGTCGGTGCCGCGGCTTTTGCAGCCGCGCGTCCGCGCGCTGTTGAACCGCGGCGGCGCCGGCGGCTTCCGGGCCGCGCCGGTGGCGCGCCCGCCGATCACGTCCGCGCCGGTCGGTAATCTCGCGTCGCGTTCGACCGGCAAGCGGATCGTCCTCAAGCCGCCGGGCAGCGTGAAGAAGCGATCGCCGCCGCGCAGGGCCAAGCGCGCCACGAAATCGCGAAAAAGCACGGCGCGCGCCAGGACCAGGGCGCCGGCCAAGGTCGCGCGCAAGTCGCCGGCCCGCGTCACCAAGCCGAGCGCCCCGACGCCGCAGCCGCCACGCCGCATTCAGCGGGCCAAGACCCCTGTCATCGCGCCCATCGCCCCGAAGCCCGCTCCGAAAAAGCCCGCCCCGAAGAAAATGGCTTCGAGAAAAGCCGCGCCGAAACCGCCGAGACCGTCGGCGACGGCCGGCGTCCGGCCGCCGCCGCCGCCGGTAATCCGTCCCGCGCCGACCACGCGGCCGGCGCCTTCCGCGGCTAAAAAGCAAACCCAGACCGCGGCGCTTTCGCCCGCGCCGAAAAGCTCGGGCGCCGGCGCGCCGGTGCGGCTGGTCTTCACCGCCGGCAACGCGAAACTCACCAACAAGACGGCCGGCCAGCTCAACGCCGTCGCGAAGCGCATGAAAAGCAACAGCAAGCTCCGGCTGCAGCTGATGGCCTATGCCGGCGGCGCGACGGTGAGCGCCAGCCAGTCGCGGCGGCTGTCCCTGTCGCGCGCACTCGCGGTGCGGTCCTACCTGATCGAGAAAGGCGTGCGCAGCACCGGCATCGACGTTCGCGCGCTGGGCAACAAATACGAAGGCGGCCCGTCCGACCGCGTGGATATTATCGTGAACGACCGGTGAGTTCGCGCGAAGCGGTCTCATACGGGGCGCGCGGGTCCGACGCCGCTGAAAGAAACGACGCATGACCAGTCCCCGGATGTATCTGATGCGGATGGCGCTGTTCCTGGTCGCCGTCATGCTGGTCATCGGCGCGCTGTCGGCCCATCTGATGACCGCCTTTCTCGCGAATCCGCCCCTCAACGGACTGATCATCGGCGTGTTGTTGCTGGGCATTCTCTACATTTTCCGCCAGGTGTTCATGCTGATCCGCGAGGTCGCCTGGATCGAGACGATCCGCAGCGGCCGGCCCGGCATGTCGGTCCAGATGCGGCCCCGGCTGCTGGCGCCGATGGCGGCGATGCTGGGCGAACGCACCCAGCGCTTCAGCCTGTCGGCGTTGTCCATGCGCTCGCTGCTCGACGGAATCGCGGCGCGGCTCGACGAACAGCGCGACATCTCGCGCTATCTGATCGGGCTGCTGATCTTCCTGGGGCTGCTCGGCACTTTCTGGGGGCTGTTGCAGACCATCACCTCGGTCGGGGCGGTGATCTCCGGGCTTTCGGTCGGCACCGGCGACCTCAATGCGGTGTTCAACGATCTCAAGCGCGGCCTGCAGGAGCCGCTGACCGGCATGGGCACCGCCTTTTCGACCTCGCTGTTCGGGCTCGCGGGCTCGCTGGTCCTGGGCTTCCTGGAGCTTCAGGCCGGACAGGCGCAGAACCGCTTCTACAACGATTTGGAAGACTGGCTGTCGAGCCAGACGCGGCTGGCCAGCGGCTCGATCGCGGTCGAGGGCGATCATTCGGTGCCGGCCTATGTCCAGGCCCTGCTGGAACAGACCGCCGATAGCCTCGAAAGCCTGCAACGCACGCTGGATCGCGGCGAGGAATCGCGTATTTCCGCCAACACCGGCATCACGTCCCTTACGGAAAAGCTGACGACGCTGACCGACCAGATGCGCACCGAGCAGACGCTGATGATCAAGCTCGCCGAGAGCCAGCTCGAAATGAAGCCGATCCTCGCCCGGCTGGCCGAGGGCTCGGGCGGCGGGCTCGCCGACGACGACGTACGCGGCCATGTGCGCAATATCGACGTCCATCTGTCGCGGCTGCACGAGGAACTCGCGACCGGGCGCTCGGAGACCGTGCAGGAGCTGCGCAGCGAAATCCGGGTGCTGGCCCGCACCATCGCCGCGGTCGCCGAGAAAACCGGCCGGTAGGCAATGGCTCTCAGCGCGCGCCGGTCCCGCGGATCGCCCGATATCTGGCCGGGATTCGTGGACGCCATCTCGGCGCTGCTGATCATCGTCATCTTCCTGTTGATGGTGTTCACACTGGCGCAATATTTCCTTTCCGAGCAGCTATCGGGGCGCGACGAGGCGCTGGAACGGCTGAACCGCCAGATCGCGGAAATTTCCGACATGCTGTCGCTGGAGCGCGGCGCCAACGCCGATCTGCGCGGCGAGCTGTCGCAGCTTTCGGCCCAGCTTCAGGCCTCGATCTCGATACGCGACGATCTGTCGAACCAGCTCGCCGAACTGATGCCCGACCGCGACGCGCTGTCGGCCATGGTCGACAGTCTGAGCCGCGAACGCGAGACGTTTTCCGCCGAACTCGCCAAGCGCACCAGCGAACGCGACGCCCTCGCCGCCCAGGCCGAAACCGCCGCCGCGCGCGCCCAGGCCGAGCTCGAGGCCGAAACGCAACGCGCCGAAAAAGTCTCGGCCGAGCTCGAGGACGCCTACAAGACGGTCGCCGCCGACAAACAAAAAATAGAGCTTCAGCTGCGCCGCATCGCGTCCATGGAACGCGATATCGCGGCGCTGCGCCAGGTGCGCGAAAAGCTGGAGGACGAGGTGGCGACGCTGGCCGGCGCCATGAAGGCGCGCGACAGCGATCTCGCCGAAATACGCAAGCAGTCGGAGCAGCTGCGCGACCGCTCGAAGGAGCTCGAGGCCAAGCTGTCGAGCGAACAGGAACGCACCGTCCTGTCCCAGAAGACGATCGACGAAAAGGACGTGCGCCTGAAGAAGCTGATGGGCCGGGCGCAGATCGTCGCCGAGGAGCTGACCGAGGAGCAGAAGGTCAGCGCCGAGGCGCGCAACGCGCTGAAGCGACTGAACGCCCAAATCGCCGCCATGCGCCAGCAGCTCGCCCGGCTCTCGGCCGCGCTCGAGGCCTCGGAAGCCAAGTCGCTGGCCCAGAACGCCCAGATCGTCGATCTCGGCCGCCGCCTCAATCTGGCGCTGGCCAGCAAGTTCGAGGAGCTGGCGCGCTACCGCTCGGAATTCTTCGGCCGGCTGCGCGAGGTGCTGGGCGACCGCAAGGACATCCGCGTGGTCGGCGACCGCTTCGTCTTCCAGTCCGAGGTGCTGTTCGATTCCGGCAGCGCCGATCTGCAGGCCGGCGGCCAGGCCCAGATCGCCAGCCTCGCCAAGACGCTGCTGGAAATTTCAAGCAAGATCCCGCGCGAGCTCAACTGGGTGATGCGGGTCGACGGTCACACCGATCGGCGGCCCATCAAGACGCCGCAATTCCCGTCCAACTGGGAGCTGTCGACGGGGCGCGCCATCTCGGTGGTGCGCCATCTGGTCAATCACGGCGTGCCGCCCGACCGGCTGGTCGCGGCCGGCTTCGGCCAGTGGCAACCGCTCGATACCCGCGCCGACGAAATCGCCTTCCGCCGCAACCGCCGCATCGAGTTCAAACTCACCGAGCGGTAGGGTTCACCGCAGAGGCGCAGAGACGCAGAGGAATAAAACCTAACCCTCGATTGTCATGGCCGGCCCATCTCTCTGTGAGGATCCACACCTTTGCGTCCTCGTACAAAGATACGCGGGTCGAGCCCGCGCATGACGTATGGGGCTGATGACGCTTCCTCTGTGTCTCTGCGCCTCTGCGGTGAAAACCCTTATCCGTCCGCTTTACGTGATCGTCGTGACCTCCTTGGCGGCCATGGAGGCGGTGAAGCTGTCGAACACCTCGTGGACGCGGCCCCAGGCGGGGCGCTCCTTCATGGTCTGGAACCACAGCGCGACGTTGGGGTAGCGGTCCCAGTTGAGGCGGATCAGATCGGCGCAGCCCAGCAGGTCGGCGCCGAGATAATCGGCGATGGTGATGTCGTTCCCCAGCAGGTACGGCCCGCCGTCGGCGAACGTCACCCAGCCGGAATTCAGCGTCGCCAGGATATCGGGCGTGCGCGCCAGCCCCCAGTCGACCACGCTCTGCGTCATCTCATCGGTGGCGCGGGCATGGGTGGGGAAGGCCTGCGGATAGACCAGGTGATAGCCGATCTCGCGATAGAGGTTGGTGTTGAACCAGTCCATCACCTCGTTGACGCGGGCCCGCGCATGGGGCTCGGTCGGGTAGGTGGGCGAGCCCACCTTGTCGGCGAGATATTTCAGGATCGCCGAGGCCTCGGTCAGCATGAACCCGTCGTCCTCGAGCATGGGCACCATGCCGTTGGGATTGATGGCGAGATATTCCGGCTGCTTGTGCGCGCCGGACAGCAGATCGATCACCACCAGCTCCACATCGACGCCCTGTTCGTCGCAAAACATCATGATCGGCCGCGACGTGGTCGACACCGGATGCGCGTAAAGCTTCATGACACGTGTCCTCCCCTGGGTGTTGGTTGGTCGCGCGAGGTCCCCGCACCCCGCGCGCGATGTGCGGGAAGATGGTAGCGTATTTTTAATCAGAGGAGATAGGGGGCGTGTGAGCGCGAGACGCGACGTGCGTATCGATCCAGCAAAATATTACCTAACCAGGCGGACTGATCTTGGCAGAGACATGCAACGACCCGCGCGCTCAGGGCCTATAAGATTTACAACCCATTCGGCGTGGTGTGCCAAAATTCGCATCCGGCCATAGTAGAGCGCATTAAAGACAGCATCGGCGAGACAGTCGCGACCAAGGACTGCCTTTATATCGTCATGGGCCAGTAGATCGACGGTGCATCCGGTCGGCAGTTCAAGAAAGCGCTGTTCGCAAATCTTATTGGCTTTACGTTCGTCAATGAGGACCGTCGCGCTGTACTCCAGCGCATAAGCGATAGTTGCTGCTTCACCGTCATCCAGCGTCTCTGCCGCAGAGCCTGAGACGAGGCTGGTGAAGTGCCGCATTCCAGCGTCTCCAAGCCATACAATTTCTGCCCGGTCTGAGGCTACTAGCGCGGAAAGAGCATCTGCGTCCTTGCGACCATTCCGCCGACCTTCTTCCAGTTCAAGCACTACTTCGTGAACTATCACAAACCGGTTCGGCAGCGCGTCCAGTATCGCTTCTGAATACCTCGTCGCATTCAGATTGATGGCAACGCTTGCGTCGGCGACAATTAGAGCCGTGGGATCATTCAGGCAACTTTGGCACTCCATCCGCCTCGTTCCCTTCGATCTCTACATTGTCCAAAATCTCCCGCAATTCCACTCGGTCAAGGTGCAGGAGACGAGCCAGTTGGCCCTCACTGAGATGTTCCTGTCGCAATGCTTCTGCAGCCAGCAGGTTTAGGCGTAACGTCGTGGGGCGATCTGCTTCAATTTTTGCCGTATCAGCAGCACCCAGGTCGCCAAGAACCTGCCGAGCCTGTTCATCGGTAATTCCACCATTGCCCAGGAACCAATCCCAAGTACCCGGTTTGGTTAGACCAAGCTCCTCAAGCCGACGAACCATTGCCTCGCGCGATACGCCAAAGGTGTGAGCCAGCAGAATGACGTGCCGGCGCGTGAGGTGGGACGAACCTGCCGTGATTTCTCGGAATCTCTGCATAACCGTTCGCGCCGGCGTCAAAAACGCACGACCGAACGAATTGGCGTAACGTTCTTCGCGCGAGTTTTCGTGTTCAACGGTATGGAGAACTTCGGCTGCCCGGCGATTTGATATAAAATGGCCGAGTTCATGGCCTGCCGATTGGGTCCGGCGTTCGCGAGGATGGTTTGCGTTCAAAAGAATGCATGCGCCGAGTTCATCATCATAAGCGAATAACCCTGAAACACGGGGGTCTATACGTCGCGCGTAGACGCGCACTCCTAGGTCCAATTCTAGTAGGCTCACCAGATCACGGACCGGCGCCAATCCCAGTCCGAGCCACTGTCTTAGTTCAGTTGCATCATTTTCGGCCTGAACACGCACATCACCTGGCAAGAGAGCGCGTTCGGGCGGGTAATTGCAGGTACGCTTGATCCCAAGTAGGTTTTCGAGTTCCACTTCGGCCCGAACGAGACCCGCCAGCAGCAGGGCCGCCGCATTGGAAGCCTCATCACTGCTCGTACTAAGCTTTCGGAAGCGAGGCACAAGATCAACGTAAACAGATTCCCGGCGCAAGAGTGAATTTACCGATGTGCTATACAGCCGTGCCAACCGCTGGAGTTCGTCGGTGCGGGCGCGACGCTGGCCTTTTTCTATGGCAACCAGCGTCGTACGCGCGACATCTATATTGGCTGCAGCGTCAGCTTGCGTAATACCGGCCGTTTCGCGTGCGACGCGCAGGCGTTCACCAACATCTATAGAACTCGTTTCATCCAGCGACATATCATTGCACCCCTAAAGCCCACTGAGCCACGAATGAGCTGGAGCCCAATGAATCGACAAAGCTTTTCCACTCCTCCGCATACTGTTTAAGCAGCCGTTCCATTTTTGCTCGGATTTCTGTTTCTGCCTCTCCCAAACAGCGGCTCAACTGGAAAATCTGTCGGTCGAGCATGTTTTGGTTTGCTGGGGAACGGACAAGATCGGCCATGTGATCAAGGTGGAGCGTTCCTGCAATTGCATATCCTGAAGGATGGCCTGAACTTGTCGGCAGAGGCTATCAGCGACTTCCGCGCGCCAATCCTGTTCTAGCGCTGTCGGAAGCGCGTCGCGCACCTCCTCAGACGCAAATGCTTTCTCGTCAGCGCGTTTTGCGAGTTGCTTCCAACCCGGCCGCATTTTCAAACTTTTATAAGGGCCATCACTCATTTCAGGCCTCCGATGTATGGGCCGTTACAAATTCAGCCCCGAATGTCATTTTTATAGATCAATACTCTGACATTGTCAAATCATTGAAGGGGTGCTAGGTTGTGCTTTGTTAAGTGGCACAACTTAGACCATATCGCGTTCCCACGATGCACTGTCGCGAAAGAAATTTTTTAATGGCGGAACGCGGATAACAACGAACGCGTCTCAATTCGACCGATTCGTCCGGAATTCTCGCGCCGGAATAGGGAAAACGGGTCGCGGGCGGGTTTGAAACCCGCCCCTACCGACTGAATTCGCCCGAATCAACTCTCCGCCCGGTTTGAAACCGGGTGAAACGCGTCCCGGCGGGACATTGGTCCCTTGGGGGGCTATTCGGCGGCTTGGTCGGGTGTATAGAACTGGAGGGCGGCTAGTCTTGCGTATATTCCGCCTTCATTGATGAGTTGGTCGTGGGCGCCGATGGATATTATTTTGCCATGATCGATCACTACGATTCTATTGGCGTGGGTGACAGTAGACAGCCTGTGGGCGATGACGATGGTGGTGCGGCCTTCCATCAGGGCCTCGAGCGCCTGCTGGACGGCGCGTTCGCTTTCGGAGTCCAGCGCGCTGGTGGCTTCGTCGAGCAGCAGCACCGAGGGGTTGCGCAGGATGGCGCGGGCGATGGCGATGCGCTGGCGTTGGCCGCCCGACAGGCGCACGCCCTTTTCGCCGAGGAAACTGTCGAAACCCTGGGGCAGGCGGTCGAGGAATTCAGCCGCGCTTGCCGCTTCGGCCGCGGCGCGGATTTCCTCGCGGCTCGCGTCCGGGCGGCCATAGGCGATGTTCGACCAGGCGTCGCCGGCGAACATCACCGCGTCCTGGGGCACCAGCCCGATGCGGGCGCGCACGGCGCGGGGATCGGCGTCGCGGAGCGCGACGCCGTCGAGGCGGATGCTTCCGGCGTCGGGGTCGTAGAAGCGCAGCAGGAGCTGGAAGACGGTGGATTTTCCCGCCCCGGACGGCCCCACCAGGGCGACACGCTCGCCCGGGCGCACGTCCAGCGAGAAGCCTTCCAGGGCGGCGTCATCGGGGCGCGAGGGGTAGTGGAAGCGCACGTTCTCGAAGACCACAGCGCCGCCGGGTTGTGAAGCATCATGCCTGGGCAGCGGCGTCGGGTTATCCGGCGCGCGGATCTCGGGGTCGACGGCGAGGAGCTCCATCAGGCGTTCCGACGCGCCGGCGGCGCGCTGCAGATCGCCGATCACCTCGCTGACCGCGCCGACCGAGCCGGCCACCACGATGGCGTAGAAGACGAAGGCCGAGAGCTCGCCCGGCGTGATGCGCCCGTCCATCACGTCGTGGCCGCCGATCCACAGGATCACGCCGACCGCGCCGAACACCACCATGATCACGAAGGCGGTGAGCGCGGCGCGGGCCGCGACGCGCCTGAGCGCGGTCGTGAGGGCTGCGTCCACATGGCCCGCGAAGCGCGCGCGGTCGTGGTCCTCGTGGCCGAACGCCTGGACGGTGCGCACCGCGTTGATGGCTTCCTCGCCGTGGCTGGAGACGTCGGCGATGCGGTCCTGGGAGGCGCGCGACAGACGCCGCACCCGGCGTCCGAAAAACACGATGGGCACCACCACCAGCGGCACCATCAGGAATACCAGGCCGGACAGCCGGGCGCTGGTCACGAACAGCATCGCCGTGCCGCCCAGGAACAGCAGGATATTGCGCAGCGCCACCGACATGGACGAGCCCACCACCACCTGCAACAGCGTGGTGTCGGTGGTCAGGCGCGACAGCACCTCGCCGGTGCGGGTGACCTCGAAGAAGCCCGGGCTCAGTCTCAGCACGTGGCCGAACACGTCGCGGCGGATATCGGCGACCACGCGCTCGCCGACCCAGGACACCAGATAGAACCGGCCATAGGTGGCCAGCGCCAGCAGCGCCACGACGCCGAGAAGCGCGAACAAAGCGTGATCCAGCAGCGCCGCGTCGCCGCCCCGGAAGCCCTGATCGATCAGGGCGCGCAGGCCGACGCCCATCACCAGCACCGCGCTGGCGCCGAGCGTGAGGGCGACCAGGGCGGCGGCGATCTGGAGGCGGTAGGGTTTCAGATAGGGGAGGATGGCGCGCAGATGGCGCACTTCGCCGCGGGCGCGATCGGCGCCGCTTTCCTTGGTGGTCAGGGATGCGCGTCGCGCCACTCTCGGTTTTCCTCCCTGCGGGGCTCTGGACGGGGCCTTGGTCCGGCCCGCCGCCATCCATAGCAGGATCGGGCCGGGATGGGTATCGGCAAGGGGGGGTGTTTCGGGAGCCGGCCGCATTTGAACCAGTCCGAAACAGCATGCTTCGAGACGGGCCTTCGGCCCTCCTCAGGATGAGGAGATACTTAGCTTTCCTCA
>CAZPMO010000163.1:0-11275 GCA_964587515.1 uncultured Rhodospirillaceae bacterium | reverse complement strand
ACCCGTCCACCCCAAATCACCCCCCACGCAAAGGTCTCCAGGATGAGGAAAGCTACGTATCCCCTCATCCTGAGGAGGGCCGAAGGTCCGTCTCGAAGGATGCTGACCCGTCACGGCAGTGGCGTTTTGCGCGCGGGGTGCGATGGGGCATAATGCGCGCTAATCAAATCAACCTTGACGAGGCATGATGTCCAGATCGAATGCGCCCCGCGCCGGGCGCCATTTTTTGCAGATTCCCGGCCCCACAAATGTGCCCGACCGCGTGCTGCGCGCCATCGACCGGCCGACCATCGATCATCGCGGCCCCGACTTCGCGGCGCTGACGCACCGCCTGCTCGGCAAGCTCCAGCAGGTCTTCAACTGTTCCGGCCCGGTGGCCATGTTCCCGGGCTCCGGCACCGGCGGCTGGGAAGCGGCGCTGTCCAACACGCTGTCGCCCGGCGATAAGGTTCTCGCCTTTGACAGCGGCCAGTTCGCTTCCATGTGGAATGCGTCCGCCGGCAATTTCGGCCTCGACGTGGAACTGGCGCCGAGCGACTGGCGCGGCGCGGTGAACGCCGACGAGGTCGCGGCGCGTCTCGGCGCCGACAAGGACAACGCGATCAAGGCGGTGATGGTGGTCCACAACGAGACCTCGACCGGCGTGCGCAACGATGTCGCCGCGGTCCGCGCCGCTATCGATTCGGTGAAGCACCCGGCCTTGTATATGGTCGACGCGGTGTCGTCGCTGGGCTCGATGGAGTATCGCCATGACGAATGGGGCGTCGATGTCACCGTCTGCGGCTCGCAGAAGGGCCTGATGCTGCCGCCCGGCATCGGCTTCAACGCCATCAGCGACAAGGCGCTGGCGGCGGCCGAATCCGCCCAGTGCCTGCGCGCCTATTACGACTGGAAGCCGGTGCTGGCGCTGAACGCCAACGGTTTTTACCCTTATACGCCACCCACCAACCTGTTCTACGGGCTCGACGAGGCGCTTTCGATGCTTATCGAGGAAGGGATGCCCAACGTCCATGCCCGCCATGCCCGCCTCGCCGAGGCGACCCGGCGCGCGGTCGCGGCCTGGGGGCTGGAAATCTATTGCGCGGACGAGGCCGCGCGGTCCGATACGGTCACCACCATTCTCACACCCGAGGGCCACAGCGCCGATGCGCTGCGCGCGACCATCCTGGAAAATTACAATTTGTCGCTCGGTTCGGGGCTCGGCAAGCTGGTGGACAAGGTGTTCCGCATCGGCCATCTCGGAGATCTCAACGAGCTCATGCTGACCGGCGCACTGTGCGGCGTCGAGATGGGTCTCGGCGCGGCCGACGTCCCGCACGAAAAAGGCGGCGTCGCGGCGGCACTCGAGTACCTTGGCGGGTAAGTCGCCCCGAGAGTTTCTGCGCGCGCTGCTCGACGCCGCCGTCGGCGCCGCCGATCCGGCGCGCATTGTCCCGCCTTATCTGCCGGACCCGCCGCCGGGCCGCACCGTCATCATCGCCGCCGGTAAGGCCGCCGCCGCCATGGCCCGCGCCGTGGAAGAACACTGGACCGGCCCGCTTGCCGGCCTCGCCGTGACCCGCTATGGCCACACGGTGGCGTGCCGCCATGTGGAAATCATCGAGGCCGGCCACCCGTTGCCCGACGCGGCCGGCCGTGACGCCGCCCGCCGCGCGCTGGCGCTGGCCGAGGAACTCGGCGCCGACGATCTTCTTCTGTGTCTGCTGTCGGGCGGCGGATCGGCGCTGTTGAGCGAACCGGCCCCCTGCGTGACGCTGGCCGACAAACAGGCCGTCACGCGGGCGCTGCTGCGTTCCGGCGCGCCGATCGCCGACACCAACTGCGTGCGCAAGCATCTCTCCGCTGTGAAGGGCGGCCGGCTGGCGCTGGCCGCCGCGCCGGCCCGCATCGCGACATTGATCATTTCCGATGTGGCGGGCGACGACGCGGCGACGGTCGCCTCGGGGCCGACGCTGGCCGACCCGACGACGCTGGCCGACGCACGCGCGATGCTGGCGCGTCACAGCATTACGCCGCCCGAGGCGGTGGCCCGTCATCTGGCGCGCCAGGAAAACGAGACGCCCAAATCGCTGACCGGCGGCGAGGCGCGCATCATCGCCCGCGCGCGTGACGCGCTGGACGCGGCGGGGCGGGCAGCCGACGCGGAGGGGGTCCCGGTGACCGATCTCGGCGACGCGGTCGAAGGCGAAGCCCGCGATCTCGCCCGGGCCCATGCGGCGCTGGCCCGCGCCGCGGGGCCGGGCGTGCTGATCTCCGGCGGCGAGGCGACGGTGACGCTGGGCGAGAGCGCCGGGCGCGGTGGCCCCAACGCCGAATATCTGCTGGCGCTCGCCGTTGAGCTGGATGGCGATCGGCGAATTCACGCCATCGCCTGCGATACCGACGGCATCGACGGCGAGGGCGACGCGGCCGGCGCGATGATCGGCCCCGATACGCTTGCCCGCGCCCGGGCGCTGGGCCTCGATGCGCGCGCCATGCTGGATGTTCACGATAGTTACGGTTTCTTTAGCGCGCTGGACGATCTTGTGGTCACCGGCCCGACCCGGACCAACGTCAATGATTTCCGTGCGATTCTCATCGGCGCTGGCGCGTGAGACCAGATTGAACTATAGGAGCGCCCATGCGACGGCACAGGCGCGTCAAAATCGTGGCTACGCTTGGACCCGCGAGCGCCTCGCCCGAGATGATCCGGGCGCTGTTCGAGGCGGGGGCCGATGTCTTTCGGCTTAATTTCAGCCATGGTTCCCATGCCGAACACGCCGAGCGGGTGGCGATCATCCGCGCGCTGGAACGGGAATCGGGACGCCCCATCGGCATCCTGGTCGATCTCCAGGGGCCGAAACTGCGGATCGGCGCCATGGCCGACGGGCCGGTGGAGCTTGCCGCCGGCGCGGCCTACCGGCTCGATCTGACCGATGCGCCCGGCGACGCGACGCGGGTCTCGCTGCCCCATCCTGAAATTTTCGAAGCCCTGAACGAAGGCACCGACTTGCTGCTCGACGACGGCAAGATCCGCCTGCGGGTCACCGCCCATGGCGCGGATTTCGCCGACACCGAAATCGTGACGGGCGGCGTGCTGTCCGACCGCAAGGGCGTGAACGTGCCGCAGGTCATGCTGGCGCTATCGCCGATCACCGCCAAGGACCGCGAGGATCTGGAATTCGGTCTGGAACAGGGCGCCGACTGGATCGGGCTCTCCTTCGTGCAGCGCCCCGACGATGTCGCCGAAGCGCGCAAGCTCGTGGCCGGGCGCGCCGCGATCATGTCGAAACTGGAAAAACCCGCCGCGATCGAGCGGCTCGACGAGATCGTCGAGTTGTCGGACGGTGTGATGGTGGCGCGCGGCGACCTCGGCGTCGAGTTGCCGCCCGAAGACGTGCCCAGCCTGCAAAAACAGATCGTCCGCGCGTGCCGCGAATCCGGCAAACCGGTGGTGGTCGCGACCCAGATGCTGGAATCCATGATCAGCGCGCCCGCGCCGACCCGCGCCGAGGCCTCCGACGTGGCGACCGCGGTCTATGACGGCGCCGACGCGGTGATGCTGTCGGCCGAAAGCGCGGCGGGCAGTTATCCGCGCGAAGCGGTCTCGATGATGAACCGCATCATCGAACGGGTCGAGCGCGACCCCAGCTATCGCGCGATCATGGACGCGGTGCATCCCAATCCGGAAGCCACCGCGTCGGACGCCATCACCGCCGCCGCGGCCCAGGTCGCCAACACCATTCGCGCCGCCGCCATCGTGACCTTCACCACGTCGGGCTCCACGTCGCTGCGCGCCGCGCGCGAACGCCCGGTCGCGCCGATCCTGTGCCTGACCGAAAACGTCACCACGGCGCGACGGCTCGCCGTCGCCTGGGGGGTCCACTGCGTGGTCACCGAGGACGTGCGCGAATTCAACGACATGGTCGACAAGGCCTGCACCGTCGCGCTGGACGAGGAGTTCGCCGATGATGGTCAGCGCGTGGTGATCACCGCCGGCGTTCCCTTCGGCACGCCGGGCGCCACCAACATCCTGCGCATCGCCTGGGTGGGTAACTGAGCGCGGCGCGACGATTCGCGCGCGCATATCACCGATAGCTGATAGATTTCCTCCGAACCGGAAAGGGAGGGGATCATGGCGGACCGTCACATCCATTTCGTCGGCAGTATCGGGCTCGAGGACGCGGAAACCGTGTTCCGCGCGCTCGGTGAAGCGGTGGGGACGCGGGCGCCGCGCTACCCGGACGGCGAGCCCGGCGCGCGCGATTACTGGATACGCTGGCAGAAGGCGGTGTTCGACGCAAATCCCGACCTGGTGCCGGGCGAGTCCAAGGATCCCTACGGCGACAGGATCGACCGGCCCTATTACCGCCTGCGCGACGGCGTAAGCCCGGAGGCGGTGGAATTCGGACCGCTCGGCTATGCCGCCGCCGCGGCCGAATCTTATGCGATTTTCCGGCGCCTCAAGGAACAGGGCGCGGTGCCGCCCGCGACCCGTTTCCAGGTCTCTCTGCCGAGTGCGGTGGCGGTGACCTGGGGCTTCGTGGTGCCCGCCGAAAGCGCCCTGCTGGAGCCGGCCTATGAACGCGCGATGCTGGCCGAGGCCGCGGCCGTCGCTGCCGCCGTGCCCGCCGATGAACTCGCCATCCAGTGGGATGTCTGCCAGGAGGTGCTGGGCGCCGACGGCGGGATCGAGCTGTTCTACGACGACGGCATCGAGGGCTCGCTCGCCCGGCTCGCGCGGCTGAGCGCCGCCGTTCCCGAAGCGGCGCAGCTCGGCTTTCATCTCTGCTACGGCGATCCCGGCCACAAGCACATCATCGAGCCGCGCGATACCGCGACGACGACCGCGTTCGCCAACGGCATCTGCGCCGGCGCGCCCAGGCGGGTCGACTGGATTCACCTGCCCGCGCCGCGCGACCGCGACGACGAGGCCTATTACGCGCCGCTTGCCGGGTTGGAACTGGCTCCGGAGACCGAGCTGATCCTCGGCCTCGTCCATCATACCGACGGTATCGAGGGCACGCGCCGGCGCATGGACGCGGCGATCAAGACCGTGGACGGGTTCGGGGTCGCCACCGAATGCGGATTCGGCCGCCGCGATCCGGCGACGATCCCCGAGCTTTTGAAGATTCATGTGGAGGCGGCCGGCCATTGACCTTGCACTTGCGCCGTCACCCGCCTATGTCTCGCCGCACGTAAAGCTAGACGGGAACCAGACCAGATGAGCGGGGCCGAAACGGCGGCCGAGGAGACGGGCCGGGATTTCATTCGCGACGTGATCAGCGACGATCTCGCGGCGGGGCGTGTCGGGTCCGTGGTGACCCGCTTTCCGCCGGAACCCAACGGCCATCTTCATATCGGCCACGCGAAGTCGATCTGCCTCAATTTCGGCGTCGCGGCGGAATTCGGCGGACGCTGCCACCTGCGCTTCGACGACACCAACCCGACCCGCGAAGACATTGCCTACGTAGAGGCCATCCAGAACGACGTGCGCTGGCTCGGCTTCGACTGGGGCGAGAATCTTTTCTACGCCTCGGATTATTTCGAGCGGCTTTACGGGTGGGCCGAACATCTGATCGAGGCGGGCAAGGCCTATGTTGACGATCTCTCGGCCGATGAAATGCGGGAGTATCGCGGCACGCTGACCGCGCCCGGCCGCGA
This sequence comes from uncultured Rhodospirillaceae bacterium, assembly GCA_964587515.1. Lineage (GTDB taxonomy): Bacteria > Pseudomonadota > Alphaproteobacteria > MPNO01 > MPNO01 > CAZPMO01. Next base: position 5,632 of record CAZPMO010000163.1, on the reverse strand, counting down.
CAGTCCTCATCGCGGGCGAGGCGCCGCCGAAAACCTCGATCTGTTCCGCCGCATGCGGGCCGGCGAGTTCGTCGACGGCGTGCGCGTGCTGCGCGCCCGCATCGACATGGCGTCCGGCAACATGAATATGCGCGACCCGGTGATGTATCGCATCCTGCGCAGCCATCACCCGCGCACCGGCGATCAATGGTGCATCTACCCGACCTATGATTTCGCGCACGGCCAGTCGGACGCGATCGAAAACGTCACCCACTCGATCTGCACCCTGGAGTTCGAGGACCATCGCCCGCTCTATGACTGGTTCCTCGACAATCTGCCCGCGCCGTCGCGGCCGCGCCAGTTCGAGTTCGCCCGCCTGAATCTCGCCTATACGGTGCTGTCCAAACGCCGCCTGATCCAGCTTGTCGACGACGGCCATGTCGCCGGCTGGGACGATCCGCGCCTGCCGACGCTGGCCGGGCTCAGGCGGCGCGGCGTGCCGGCGGCGGCGATCCGGGAATTCGCCCAGCGCATCGGCGTCGCCCGCGCCAACAGCCTGATCGACATGGCGGTGTTCGACGCTTGCACCCGCGAGGTCCTGAACAAGACCGCCGAACGCCGCATGGCGGTGCTGCGCCCCCTGAAAGTGGTGATCGAAAACTATCCCGACGGAGAGGTCGAGGAACTCGACGCCATCAACCATCCCGAGGACGAAAGCGCCGGCACCCGCAAGGTGCCCTTTTCGCGCGAGATATATGTCGAGGCCGGCGACTTCATGGAAGATCCGCCGAGAAAATTCCACCGGCTCGGGCCGGGCCGCGAGGTGCGGCTGCGTTACGCCTATTTCATTACCTGCCGCGAGGCGGTGAAGAACGAGGCCGGCGAGGTGGTCGAGCTGCGCTGCACCTACGACCCCGAAACCCGCGGCGGCAACGCGCCCGACGGGCGCAAGGTGCGGGGCACCATTCACTGGGTCTCCGCCGCGCAATCGCTGCCGGCGGAGGTGCGCGTCTACGACCACCTGTTTGCGAAGCCGGCGCCGGGCGAGGACGGTGACTATCTCGACGATCTCAACCCCGATTCCATTGAGGTGCTGACCGGTTGCCGCGTCGAGCCCGGCTGGGCAACGGCCGACGCGGACGCGACCATCCAGTTCGAACGCCAGGGCTATTTCCGCCGCGACCCGGATTCGACGCCGGAACGCCCGGTGTTCAACCGCACCGTCGGACTGCGCGACAGTTGGGCCAAGGTTCAGGCGCAGGCGCCGAATAAATAGTTCCGGCGAAAATTCGATTATTTTCGAATAATCGTCGAAATATCGAAATTAATTGACTCCGGCGCGCCCCTCGCGTTTCTTTGATCCGCATACGGGCAAGCGGCTCGGCAAAAGAAAACAGGGATCGAGGAACGGGATCATGATCAATGCGGCTATCGTCGGACTCGGCTGGTGGGGCAAGACGCTGGTGGAATCGCTGGAGGGCGGCGCGAATGACATTCGCTTCACCGCCGGCGCGACCCGCACGCGATCGCCGGAAGTGGAGGAATTCGCGACAGCGCAGGGATTCGATCTGCGCGCGAGTTATGACGATCTGCTGAGCGATCCCGACATCGACGCCGTGGTGCTGGCGACGCCCCATTCCATGCACGCCGACCAGATCGTCGCGGCGGCGGCGGTGGGTAAGCACGTGTTCTGCGAAAAACCCTTCGCCCTGACCAAGGCCGACGCCGCGCGCGCCGTGGCCGCGACCCGCGAGGCGGGGGTGACGCTGGGGCTCGGCTATAACCGGCGGCTGCATCCGGAGATGAACAAACTGCGCGAAAAAATTGAAACCGGTGATCTCGGCACCATCCTGCATGTCGAGGCGACGATGACTTTTCCCAACGCGCTGTCCCTGAAGGCGGATCATTGGCGCGCCGACAGGGAGGAGACACCGTGCGGCGGGCTGATGCCCATGGGCGTTCATGCGATCGACGCGATGATCGATCTGTGCGGCGAGATCGACGAGGTGTTCTGCATGAGCCTGCATCGCGTCGTCGAGATCGACGCCGACGACACCACCTCGATCCTGTTCCGCATGAAAGACGGCATGTCGGGCTATCTCGGCACCATGACGGCGACCGGCGGCGGATTCAGCTTCCAGGTGTTCGGCTCCAAGGGGTTCGTGCGGCTGGAGGGCATGACCCATGTGGTGGGCGCGCCGTCGGAAGAACGCCGCAAGAAATTGTTCGGTCGCTGTATCTTCCAGCCGGTGGGCGCGCCGCTGGAGGTCTGGGACGCCGAAAGCTGCGATCTTTCGCGCGCCTCGCTGGAGGCCTTCGCCCAGGCCTGCGAAGGCGGCCCGGCCTATCCCATCCCGCTGGACGAGATGATCCACGGCGCCGCGGTGACAGAGACCATCGTGAAGTCATCGGTCAGCGGCAAGATGGAAAAAATCATCTGACGCCACGGCGTCAATGGCAGTCAAATTTCGGAGAGGAGACAGGAACGTGAGAGTTGGCACACACGGCATGATGCAGGTGGATTACGAGCAGCGGATGGATTTCGACCGCATGCGCGAATACCGGGTCGCCCGCATAATGAAATACATGGACGAGTTCGATATCGAATGTCTGCTGCTGTTCGAAAGCGGCAACAAGCGCTATGCGACCTCGACGGCGGTCGCCTCGCCCGAGGTCGACAATATGGGCCGCTACGCCATCGTGCCGCGCAACGGCTATCCGCATATTTTCGGGTTCGGCTCGGAAGTCGCGGCGGAGAAGCTGTACTGCCCGTGGATCAAGGACACCACCTTCCCGGCCCACGGCACCATGCACGGCGCGCTGCCCATGGAATGGAAGTGCTATGAGAACTTCCTGGCCGATCTCGACATGGTGCTGGAAAACCATCAGCTCGACAAATCCAAGGTGCGGATCGGCGTCGATATCGTCGAATCCCAGATCATCCTGGCGCTGATCAACGGCGGCTACACCATCGCCGACGGCCAAGGCGTGATGCAGCATGCCCGCGCCATCAAGAACGAAGACGAGATCATGTGCCTGAAGCACGGCGCGGCCATCGTCGACGCCGCGTTCCACAAGATCGCCCAGACCATCCAGCCGGGCATGAAGGAGAATGATCTCCAGGCCGTCGCCGCGCACGAGATGCACCGGCTCGGCGCGCAATGGGTAATCAACGTCCAGGTCACCAGCGGCAACCGCACCCAGCCCCATCCGCATCTCAGCTCCGATCGGCTGCTCCAGCCGGGCGATCTGATTTTCATGGACATCGTGATGCTGTTTAACGGCTATCACACCTGCGTCTATCGCTGTTTCTGCTGCGGCGAACCGACCCAGGCGCAGAAGGACATCCACAAGATCTGCCTCGAATACCAGACCGCCGGGTTGGAAGCGATCAAGCCCGGCGTGTCTACCACCGATGTGGTCCAGGGCTGGCCGACCGCCGAAAAGATGGGCTACAAATCGGAAGCCGAGGTGTTCGGTCTGCAATATGGCCACGGCATCGGGGTGGGCCTGTGGGAATTCCCGATCATTTCGCGCCTTTACAGCTTCGATCACCCGGTGGAAATCCAGCCCGGCATGGTGTTCGCCGCCGAAACCTATGCCGGCGAAGGCCCGAACGGGGTGCGGCTTGAGGACGAGGTGGTGGTCACCGAGACCGGCACCGAGATCATCACCAAGTTCCCCACCGCGGAGTTGATCGGCTGCGGCATGAGCTACTGAGCGCGACGGGAAAAGGAAACATCATGAAAGTCGGCTTCATCGGACTGGGTCGCATGGGCCAGGGAATCGCCGCCAACGTGCTCGGCGATGGTCACGAGCTCATGGTCTATAACCGCTCTCCCGGCAAGACCGACGAACTCGCCGCCGCCGGCGCGGCCGTGGCGCGCTCCGTCGTCGAGGTTTGCGCCGGGCGCGACGTGGTGATCACCATGCTGGCCCACGACGCGGCGCTGGAGGACGTGGTTCACGCCGATGGCGGGCTGCTCGCCTCGTTGCCGGCCGATACCATCCACATGGCCATGGGCACGCACAGCGTCGCGGTCACCGGCGCGATGGCGACGGCGCACGCGGATGCGGCCAAGCTGTTCGTCGCATGTCCCGTGCTGGGCCGCCCGGATGTCGCGGCCGCCGGCCAGCTTGGTCTGGTGCCGGGCGGCAAGGCGGCGCTGGTCGACCGCTGCCGGCCGCTGCTCGATGCGATCGGTCGGCGCACCTTCGAAGCCGGCGACGATCCGGCCTCGGCCGCGTCCATCAAGGTCACCAACAATTTCGTGCTGGGTTGCGCCATCGAGGTGATGGGCGAGGCGTTCTCGCTGGTGCGCAAATACGATGTCGATCCCGCCGTGTTCTACGACGTGCTGGCCGACGGCATGTTCAATTGCACCGCCTACAAGGTCTATGGCGACATCATCGCCAAGGAGGATTACGACCGCGTCGGGATCACCGCCACGCTTGGGCTGAAGGACGCAAATCTGGCGCTCCAGGCCGGCGAGGCGGTCGGCGTGCCGTTGCCGAGCGGCAACGCCTGGCGCGACCGTCTGGTTGGCGCCGTGGCCCATGGCGACGGCGAAAAGGACTGGGCCGTGGTCGGGCGCGAACAGGCCCGCGCCAGCGGCATCGAGTAGCCGGCGCGAAATCGGCGGGTGCTTACACGAAGAGAAGCTGCTCGACGCCGGTGAACACCAGGGCGCTGCCGTCGTCGAGCGTGATCGAGCCCGAGGCGTCCTGGGTGAGGTCGAAGAAACCCGCTCCCGTGCTTTCGATCGAGCCGCTGGTGAGGTCGAGCACCCAGCCGGCGGGAGGGCCGCCGTCGGCGCCTGCCTGAAGCTGGATCGAGTCGGTCCAGCTCGCGTTCGCGGTATCCTGCCCGCCCCGGAAAACGTTGTTCACCCCATCGCCCTCGGCGAACAGGAACAGATCGGCCCCGCCGTCACCGAACGCGATATCGATGCCGGCGCCGCCGTCGAGCGTGTCGTCGCCGTCGCCGCCGCGCAGCACGTCGTTGCCGTCACCGCCGTTAAGGGTGTCGTCGCCGTCCTTGCCGCGAAGATTGTCGTTGCCCTCGCCGCCGTTGATGACATCGGCCCCGTCGGTGCCGTTGATCTTGTCGTTGCCGTCGGTGCCGTCGATGACGTTGCTGTCACCGTCGTCCGCTTCCAGCACGGTCACGGTAAAGCTCTCGTTGGTGACGGCGGTGGACGCGCCATCGGTGCTGGTGGCGGCGACGTTGAGCGTAAAATCAGCGGACGAACCGTCGGGGGGCGTGACGGTAAGTCCGGAAAGCTCATCGGCGGTCAGGCTGAAGGAACCGCCGCCATTATCGGCGCCGGCCGAGAGGCTCGCGCCCGTGGGCACGCCCGAGATGGTCACCGAAAGGGTCTCGGAGACATCGGTCAGCGCCGCGGAGATATCGAGGGCGATGGCGGCCCCTTCCTCGCCGGTGACGTTGGCGACGTTCAGCGTCGGCGCATCGGCCACCGGGTTCACCGTCACGGTGAAGTTTTCGGTGGTCTGGTCCGTGGAGACGGCTTCGGTGCTGATGGCGGTGACGCTGAGCGTGAAATCGGCGTCCGAATTTGCCGGCGGCGTGATGGTCAGGCCGGAAAGCTGGGCCGAGGTGAGGCTGTAGGTGCCATCGCCATTGTCGGTGCCG
>CAZPMO010000162.1:0-11311 GCA_964587515.1 uncultured Rhodospirillaceae bacterium | reverse complement strand
TCCGCTGCCGTTATTCGGGCGATATCGAAATACCTGTAGGGGCGAGTCCCCGACCCGCCCGCTGAACACGTCAAAAATTCGATAATGGGTCGGCTTAACGGGAATTCGCGCTAAGGCTGGCGGACGGCGCCCGGCGTGGTGGGCTCGTCGCGCACGGCCGCATACAACGACCTCGCGCGCGTCTCGAAGGCCGCCACCATGCGCCGCACCGCCTCGTGGAACAGGGGTCCGATGAGGGCCTGGAGGACGTTGAACAGCGGTTCCATCAGCGTGCGCAGCAGCCGCGACCTGAATTCGAAATCGATGAAAAAATCGATCTCGCAGCCGCCGTCCCTGGGAATGAAAATCCAGTGATTGTCGAGATAGCGGAACGGCCCGTTGAGATATTTCACGTCGATACGGTCGGGCGCGCTCAAGGTGACGCGCGACGTGAATTTTTCGCGGATCATCTTGAATCCGATCATCAGATCGGCGTTGATCACATTGTCTTCGCGATTGATCACCCGAACGCCGACGCACCAGGGCAGGAATTCCGGGTAGCGCTCCACATCGGCGACCAGATTAAAAAGCTGTTCGCGGCTGAACGGCAGAAAACGCTTTTCGGCATGTGTCGGCATTGGCTGCCCGTTACCCGGTCCGCGCCTGGCGCGCGGCGCGCAGCTTCTCGAAATCGGCATCGGCGTGATAGGACGACCGCGTCAACGGCGTGGCCGAGACCATCAGGAACCCCTTGCCATAGGCGGCGGATGCATAGCTCTCGAACTCGTCGGGCGTGACGAAGCGGTCTATCCCATGATGCTTGGGCGTCGGCTGCAGATACTGGCCGACGGTAAGGAAATCCACATCGGCCGACCGCAGATCGTCCATCACCTGCAACACTTCCTCGCGCGACTCGCCGAGCCCGACCATGATCCCGGACTTGGTGAAAATCGACCCATCCAGCCGTTTCGCGTCGTCGAGCAGGCGCAGCGAATGGAAGTAACGCGCGCCGGGACGGACGTCCGGATAGAGCCGGGGAACGGTTTCGAGATTGTGGTTGAACACGTCGGGCCGCGCCGCGACGACGATTTCAAGCGCGCCGTCCTTGCGCAGGAAATCGGGCGTCAGAACCTCAACCGACGTGCCGGGCGCGGTCGCGCGAATGGCTTCGATCACGGCGGCGAAATGCCCCGCGCCGCCATCATTGAGATCGTCGCGGTCGACCGACGTTATGACCACATGCTTGAGGCCGAGCCACGCCACCGCTTCGGCGACGCGCGCCGGCTCGTCGCCGTCGAGCGCATTGGGCTGGCCCGTGGCGACATTGCAGAAGGCGCAGGCGCGGGTGCAGATCTCGCCCATGATCATCATGGTGGCGTGCCGCTGGGCCCAGCATTCGCCGATATTGGGACACGCGGCCTCCTCGCAGACCGTCGAAAGACCAAGCTCGCGCATGGTCGCGCGGGTTTCGGCATAGACCGGGGAGGTCGGCGCGCGCACGCGAATCCACGGCGGCTTGCGCTGAATGGGGTTATCCGGTTTCCCGGCTTTTTCGGGATGCCGGACCCGGCTGGTCTCGGTGGCTTGTGTCATGTGTGACTAGAAATGGATGACCCGCCCGTAGGCGTCAAGGACCGACTCGTGCATCATTTCGCTGAGCGTCGGGTGCGGGAAAACGGTCGCCATCAGCTCGGCCTCGGTGACCTCGGCGTTCATGGCGACGGCGAAGCCCTGGATCAACTCGGTGACCTCGGCGCCGATCATGTGAGCCCCCAGCAACTCGCCGGTTTTCGCGTCGAACACCGTCTTGATCAGCCCGTCCGCTTCGCCCAGCGCCACCGCCTTGCCGTTGCCGGCATATGGGAAACGGCCGACGCGCACTTCGTGACCGCCCTCGATCGCCGCCGCCTCGCTGAGCCCGATGCTCGCGACCTGCGGGCGGCAATAGGTACAGCCCGGAATGCGCGAGGTGTCCAGCGGATGGGTCTCGACCCCCGCGATATGTTCGACGCAGATCACGCCCTCGTGGCTGGCCTTGTGCGCCAGCCAGGGCGGGCCGACCAGGTCGCCGATCGCGTAGACGCCGGGCTCGCCGGTCTCCAGCCATTCGTTGACGACCAAATGGGTGTGCTCGACCGTGATTCCGGTGCCCTCGACACCGATATTCTCCACGTTGCCGACGATACCCACGGCGAGGATGGCGCGATCGACGACCAATTCCATGATTTTGCCGGCAGCCTCAATGGTCGCGGTGACGTTATCGGCGCCGGGGGTCAGGGATTTCACGGTGGCGCCGGTGTGGATGGTCATGCCCTGGTCTTCCAGCGCCTTGCGGGCGAGGGCCGAAATCTCCTCGTCCTCCACGGGCAGCACGCGGTCCATCACCTCGACCACGGTCACGTCCGCGCCGAGGTCGCGATAGAAGCTCGCGAACTCGATGCCGATGGCGCCCGAGCCGATCACCAGCAGGGATTTCGGCAGCGTCTCCGGCACCATGGCCTCGCGATAGGTCCAGATCAGCTTGCCGTCGGGTTCCAGACCCGGCAGCGCGCGCGCCCGCGCGCCGGTGGCGAGGATGATGTGTTTCGCGGTGAGTTCGGCCACCGCCGCGCCATCGCGGCTGACCACGACCTTGCCGGGACCGGCGAGCGCGCCGTGGCCATCGAAGATCTCCACCTTGTTCTTGCCCAGCAGGTGCTTGACCCCGCCGTTGAGCCGGCGCGCGACGCCGCGCGAGCGCTGGACGATCTTCTTCAGATCGATACTGATATCCTTCGCCGCCAGCCCGAATTCATCGAGATTTTGCAGAAGATGATGGATTTCCGAAGTGCGCAGCAGCGCCTTGGTGGGGATGCAGCCCCAGTTGAGGCAGATGCCGCCGAGATGCTCGCGCTCGACCACCGCCGCCGACAGTCCGAGCTGCGCCGCCCGGATCGCCGCGACATAACCACCCGGCCCGCCGCCGATGACTATCAGGTCGAAAGAAGTACCAGCCATGCGATTCCGGCAGAATTATCCTTGAGGGAGTCCGAAACGGACGAGTGCGAACGCCAGACCGAATATAGCTATGACGAGGCCAAGAAGTTGCCAAACGGTCGGCATCTGGGAAACTCGCCCTTTAATTTCGGATACATCGGCCGCTGTTGGCAGCTGATCGATCTTTATCTCCACACGTTCCATTCCCGCGCGAAGATCATCAACCTTTTGTTCGACCGAAGCCAAGCGTGCTTCGAAATCGTCGCCGCTGCCTCCGCCGCCTTCCCCGGAAGGAAATCGGCGTTTGAGCGCTTGATCAATTCGGTCATCAAGCAACCGCGTATTTACATCTCGCGGCGGTTCTTCAGTTCCGCTCATGTTCTTCCAACGAAACGAGATCGACTGCTTTTTCAAGGGCATCGTACGCCTCATTGATCAAGCGATCCGAACTCCTGGACTCGACACGACCTTCGTCCATTTCCCGGAGCGGCAACTCCTTTTCGTGTGCTTCGATCATTCGATTCACCGCACGGGAGAGATGAAGAACTGCTTCCTCCAAATGCTGTATGCGTCGTTCTTGACCCATATGAGGACCCTTGGATTGCTTACCAAAGTAATATTATGACTAAATTCTGTAAATTCACAGCAGCATCGCCGGCGGGTATTCGACGAGGCGTTTGATCGCCGACAACAGCCGCGCGCCGATCGCGCCGTCGACCACCCGGTGATCGACCGACAGCGTGCAGCTCATCACCGTGGCGGGGACGATCTCGCCGTCTTTCACCACCGGGCGCGCCTCTCCCGCGCCGACCGCGAGAATGCAGGCCTGCGGCGCGTTGATCACCGCGTCGAACTGCTTGATCCCGAACATGCCGAGATTGGAGATCGAGAACGAACCGCCCTGATATTCCTCGGGCGTCAGCTTGCCGTCGCGGGCGCGCTGGGCCAGATCCTTCATTTCGCGCGAGATATCGGCGAAACCCTTGGCGTCCGCGTTGCGGATGATGGGCGTGATCAGGCCGCCGTCGATCGCCACCGCGACCGAGACATCGACCGCGCCGTGCTGGCGCATCATGCCGTCGCCGAGCCACGAGACATTGGCTTCCGGCACCTCGCGCAGCGCCAGCGCGCAGGCGCGCACCACGATGTCGTTGACCGAGATTTTATCGGGCGCGATGCGTTCGTTCAGCGCCGCGCGGACTTTCAACAACTCGTCGATTTCGCAATCCACCGTCAGATAGAAATGCGGCACCGTGGTCTTCGATTCCGTCATGCGTTCGGCGATGACCTTGCGCATGGTCGAGAGCTTCACGTCGGTATCGCCGACGATTGCCGGCGCGGGAGCGGTGGGAGTCGGCGCCGGCGTACTGGGCGTGGCGGACGGCGCTTCGACGGAAGGCGCTTGTGCCGTCGCCGGCCGCGCGCCGCCGGCAATGGCGGCCTCGATGTCGGCCTTGACGATCCGGCCCGAGGGACCACTGCCCGCAATCGATGCAAGGTCGAGCCCGGCGTCGCCCGCCATGCGGCGCGCCAAGGGGCTGGCGAAGACGCGCGCCCCGGATGCGGGAGCGATTGTAGGTGTGGGCGGCAGGGCGGCGGCCGGCGCGGGGCTATCGAAGGACGGCAAGGCCTGGACCGCGCCACCGGCGGCGGATTCCACGTCGCCGAGGACGATGCGTCCCTCGGCCCCGGTGCCGACGACCGTGGCGAGGTCGACCCCCATCTGTTCGGCGACGCGCCGCGCCAGCGGCGTGATTCGGATCTCGCCGTTGGCTTTCGCGGGCGCGGTTGACGGCGCGGCAACGGGCGCATCCGGGGTCGGCGCGGGCGCGGCCGGCGCGGCGTCGATCGCCGCGGCGTCCTCCCCGTCTTCCAGCATCACCCCGATGACCGCGTTGATCGGCACGCTCTCGGTGCCCTCGGCGATCATGATCTTGCCCAGCACGCCGTCATCGACGGCCTCGACCTCCATGGTCGCCTTGTCGGTCTCGATCTCGACCAGCACGTCGCCGGCGTGGATTTCCTCGCCTTCGCTCTTGTGCCATTTCGCGAGGTTGCCCTCGGTCATGGTCGGCGACAAAGCCGGCATCAGGATATTGATGGGCATGGCGTCTCCGGCCGCATTCAGCCGTTGCGGTAGAGCACGGACTTCGCGGCGGCGATCACGTCCGCGACCTGGGGCAGGGCCAGCTTTTCCAGGTTGGCGGCATAGGGCATCGGCACGTCGACGCCGGTGACCCGCGCGACCGGCGCATCGAGCCAGTCGAAGGCCTGTTCCATCGTCACCGCCGCCAGTTCGGCGCCGATGCCGGCGAACGGCCAGCCCTCTTCCACCGACACCAGCCGGTTGGTCTTTTTCACGGACTCGACGATGGTCGCGGTGTCGAGCGGGCGTAGCGAGCGCAGATCGATCACCTCGGCCTCGATGCCCTCGCCCGCCAGCGCCTCGGCGGCGGCCAGCGCGTGCTCGACCATCAGCGAGAACGCGACGATGGTCACGTCGTCGCCCGGCCGCGCGATGCGCGCCTTGCCGATGGGCACGGTGACATCGTCGCCTTCGGGCGCCTCGAAGCTTTTGCCGTAGAGGATTTCGTTTTCCAGGAACACCACCGGATTGGGATCGCGGATGGCGCTCTTCAAAAGCCCCTTCGCGTCGGCGGCGCTATAGGGCGCGACCACCTTCAGGCCGGGAACATGGGCGAACCAGCTCGAATAATCCTGCGAGTGCTGCGCGCCGACCCGGGCCGCGGCGCCGTTGGCGCCCCTGAATACCATGGGCGCGGTCATCTGGCCGCCCGACATATAGCGGGTCTTGGCGGCCGAGTTGATCAGGTGGTCCATCGCCTGCATGGCGAAATTGAAGGTCATGAATTCGATGATCGGACGCAAACCGCCGAACGCCGCGCCGACGCCGAGCCCGGTGAAGCCGTGTTCGGTAATCGGGGTGTCGATGACGCGCTTGTCGCCGAACTCCTCCAGCAGACCCTGGCTGACCTTGTAGGCGCCCTGATACTGAGCTACTTCCTCGCCCATCAGAAAGACGGACGCGTCGCGACGCATTTCCTCGGCCATCGCATCGCGCAGCGCCTCGCGGACCGTAAGTTTCGTCGTCGCGCCAGCCGTTTCCGGCCCCGGGTCGGAAACCGGCGCGGAAACCGGGGCGGACACGGGCGCGATTTCCGGCGCAGAAGTGTCGGAAACCGGTCCCGGCGGGACGGCGGCGACATCGGCGGCGACATCGACGGCTTCCTCGCCCTCGGCCAGCAGGGTCGCGATCACCTGGTTGACCGGAACCCCCTCGGTGCCTTCGGCGATCATGATCTTGCCCAGCACGCCGTCATCGACCGCCTCGACTTCCATGGTCGCCTTGTCGGTCTCGATCTCGACGATCACGTCGCCGGCATGGACTTCCTCGCCTTCGCTCTTGTGCCACTTCGCGAGGTTGCCCTCGGTCATGGTCGGCGACAGGGCCGGCATCAGAATGTTGATGGGCATATGGTCAGCCCTCGACCAGGACGTCGGTATAGAGCTCGGACGGATCCGGCTCGGGGTTGTTCTGCGCGTATTCCGCCGCCTCCGCCACGACGGCGCGGATGTCACGGTCGATTTCCTTCAGCTTGTCGTCGTCGGCGGTTCCGCCCTCGATCAGCCGCGCGCGCACCATGTCGATCGCGTCGTGTTCGGTGCGGACGTTGCTGACTTCTTCCTTGGTGCGGTATTTCGCGGGATCCGACATGGAATGACCGCGATACCGGTAGGTCATCATCTCCAGGATATAGGGGCCCTTGCCGGCGCGGCACCAGGCGACCGCGTCGTCGCCGGCCATTTTGACCTCGACCACGTCCATGCCGTCGACCTGTATGCCCTGAATGCCGTAGGGCTCGCCCAGCTTGTACAGTTCCTCGGCGGCCGATGAACGCTCGATGGACGTGCCCATGCCGTACTTGTTGTTCTCGATCACGAACACCACTGGCAGCTTCCACAACGCCGCGATATTGAACGCCTCGCTGACCTGGCCCTGGTTGGACGCGCCGTCGCCGAGATAGGTCAGGGTTACGTTATCGGTGTCGTTATATTTCTGGGCGAAGGCGAGGCCGGCGCCGATCGGCACCTGCGCGCCCACGATGCCGTGACCGCCGTAGAAGTTCTTCTCGCGGCTGAACATATGCATGGAGCCGCCCTTGCCCTTGGAATATCCGCCGCGCCGGCCGGTCAATTCCGCCATCACGCCCTTGGGGTCCATGCCGCAGGCCAGCATATGGCCGTGGTCGCGATAGCTGGTGATGACCGCGTCGTCGGGCGTGATCGCCGCCTGCAGGCCGACGACCACCGCTTCCTGGCCGATATAGAGGTGGCAGAAGCCGCCGATCAGCCCCATGCCGTAGAGTTGGCCCGCGCGTTCCTCGAAACGGCGGATCATCAGCATGTCGCGATAAAATTGGAGCAGACGGTCGTTGTCGGCGCCGTTACGCAGCTTGCCATTGCCCTTGGAAACGGTCTTCGTCTTGCCGGATTTCGCCGGATCCTTCCGTTTCGCCGTGGCAGCCATGCAGGTGGGTCCCTTCAGTTAGGCGAGCGGCGCGGACGCGGTTCGGCGCGCGCGATCGTGCTTTGGTGCATATAGGTCATTCATAAACGGCGTGCAACCGTAGCCCGGCGAAGTTTACGCCGTTTTAACAAGCTGTATTTCGATTCCGGTGGCGGTGTCCGCGGCGATGCTATTCGGCGGCTTGCCGTCCCCCCTCGGGAAGTTCCGAATCACCGCTGTCATCGGGCTGCGGCAGGCTGAATTCAGCGAGTTTTTCATACAGTACCCGGCGGCGTTCGAGGTCCGATTCGGCCGCGTGCAGCAACGCCCGGTAATGCTCGGGATCACGCCGCTCGACGACACCAAAACGGTTCTCGTGAGAGATGTATTCTTCCAGTGACGATCCCTTGGGCTTGCTGTCGAGTTGCAGCGGCTTGCCGCCATTGGCGAGCAGCCTGGGATCATAGCGATAAAGCGGCCAGTAGCCGCTGTCGACCGCGAGCTGCATCTGGGTCAACGAGTGCTGAAGGTCATAGCCATGCTCGATGCACGGCGAATAGGCGATTATCAGCGACGGCCCGGCATAGGATTCAGCCTCCTGGAAGGCGCGCACCATCTGCGCGTCCTTGGCCCCGAAGGCCACCGAGGCGACATAGACATGGCCGTACATCATCGCCATCAGCCCGAGATCCTTCTTGGGCGATGACTTGCCGGCGGTCGCGAATTTCGCCGCCGCGCCCAGGGTCGTCGCCTTGGACTGCTGGCCGCCGGTATTCGAATATCCTTCGGTGTCCATCACCAGGATATTGACGTCGATCCCAGTGGCGAGCACGTGATCGAGACCGCCATAACCGATATCGTAAGCCCAGCCGTCACCGCCGATGATCCATACATTTTTGCGCACGAGATAATCCGCGAGTCCCGCGAGCCGCTTGGCGGCGTCGCCGTCGATGCCGGCGAGATCAGCCCGCAACGCTTCAACACGGGCGCGCTGGTCCGCGATCTCGGTCTCGTTCGACTGGGGCGCATTCAGCAGATCACCGACAATCGTCTCGCCCAGATTCGAGGAGAGCGACTTCAGCAGCGCCTGGGCGTGATCGGCGTGTTTGTCGATGGCGAGGCGATGGCCGAGACCGAATTCCGCATTGTCCTCGAACAGCGAATTGCCCCAGGCCGGGCCGCGTCCGTCGTCGTTGGTCGTATACGGCGTGGTGGGCAAATTGCCGCCATAGATCGACGAACACCCGGTCGCGTTGGCAATGACGGAACGGTCGCCGTAAAGCTGCGTGATCAGCTTGATATAAGGCGTCTCGCCGCAGCCGGAGCACGCGCCGGAAAACTCGATAAGGGGCTGTGCGAACTGCGACATCTTCACGTTGGAGCGCAGCTTGGTGCGGTCGGCCTCCGGCAACTCGAGGAAAAAGCTCCAGTCCTGCTTGTCGCTTTCCGGCACCGGCATTTTGTGCGGCGACATCTCAAGTGACAGCCGCTCCGGATTTTCCTTATCGCGGCCCGGGCATACGCCGACGCACAGCGTGCAGCCGGTGCAGTCCTCGTGAGCCACCTGCACGGTGTATTTCGCTTCGCCGAACTCCTTGCCGGTATAATTCATCGACATGAAGCTCTCGGGCGCGCCGGCGAGCGCCTCGGGCTCATATACTTTCACGCGGATCGCCGAGTGAGGACAGACCAGGGCGCATTTGTTGCACTGGATGCAGAGTTCCGGAATCCAGCGCGGGGTCTCGTCGGCGAGGTTGCGCTTTTCCCATTTCGCGGTCCCGAGCGGCCAGGTGCCGTCGGGTGGAAAGGCGCTGACCGGCAGCAGGTCGCCCTGGGCCGCCAAAAGCGGCCCCGTGACCTCGCGGACGAAATCAGGCGCGTGATCGGGGACGATCGGCGGCAGATCGAACTTCGACGTGACTTTCTCGGTGACCTCGATTTCCTGCATATTCTCGAGCGAGGCGTCGACGGCGGCGAAATTCATCTCGACCAGCTTGCGGCCCTTGCTGCCATAGGATCGCTCGATCGCCTCCTTGATGCGGGCGATGGCCTCGTCCTGCGGAAGCACGCCGGAGATACCGAAATAGCACGCCTGCATGACCGTGTTGATGCGCTTGCCCATGCCCGCCTCGCCGGCGACCTTGCGCGCGTCGATGGCGTAAAAGCGCAGATTCTTGTCGATGATCTGGCCCTGCACCGTGCGCGGCAGTTGATCCCATACCTCATCGGCGGGAAATGGCGCGTTCAGCAGGAACGTGCCGCCCTCGGCCGCGTATTTTAGAACGTCGATACGGGACAGGAAGCTGAAATTGTGACAGGCGAGGAACTCGGCTTCCTCGATCAGATAGGAAGAACGGATGGGATCGGGGCTGAAACGCAGGTGCGATATGGTCATCGCGCCGGCTTTTTTGGAATCGTAGACGAAATAGCCTTGGCCGTAGTTATCGGTGTTCTCCGCGATGATGCGGATCGAATTCTTGTTGGCGCCGACGGTGCCGTCCGATCCGAGTCCGAAGAACACCGCCCGTTTGACCCGTTTGCCCTCGGTGCGGAACAGCGGCTCGATTTTCAGCGAGAGCCCGGTGACGTCATCGATAATGCCGACCGAGAAATGCGGTTTCGGCCGGTCCTTTTCGAGTTCGGCGAACACCGCCTTGACCATGGCCGGCGTGAATTCCTTGGACGAAAGCCCATACCGCCCACCGATTACGATGGGGTTCTGGGCCGCGGCGCGTTGTCCGGCGGCTTTCGCCTCCGCCAACGCCACGACGACATCCTGATAGAGCGGCTCGCCCAGCGAGCCGTGCTCCTTGGTGCGGTCGAGCACCGCTATCGAACGCACCGTCGGCGGCAGCGCGGCCACGAAATCGTCGCGCGAGAACGGCCGGTAGAGGCGCACCTTGAGGACGCCGACCTTCTGGTCGTAGCGGTTCAGATACTCCACCGTCTCGTGCGCCGCTTCCGCGCCCGATCCCATGATGACAATCACCCGCTCGGCATCCGGGTCGCCCTCGTAATCGAACAGCCGGTACTGGCGCCCGGTCAGCGACGCGAACCGGTCCATGGTCTCCTGCACGATCGACGGGCACACCTCGTAGAACGGGTTCCGCGCTTCCTGCATCTGGAAAAAACTGTCGGGGTTCTGCGACGAGCCGCGCAAAACGGGGTGGTCGGGCGACAGCGCGCGGTCGCGATGCGCCACGACCAGATCGTCGTCGATCATCGCCCGCAGATCATCGTCGGTGAGGTCCTCGATCTTGTTGACCTCGTGCGAGGTGCGATAGCCGTCGAAGAAATGGATGAACGGCACCCGCGCCTTCAGCGTCGCAGCCTGGGCGATACAAGCGAAATCCTGCGCCTCCTGCACGGTGCCGGAGGCCAGCATGGCGAAACCGGTCTGGCGGCACGCCATGACGTCGGACTGGTCGCCGAATATGGAGAGCCCGTGCGTCGCGATCGTTCGCGCCGAAACATGCATGCAGAACGAGGTCAGTTCGCCCGCGATCTTGTACATATTGGGAATCATCAGCAGCAGCCCCTGCGACGCGGTGAACGTCGTGGCTAGCGCGCCGCTTTGGAGCGCGCCGGCAGCGCCGGCCTCGGACTGCATCTCGATAACCTCTGGGACCACGTCCCAGATGTTGGTGCGCCCGTCGGCGGACCACTCATCCGCCAATTCGCCCATATTCGATGCTGGTGAAATCGGATAGATCGCGACGACTTCGTTCGTGCGATGCGCAATCAGGGTGACCGCCTCGTTGCCGTCGACCGCAATCTTGTTTCTGTCCGCCATGGGACTCCCCTACCCGGTCCACGGGCTCAGCTAAA
>CAZPMO010000161.1:0-11321 GCA_964587515.1 uncultured Rhodospirillaceae bacterium | reverse complement strand
ATCTTCACGACACCCTTGCCCTTCTTGTTCACCTCTTCGACGAATTTCAGGAAGTTTTTCGCATAGATCAGGTGTTTCGACATGCCCAGCGCCGCGCGCAGCGTCTCGGACGCCGCCGTCGCGGGGTTCGGCGCGCCCGCCAGCGCGGTGGCGATCGCCAACGCTGCGCCAATGGTGCGGATCATCTTGTTCCCCCGGGGTCTTTCAGATCGTCCTTTTAGATAAATACTTTACGCCGCGTTTCAACGCACGCTGAGAACGATTTTTCCACGCTGGTGGCCGGTCTGGCTCAAATCGTAGGCGTGCGCGGCCTCGGCCAGCGGCATTACCGCCTCGACGCATGGCCTGACGGCGCCGTTTTCAACCAATCGGGTCATCTCGTCGAACAATTCAACCCCGTAGGGCACGAACGCCGCGCGCGCATCTATATCATTACGCGGCGGGTTGGCATCGACGGGATCGGCGTTGATATAGGTGATGCGCCCGCCCGGCCGCAGGACATCGTAAGACCGCCGGTGGATGTCGCCGCCCAGCACGTCGAACACCAGATCGTAATCGCTGAGAATCTCGGTGAAATCCTGCGCGCGGTAGTCGATCACGATATCGGCGCCGAGGTCGCGAACATAATCGGCGTTGGCGGCGCTGGCGGTCGCCGCGACCATGGCCCCCAAATGCCTGGCGATCTGGACCGCAATGCAGCCGACGCCGCCGGCCGCCGCATGGATCAGGACTTTTTCGCCGGCGGCCAGATCCCCGAAGGTCACCAGGCCTGCCAGCGCCGACAGGCCGGCGATGGGCAGCGAGGCAGCCTCCACATGGCTGATGTTGACCGGCTTGCGCGCCAGCGTCGCGGGTTCGATCGCGACATATTCGGCCTGCGCGCTGTCGCGCATGACGTCGCCGACACCGTAGAGTTCATCACCCACCGAGATCCCATCGACCGCGGCACCGACCTCGACCACTACGCCCGAAAGGTCGCGGCCCATCACATAGGGCAATTTCAGATCGAACAGATCGGTCATCATGCCTTCGCGAATTTTCCAATCCAGCGGGTTCACGCTGGACGCGTGGACTTCCATCAGCACATCGCCGGGACCCGGGCGTGGCGCTTCCACCTCGGCGAATTCCATGACCTCCGTGCCGCCGTAACCTGTGATGCGGATCGCCTTCATGTCTGTTCCCTTTTGTCCCCGTGGCTCATCGCCGCCGACCGGTCGACATTATACCAACGGACCTGTTCAATTCGCGGCCCAACGGATAAAATGTTTGCGAACCGGTTACCCTGATTCTGGCGGGAGGAAAACTCATGCAGCTGCACGATATCCACCACGTGGCCATTAAGACGCGGGACCTCGAAGCGACGAATAATTTTTACGAGCACGTTCTAGGCATGGAAAAGGTCTTCCGGCCGGAATTCGATTTCCCGGGAAGCTGGTTCAATATCGGCGAAACCATGGTCCATATCATGGCCGGCTATGCCGGGCTCGACGTTAACGGCAAATCGCCGCACGGCGGCGCATCGGTCGACCACATCGCGCTCGCGGCCAATGGATTCGATTCCTTCAAGGAAAATTTCGAGTCGCACGGCATCGAATGGCGCCAGTTCTCGATCCCCGAGGTCGGGTTGTGGCAGCTTTTCGCCCACGATCCCAACGGCGTGCTGGTCGAGCTCAATTTTACCGTCGCCAAGGAGCCCGACGGCTCGGTCGGGCCGGACCAGTCCAAGAATTATGTCGCGGGGCAGTTCGCCTCCGAACCCGTGGCTTAACGCGCGACCCGGTCTGAATGCGCATTCGCCCGACGGTCTCCGATCTCGAAGGCTCGCTGATCCGCGAGGTGGCGGATGCCCATATGGGGCAAGACGGGCTGATCCCGCTATGGTTCGGCGAACCCGACACGCCGACACCGGATTTCATCAAGAACGCGGTCACCGACGCGCTGCGCGCCGATCATGTGTTTTATGCCCAGAACCGGGGTATACCGCCGCTGCGCGAAGCGATCTCCGATTACGTGTCCCGGCTGCATGAACGTTCCATTCCCGTCGAGCGGCTGACGGTGACCGCGTCCGGCATGAACGCCATCATGCTGGTGTCGCAGACGTTGATCGGCGAGGGCGACAATATGGTGGTGGTCGGGCCCGTTTGGCCCAATTGCCGCGAGACCGTGCGCGTGATGGGCGGCGAAGTGCGGGTCGTGGCGCTGAAGCCCGACCGTGACGGGGCGTGGTCGCTCGATCTCGACGAATTGCTGGACGCCTGTGACGAGCGCACCCGCGGCGTGTTCGTGAACTCGCCCGGCAACCCGACCGGCTGGGTAATGCCGCGCGACCAGCAGGAAGATCTGCTCGACGCGGCCCGCGCCCGCGACATGTTCATTGTCGCCGACGAGGTCTATGTGCGGCTCGTGTACGAAATGCCGCGCGCGCCGTCGTTCCTCGATATCGCGGACGAGGACGATCCAGTAATCGTGGTCAACAGCTTCTCGAAATCCTGGTCCATGACCGGATGGCGGCTCGGCTGGCTGACCCATCCCACGGCGCTGGGTGAGATATTCGCGAAACTCAACGAGTTCAACATCGCCTCGCCGACGACTTTCGTGCAGCACGCCGGCATCGTCGCGGTGCGCGACGGCGAGGACTTCGTGGTCGACCTGGTCGAGCGCTACCGGCGCAACCGCGATCTGGTGTTCCAGCGCCTCGCCGCGATGCCGAGGGTGCGCCTCGCCAGGCCCGAAGGCGCGTTCTATGCGTTTTTCGCGGTCGACGGCATGACCGAAAGCGTTGATTTCGCCCATGAAATCATTGAGCGCACCGGTGTCGGGATGGCGCCCGGCCGCGCCTTCGGTCCCGAGGGCGAAGGCTGGCTCCGCCTTTGCTTCGCCGCCGAGCCCGAGACGCTCTCCCAAGCCATGGACCGGCTGGCGCCGGCATTTAGTTAATTTTACCCTCCCGATGCGAGGGATTATTGGGTCGTTCCCGCGACGGTTTTGAGGTAATCTTCCATCATACGCGGCAGACCTTTGAAGGGATTCTTATCATGTCCGGATTGCCCAAAATCGAAATCAGCCATGTCGGCATCAACGTCACCGACATCGACAAGATGCGCGATTTTTATACCAGCGTCCTCGGCTACACCGTCACCGACGGCGGCGCCTTCCAGGGCGGCTCGATGGTTTTCATGAGCCGCGACGTGCGCGATCACCACCAGATCGTATTGGGCACCGGGCGGCCCGACGGCAGCTATTCCACGATCAACCAGATTTCGTTTCGGGTGCACGGGCTCGGCGAACTGCGCCAGGCGCGCCAGGTGCTGCTCGACGGCGGCTTTTCAGAGGATGATCTCGACCCGGTCTGTCACGGCAACGCCTGGTCGGTCTATTTTCGCGATCCCGAGGGTAACCGCCTCGAATTTTTCACCGACACGCCCTGGTATGTCGCCCAGCCGCATCGCGAAGTTCTCGATTTCGGCCTGTCGGATGATGAGATCCATGCCTGGACGGAATCGCGCATCAAGGGCGAAGACTCATTCGAGCCGTTCGATCAGTGGCGCGCGAAGACGTCGAAGGAATTGGCCACCGCCGACTAATACCAGCGGTCACCCGCACATCGATGTCGTCAACGGCGTGAGGCGGCGAAGATCGCCCAGCAATTCCTTCGCCGCCGGCGAGAGATGCGACCGGGCGCGTGTGATGGCCGCGATCGTCCAACTCGGCATTTCCGTTTTCAAGTGGAGCGGAACGATCGGGCTGTTATCGCCGTGGGTGTGGCTTCCTTCCTGGAGGCCGAGGGCGATCATGTCGGTGCGCTGGACCAGGCCCGTCGCACTCGAATAGGTATTGGTCTCGATCGAACATTTTGGCGTCTCGAGGTTCCGCGCGCTGAAGATCGTATCCAGCACGTGGGTCGTTCCCCTGTTCGGTCCGATTATCACCCACTCCCATTCTTGCAGATCGGGCAGATCCACCGCTGATCGCTCGGTCAGCGGATGGCCGCGGCGGACCAGCGGCACCAGCTGTCCCTCGGCCAACGGTTCGTAATCGAAATCTTCTCCGAGACCTTGGGTGGCCAGAACCGCGGTGTCGGGCAAGAGACTGATGCCGAAATCGAGCTCGCCGGTGCGCAGATCCGCCAAATAACCCGGGACAACGCTTTCATAAATTCGGACAAAGACGTTCGGGTGCGTCTTTTTGAACTCCGCGAGGACGACCGGCATCAGATATTCCATGATCGCGGGCGTGACGCCGACCGCGATTTCTCCCGAATCCGACCCCATGAGTTTTTCGATCTCGGCCCGGGCGCTCCGTAGTTCCGCCTCGACCGCTTTGGCCCGTTCGATCAGCGCCAGCCCCGCCTGTGTCGGCGTCACACCATGCGCGCCCCGGTCCAGCAATGAAACGTCGAGAGATTCCTCGAGTTGCTGGATGCTCTTCGTCACGGCCGGTTGCGAAAGATTCAACTCCCGGGCCGCCCGGCGGACGCTGCCATGCTCGGCGACGGCAAGCAGGTTGTGGAGCTGACTTAGCTTCATGAGGATAATCAATCTTGATCAAGGAGCGTTGAGCAATACTAAAAGGTTTTATCACCTCAAGGTGAAGAAGTTTTTTGGACTACATCAAAAATACAGTGCCATCCGCGACGCGTGTGAATTGCTTCCCCGTCGCGACGGAAGCGGCATAATGGAATGATCATTGGCGCGAAATAATTATCAGGGGAGCGGATCATGAGTTCGAAAGCGGATACGCGAATGAAACGCTGGCAGGCCCAGCGCTGGCTGCTGGACGCGGCGATCCGGACGATTGGCGTTGAATGGGATCAGCCGCGGCTCGCCTATATGGCGGCGCCCGCCGGCGGCGAGGCGGTGGGAGATTTCAGGCTCGCCGGAGAGCGTATGCGCAATATGGCGGATGTCGATCGGGAATTCGCCCGCGCGGCCGAACGCCGTGAGAAAAAAGCCGACGCCTTCGCCGCCGAGGGACGCGACATCGCGGCGCGCGAGAGCTATCTGATCGCGTCTCTGCTGTGGGCGTCGGCGCGCTGGCCGATCTTCGAGGTGACCGACCGGCTGATCGAATTCGAAGAGCGGATGAACGCGACCTATGCGAAATACGCCGCCAACGCGCCCCATCCCATCGAACGCGTCGAGGTGCCGTTCGGCGACAAAACGCTGCCGGCCTATCTTCATTTGCCGCATGCGCCGGCGGCGGGCGAGACCTTCCCCTGCGTCTATTCGATACCGGGGATGGACAGTTGCAAGGAAAACGGTGTCGCCATGTATGGCGATCCGCTTCTGAACCGGGGCATCGCGGTGCTCTCCGTCGATGGACCGGGACAAGGCGAATGCTGCACCACCGGCGTCCTGGTGACCGCGACCAACCACATGGATGCCGGCATTGCCTGCGTCGATTGGCTGGCCGACGACGCGCGCATCGACGCCGACCGCATCGCCATAAAGGGGACCAGCTTCGGCACCTATTTCGGCCCCATGGCGGCGGCCGCGCTGGGCGATCGCGTGAAGGGCGTGGCCGTAATCGGCGTCTGCCAGGAACCCGGTTGCAATACGATCTTCAACCAGGCGACACCGTCCTTCAAACTGCGCTTCATGTTCATGTCGGGCTATGAGGACGAGGACGAGTTCGACCGGTTCGCCGAGAAACTCGATCTCAGGCCCATCGCCGGCGACATCACGTGTCCCTATATGGCGGTGGCCGGCGAAGACGATCAGCTCAGCCCGATCGAGCACAGTTATGATCTGTTCGACATTATTTCCGCGCCCAAGAAACTGGTTGTTTACGAGGGCGCCAACCACGCCATCAGCGAGGGCATGTCGGTGCGCCTCGGCGAGAGCCGCAACACGCTGGTCGCCGACTGGCTGAAGGACCGGCTCGACGGCAAGGAGATGAAATCTGAAAAAGTGTACATCGACTCCACCGGCCGGGCGACGGTGACGCCCGTGGACGGCTAGCGCCAATGTGGCAAACCGTCTAAAACATGCGTGGGCGCTAGAACCGAACACAGGGGAGAAAAATGGGCGGATTCAAGCTGTTGAACTATGCCGGCGTGGCGGGCGAGCCGCGCGCCGGGATCGCAGTCGGCGATGTGGTGATCGATCTCGAGCAGGCGAAGACGCCGTGGCGGACAACCCTCGAAGCGCTCGGAAATTGGGACGAGGCGCTGCCGGCGCTGACCGCGCTGGCCGGCCGGGCCGGCGAGGTGGAAAGCCGGCCGCTGAGCGATGTGCAGTTGCTCGCACCAATCCTCTACCCCGGCGCGATCTACAATGCGGCGGCCAATTACACCGATCATCAGAAGGAAATGAACCAGGGAAAGGCGCTCGTTAAATCGGAAACCACGCCGTATTTTTTCCTGAAGTCGGGACCGCACTGCGTCATCGGACCGGAGGTCGATATCCGCCTGCCCAAGGTTTCGCAGCAGGTCGACTGGGAGGCCGAACTCGGCGTGGTGATCGGCAAGCCGGCGCGCAATGTCTCGGTGGAGAACGCGCTCGATTATGTCGCGGGCTATACCATCTTCAATGATCTGTCGGCCCGCGACCTCGGCAATCCCAAGGGACGGCGCTGGCTGACCGACTGGTTCGTGCACAAGAACTTCGAGGGCTCCGGGCCCATGGGACCGTGGATCATCCCGGCCGACGACATCCCCGATCCGCACGACATCTCGATCAAGCTGTGGATCAATGACGAGCTTATGCAGGATTCCAACTCGCAATATCTGTTCTACAACATCAACGAACAGATCGAGTATGTCAGCCGCCGGCTGACGCTGCGCCCGGGCGACGTGTTCGCCACCGGAACGCCATCGGGCGTGGGCCGGCCGCGCGACATTTTCCTGAAGCCCGGCGATACCGTCACCATCGAGCTTGGCGGCATCGGCACGCTCCGGAATCCCGTGGTCCAGGGCGATTGAGCGAAAAGACCGGCGAGCCGACGCCGCGCCCTGTTGCCATCGAAATCGACGGCGCCCGGCTTTACGCCGAATGGCGGCGCGAACCGGACCCCGCCCGTCCGGCGCTGGTTTTCCTGCATGACGGGCTCGGCGGCATCGAAACCTGGCGGGGGTTTCCGGACCTGCTGGCCGATGCGCTGGGTCTCGGTGGTTTCGCCTATGACCGCCTGGGATACGGCCGGTCCGACGCGCTCGATCCGTTCCCGGCGCATTTCATCGAAGACGCCGCCGAGCGCCTGCCACGTATTCTGGACGAAGCGGGGATAGAGGAGTGCGCGCTGGTCGGCCACAGCGACGGCGCGACGATCGCCCTGATCCATGCGGCCCGCGCGCCGGACCGGGTCCGCGCGGTGATCAGCCTTTCCGCCCATGTTCGCCAATGCCCGAATTCCGCTCGCGGGCTCGAAGAATATGGCGATATGGCGCGGCGCGGTGAGGTCCCCGATTGGATGACCCGCTTTCAGGGCCCGCGCGGGCTTCAGGTCATGCGCGACTGGACGGGACGCTGGCGCCGTAATTTCGATACCGGATGGGATATCTCATCCAGCCTGTCCGGAATCGCGGCTCCGCTGTTTGCCGCGCAGGGCGATGATGACGATTTTACCCATCCTCTCCAGCTCGAGGCGATCGCCGCCGCCGCGCCCCACGCCGAGACGATGTTGCTGGAAGGTGTGGGACATTTCCCGCATATGGAAGACGCGCCGAATATCGCGCGTCTTTGCGCCGATTTCCTGCGGCGGACGGGAATTTAAAGCTCCGTTAGCACGCCTTCGTCGATGGCGCGGCGCACCCGCTCGGACTCTTCCTTTTTCTCCACCGCTGGGGCCCGCGCTTTTGCGTAGGTGTGTTTTTCGCGCAATTTGCCGTTCTCGAAATGCAGGATGTCGAGTCCGCGCCAGCCGGCCGCGCGGCTGCCGTCGTCGCCTGACTCGAATGTCAGCAGCCAGCGGATCAGCGTCTTGCCGGTGCCCCGCCCGGCGCCGACATCCACGAACATGTCCTCGGTATGAAAACGCATGCGCCCGAAATCGCCGCGAAACTGCGGAACGAAGGCCTCGCGAATCGCCTCCTTGCCGACGTGGCGAACGGCGTTGAATTCGTCATAGATCGCATCGTCGGTGAAATAGGACATTACCTCGTCGATGTTTTCCCGGTTGAACGCTTCCGTGAAGTCGATCACCAGCTTTTCCAGCGCTTCGCGATCCGTTCCGCTTTCCGTCATCTTGCCGCCTCCCGTTTTAATCCGCGCGAGCATATCACGACCTGCGCGTCGTTTGATCCATGTTAACGCGCGGCGAACCGATTCGCGCCCCTGATCGCCCGCAAATACGGTTATCGAGCGGGAGAACGAAAGTCGAAGCCGCGACGGTCAGCCCGTATCTGCAACAATCCATCCGCACCATGCGCCAGGCGTGCATGGAGATCGCCGCCGATGGCGGGGCTCCGCCGCCCGATTGCAAGGCGTGTCGCAATCGCAAGACCTGTCTCCTGATGGAACGGCGATTTCGGCGCGAACAAAAGCGAGAATACTACCGTCGTATCGCGCGCGCGCGGGTGGCGGCGCGGCCCAAAGGCGTTATTCTGTCCCGTCCAGAGAGGATTTCAAGGGAGTAGAACGGATGCACATCGTCGATCTCAGCCTGCCGATCAATAGCGAAATGACCGGTATTCCGGGAATACGGGAATATATCGAGAACCCGACGCGCTGCGTCGTGCTGTCGGCGCTGAGTAATGACCATCTTGATCAGATCCGGTCGAGCGGGCTGGAAACCGTCGACGAGCCCGAGATCACCCATCACATGATGAGCCGGTTGGAGATCGTGGGCCATATCGGCACCCACGTGGATGCGCCAGTACACTTCATCGAGAACACCATAACCATCGATCAGGTGCCGCTCGACCGTATCGTGAAAAAGGGGCGTATCATCCCCCTGACCGATACGCCGCCCGGCGCGGCGGTGACGGCGGACGCGGTGTTGGCCGCGGGCGTCGAATTCGACGACACCGTGATTCCTATTCTGCATACCGGCTGGACCGACAGGGCGTGGGGAACGCCCGCGTTCTGGGACGATATGATCTGGCTCGATATCAGCGTCAGCGAGTTGATGGTCGATCGCGGGGTTAGCGCCGTGGCCCTCGATTTCTTTCCCGAAGCGCCGTTCTGGGCCGGCGTCAGCCGTCCCGATGGGCCACCCGGCGCCAACCATGTGAAGCTGCTGGGCAACGGCACCATCATCATTCAAATGCTGACCAATATCGCGGCGATCGATGCCGAGGATTTCACGCTGGCGGGCGTGCCGTTGCGGCTTGAAGGGCTCGACGGATCACCGGCCCGGGTGTTCGCCATGGTGGAGTAAAAGGAGCGTTTCGCGTATAATGATCAACCGTTTGAGGTAAACTCGACGATTGGTGATTCCATGGCGCTTCATCAAAAACGCGGCGCGGCTAGCGAACCTGTTGTGGTTCATCCCGGGATGCAGGCGCGCGAGGCGGCGCGTGAATCGGAAATAGAGAGATGGGCGGTGCGCCGGGTGCGCGCGCTGAAGCATTTTTATACGCATCTCTCGGTCTTCTGCCTGATCAATTTCGCGATTTTGGGCGTCGACCTCAGTACCTCGGGCGGGCCGTGGTTTTTTTATCCGCTGTTGGCGTGGGGTCTGGTGTTGGGTCTTCACGCCGCGCACACGTTCGAGCGGTTGCCCTGGCTGTCGCGTGATTGGGAGGAGCGCAAACTCGGCGAACTGATCGAGCAGGCGCGCCGTCAATCCGGTGGGAGCCGATGATGAAATATATTTGTTTTTTTGTTCTGTCGATCTGGCTTTTGCAAAGCGGTTCGGCCTCCGCGCAGCGTCTGAAAGAGGAGCAGATAAGAATGCTTGTGACGGGGGCTACCGTCGAAGGGATATCGGCTAATAACGGGAACCCATACACGATACAATTTCACGCCGACCTGCGGACCACCGGTCTGCTCCAGGGCAATACGAATACGATCGATGATACCGGCCGGTGGTGGGCGGCAAAGGGACGCCTGCTATGTCTCCAATGGGCGAAGTTCGCGAAGGGGCGCAAAATGTGATTCTCGATGGCGGTCGACGGCGACCGTATCGATCGATGGGGCGGAAAGAGCGACACGCCCGCGCGCACCGGGCCATGGAAGATCCTCCGAGAAGGACCGAAGACCAAGATGGCTGCGGTCATCGCGCCGCCGCGTCCGCCGCGACGACCACCGGAGCAGAAGCAGTTACGGCCTTCCGCCGCTCTCGACAGCGTCGGGCCAAAAATCGAGACGCCTAATAAGCTGACCGCCAAGGGCGCGGTTGTCGCGCTCGCGGGTCGGGTCAGTGACGCCTCGCGGGTAATCGAGATCTCGGTGGATTCGCGACCGGTGACGCTCAACGCCGACGGCAGTTTCAGCGTCCGGCGCGGGGTGCCCCAGGGGAACAGCGAAATCATTATCGTCGCGACCGATGAATGGGGCAACAGCGCGACCCGGCGGGTCGCGGTCACCCGGCGCGCGGTCGTCGCGTCGGTTGCAGCGCGAAAAACGAAGAAGCCCATGACCATGCTCGGCGCTTTGGCGGATATCCATTACGGCGGGTATCACGCGCTGGTGATCGGCAACAACAAATATGGCGACCTGCCGGCGTTGAAGACCGCGGTCAACGATGCGCGCGCCGTCGCCGAAATCTTGACCAACGAATACGGGTTCAAGGTCACCAAGCTGATCAACGCCACGCGATCCGACATTATCCGGGGGCTTTCGCGCATGCGGGCGAAGCTGAAACCGGACGACAACCTGCTGATCTATTATGCCGGGCACGGGATCCTCGACGATATCGCCGAGCAGGGCTACTGGCTGCCGGTCGACGCGGAGAAGGACGTGCCCACCAACTGGGTTTCGGTCGGCGATCTGACGGTGATGCTGCGCGCGATCCGCGCCAAGCATGTGATGGTGGTGGCCGATTCCTGCTATTCTGGAACCCTGGTGCGGGCCGCGGCGGTAAAGATCAAGACCGCCAAGGCGAGGGCCGCGTGGGTCAAACGCATGGCCAAGAAACGATCACGCACCGCGCTGGTTTCCGGCGGCCTCGAACCCATGCTCGACGGCGGCGGTGGCGGCGACAACAGCCATTCGGTATTCGCCAAGTCATTCCTGGCGGCGCTGACGGAAAACCGCAGCGTTATCGAAGGCCAGGCATTGTTCGATGCGATCAAGCGGCCGGTGGTGCTGAACGCCGACCAGACGCCGCAATATTCGGATATCCGCCGCGCCGGTCACGAAGGCGGAGATTTCCTGTTCGTCCGGCGCTAGAGCCTCGCCCGTTTAGTTTTACGCATATCCGGCGTGCCTGAAGTAGTT
>CAZPMO010000160.1:0-11347 GCA_964587515.1 uncultured Rhodospirillaceae bacterium | reverse complement strand
GACGAGCCGTTCGGCGCCCTCGATGAGCTCACGCGCATGGAGATGAACGATTTGCTGCTCGATATCCGGCGGGTGACCAAGGCGACGGTGGTGTTTGTCACCCATAGCATCTCCGAGGCGGTCTATCTGTCCGATAGGGTATTGGTGTTCAGCAAGCGCCCGGCGCGCATCGATCTCGCGCTTGAAATCGATGTGCCCTATCCGCGTTCGTCCGAGTTGCGATATTCCGAGCATTTCAATCAGCTCGAACAACGCGCCGGCGTTGCGCTCGGGGTCATACGATGAGGTCCGAATATGTCGCGCGCATCCTCTATCCGCTGATCGGCCTGGCCGTGATCCTGGCGCTCTGGCACTTCTATGTGGTGCTGCTCGACCTGCCGGAAATCGTGATGCCGCTGCCCGGGGTGGTGCTGGACGCGATTATCGAGGAATGGGACCTGCTGTGGTCGGAAAGCTGGCCGACCTTTCTCGAATGCGTATACGGTTTCGCGCTTTCGGTGGCGCTGGGGATTCCCATCGCGGTCGCGGTCACCGCGTCGCGCCGCCTCAACCTGATGTTCTATCCCATTCTGATCGCCACCCAGTCGATCCCGAAGATCGCCATCGCGCCGATCGTGCTGGTGTGGTTCGGCACTGGGCTTGAATCCAAGCTCGCGATCGCCTTCTTCGTCGCTTTCTTTCCCATGGTGATCGACACCGCGACCGGGTTGCGCTCCACGCCGCCCGATTTGCTCGACCTCGCGCGTTCGCTGAAATGTTCGCCGCTTCAGATTTTCTGGAAGATTCAGTTTCCGTCCGCCCTGCCGTTTATTTTCTCCGGGGCCAAGGTGGCCGTGACGCTGGCGGTCATCGGCGCCCTGATCGGCGAGTTCATCGGCTCCACCGAAGGGCTCGGCAATCTGTTGCTGGTCGCCAATTCACAGGTCAACGCGCCGCTGGTGTGGGCCTCCCTGACCTTCCTCAGCATGCTCGGCATGGTATTGTTCGCGGCCGTGGTGCTGGCGGAACGCATTCTGATGCCGTGGCCGACAGCGTTCATCACGGCTGAATCCAACAAGGACACCGATCCATGAGCACGATGCCCACGCTGCCGACCGAGGAAATCCTGATCGACGAGCTCGATCCGGAAAAGTGGATGACCGTCGAGAAGACCGGCTTTCGCCTTTATCATTTCTGGGAGCATCCCGAGACGGGGGCGTCGATCGTGCTACTGGACGTGCCCAAGGGGCTGGGCGTGCCCGTGAAGCACACGCACGCCTCGAACCAGTTCATGTATTGCCTGAAGGGGCGCTATGAATATACCGATTCCGGTCTAGTGCTGACGCCGGGCTCGTTCTACATGAACCCCAAGGACCACCCGCACGGGCCGACCGTCGCGCACGAGGATTCACTGCTGATCGAAATGTATGACGGGCCGCATTATTACGAGACGCCGGTCTATCACACCGAGGGCTCGGTCGGGAAAGTGGTCGACAAGAATTAGCCGTTACTTCCGTTTTAAAAGATTTCGGATCGACGACGAGGCGGGGATGTTTCCCTCGCCGGTGTAGGATTCGTGGTTGTCCTCGATCTCGTCGATCACATAGAGATAGTTGATCATCATGCCGGCCGACTGGCGGATGCCGTTGTCGGAGACATCGGCGAGCCAGTTGAGGCGTTCCATGCGGGCGCCGTTCGACAGGTGAAAATGCGCCACCGGATCGCGGGCGTGGCCGTCGTCGCGTTTCTCCTCGGCAAGGTAATGCGCGCAGAGCCGGGTGAGGGGCTTGTTCATGACTTCGGTGAATTCGGAACGCATGGCCCAATTTGAATCGGCGAGGATCGCGCGCAGCGGCGTCTCCTCTGAACCATCGGGCGCGACATTGGCGAGCGCCTTCATTTCGGCGGCGCTCAGCAATTCGTCGTCGCCCTGACGGTCGAGCCAGCGCCGGAAACCGGGGATCGGCGACAGGGTCGAGAAATTCTTGATGGCGGGAATTTCGGCCGCGAGCTGATCGACCACGCGTTTGATCAGGAAACCGCCGAAACCGATGCCGTCGAGGCCGCGCTGGGCGTTGGAGATTGAATAGAAGATCGCGGTATCCGCTTTCGCCGGATCGGCCACCGGTCCCATCTCGTCGAGCAAATCCTGCACTGAATCCGCAATGCCGCTGGTCAACGCCACCTCGACGAAGATGAGCGGCTCGTCGGGCATGCGTGGATGAAAAAAGGCGTAGCAGCGGCGGTCGGACGCCAGCCGGTTCTTCAGGTCGCCCCAGCTGGTGATCTCGTGCACCGCCTCATATTCGATCAGTTTCTCGAGAATGGCGGCCGGTGAATCCCAGGTCATGCGGCGTAATTCCAGGAAACCCACATCGAACCACGAGGTCAGCAAATCCTTGAGATCGGCTTCGAGCGCGCCGAGTTCGGGGTCTTCGCCCTCGATGTTCAAGAGCTCCTCGCGCATATCGACCAGGAACTTCACGCCCTGGGGCAGCGCGTTGAACTGGGTCAGCAGGCGTATTCGCGGCGGATAGAGGGCCGCGCGCAGACGCCGCTCGGCGTTCTTGCGGCCCGACCAGTCATCGAGCTCATCGAGACCCGCCGCGGCGGCGACCACCGACTCGCGGTCGGTGTCGAACTCGGTTGCGAGGATTCTCAGGAAACGCTGGCGACCCGTCGCGTCGAGCGACAGATAGGAGCGGCCGAGTTCGGCGGCTCGGCCACGCGCCGATATCTCGCCGCCCAATCTTTGCAGGCAAGCCCGCATGCGCTCGCGGACGCGGTCCGCGGCGGCGTCCGGCAGGTCCGGGCGCAGCGCGCCGTTGCCGGTTCCCAGCGCGGAAGACACGCCGCGCCAGGCGGTCCAGAAGCGCTGGACCGTGCGCTGAAACATGGTTTCGACGGGTGGGGTTGGCGTATCGTTCACGTCAGTGTGGCCCCCTTCGCCTGGAGCGCGGCCGCCGCGCGCAGGACCAGCGCATCGCAATGCGGCGCGCCGACGATTTGCACGCCCAGCGGCATGGTTTCGCCAGCCACCGGCGCCGAGATGGCGGGCAGGCCGATGAACGAGAACGGCGCGGTGAAGCGGCCCAGCGTACCCCGCGTCGGGACTTCCTTGCCGTCGATGGTGATCAGGCCCTGGCCGATCTCGGGCGCGGGGAAGGCGGTGGTGGGCGTGATCAGAAGATCGATGTCGTCGAACAGCGCCAGGACACGGTCGCGGAAGGTGCGGCGAAACCGCTGCGCCCGGTGTATCCAGGCCGACGGGATCAGGGTGGCGGCGATCCAGCGGTCGCGGGTATGGGGATCGAAATCCTCTGCCCGCGTCCGGATTTCGTCGAGGTGAAGACACGCCGCCTCGGCCGAGGTGATCAGCAGCGCCGCCGCGACCGACCGGTGGGCATCCGGGATGTCGATACGGCGGTCCGCGCCCAACCCGTCCGCCACGCCCGCCGTGGCCGCGAACACCTCCGCCAAGCCACCGGTCGCGAAATGGCCGTCGGCGACGGCGATCCGAAGCCCGTCGACGCCCTCCATCAGCGACGGCAGGGAAGGAGCCGGGGCAAGTTCGGTGCAGGCCGGGTCGCCCTCGTCGGCGCCCTGCATGGCGTCGAACGCGGTCGCGATCAGCTTCATGTCGCGCGCGAAAACGCCGACATGATCGAAGCTCCAGGCGAGCGGCGCGACGCCGGCGCGCGAGAGGCGCCCATAGGTCGGCTTGAAGCCGAACACGCCGCACAGCGCCGCCGGCACCCGCACCGACCCGTTGGTGTCCGAGCCCAGCGCCAGCGGCACCAGATCGGCGGCCACGGCCGCCGCCGAACCGCCAGATGAGCCGCCGACGATTCGCGTTTGGTCGTGCGGATTGCGGGTCGGGCCGTTATGCGGGTTTTCGGAGGTGAAGCCGAAGGCGAATTCATCCATGTTGGTGGTGCCGACCGGCACGCCGCCGGCTTTTTTCAGCCGCGTTATTACGGTCGCATCGCGTCGCGCCGGCGGGTTGTCGGCGTAGATCACGGAGCCGGCTTTCGTGACGCGACCGGAGATGTCGTATAAGTCTTTGACGGCAAAAGGAATATTGGCGAGCGGGCCATCTGCGCCGGTCTCCCGTGCATCGGTATACACATCGGTAAAGCAGTTGAGCGCCCCATCGCGCGCGGCGATGCGCTCCAGCGCTTCGGCGACGCCGCTCATGGCCGGAGTATCCCAGGCGGATCGGGGGCATCCGGCGTATCGAACCCCTCGACGGTTTCGATCAGCGCCCGAAAATTGGCGAAATTCCGTACGATCCCCGGCAGATGTTCGGACGTTGCCGGCACACCCATCAGCGCGGCGGCCTGCTCGATATAGGCGGCGAGATCGTCGTTCGGCTCGGCCATGGTCAATATCTCCTCTGCGCGATACTGCGCCAACTTGCTGAAAAAATCCTTTTACGTCAGACTCGTATCAAACATCAATGAATGCAGGACGAGAGCGTGACGGAAGCGGTTACCGAAGTCGAGACCATCGCGGCGCCTTTATCACCCGCACAGAGCGAAATTGTGGCGGCTGCGTCGGCCCATCTCGACGAGGCCTGGATGCGGGATTTACTGGTTCGTCTGGTGGAAATTCCGAGCCCGTGGGGCGAAGAACGCGCCATCGCCGAGACGCTTGCGGCGACCATGGCGGAGATCGGGCTCGACGCACGGGTCCAGACCATCGATGAGCGCTCGGCGAACGCCCTGGGAACCCTGAAGGGAAGCGGCGAGGGGGCTAATTTGTTGATCTTCGCGCCGCTCGACAGCCCGTTCACGGGGCGCGCGGCGGACGATGTGCCCTGGGTCGGCGACACGCTGCCCGATCACATGAAGGCGGAAGCCATCGTCGAGGACGGCTCCGTGGTCGGGCTCAGCGCCGATAATCCCAAGGCGCATATCGTTTCCTCGATCGCGGCCATGAAGGCGCTGATCGAGGCCGGCGCGGAATTTTCCGGATCGGTGACGCTCGCCTTCGGGGCCGGCGGCGCGCCCGCCAATCCGCGTCCCGATGACG
Source organism: uncultured Rhodospirillaceae bacterium (assembly GCA_964587515.1). GTDB lineage: Bacteria > Pseudomonadota > Alphaproteobacteria > MPNO01 > MPNO01 > CAZPMO01. Next base: position 6,334 of record CAZPMO010000160.1, on the reverse strand, counting down.
ACCGTCCCCAGACCGGCCACGGGCGCGGGTGTGAATTCATGCTGGCCAATGGCGTCGGCGGCGATTTCGCGATCGTCACCAAGCCCGGCTATGCGGTGGCCTGGGAGGAGGTCGGGGTGTGCTGGTTCCGGGTCCGCGTGCGCGGCGTTCAGACCTATGTGGGACGCAAGCATTTCCTGGCCTACCGCAACCCCATCGCCGAGGCGACTAAAATCATCACGGCGCTGGAGGCGTGGTTCGACGATTACGCGGCGCGCCATACCGACGGGCTGGTCGCGCCGCAGGGCGCGGTCGGCGCGATCGAGGGCGGCTGGACCTACAAGCCCTCCATGGTGCCGGCGGCCTGCGATCTGTATGTGGACATGCGCATCAGCCCGCGCACCTCGCCGGACGAGGCGCGGGCCGAGCTGGAGGCCGAGCTTGCCCGCATCAGGGCCGCGAACCCGGGGCTCGAAGCCGATTGCGAGATGATCGTGGCGATACCGGGTTTCGGCACCGATCCAAGGGCCTGGATAATCCAATCCTGCATCCGGGGCTGGGAATACATCGAAGGCCAGGCCCACAGCCCCTTCCTGCTGACCAGCGGCCAGACCGAGGCGGTGATCCTGCGCCGCCACGGCATTCCCACGGCGCGTTTCGGGTTGCCGACGGTGATGACCGAGACGGCGCCCGGCGCCGAGCGGCCCAAACATACCATGGGGCTTGTGGAGATTGCCGGGATGCGTCGCTTTACACGCTGCCTGATCTATTCCATCGTGGACAGCTGCACACGAAGCCGCGTGGAGATGGGTCTGTGAACCAAGAACAAGAACCAAAACCAGAAAAAGCTCAATCCGGTCTCGATCGCTGGAAACGATACGCCGCCGCCGCCGAGGGGTTCCGCGAATACTGGTATCCTGTGATGGCGGCGCGCAAGCTGGGCCGCAAAATCCAGACCGTGAAGATCGCCGGGCGCGATATCATGCTGCTGCGCGACGCCGGCAAGGCCTATGCGCTGGAAGACCGCTGCCCGCACCGCGAGATTCCGCTGTCGCTGGGCACCCGCGAATTTCCGGGCCATATCACCTGCATCTACCATGGCTGGGTGTTCGATGTGCGCGACGGCATGCTGAAGGCGGCGCTGCCGGACGGCCCCGACTCGCCCATCGTCGGCAAGGTCTGCGTCCACAGCTTTCCGGTCGAGGAACGCTGCGGCCTGATCTGGTTGTGGGCGGGCGACGGCGAACCCGTGCCGGTCGAGGACGATATCCCCGACGAGATGCTGAAGCCCGACGCCCGCGTCTATCCGTTCCTGCGTCTCGCCGAGGGCAACTGGCGCTACGCCTGCGAGAACGGCTTCGACGAGGCGCATGGCAAGATGCTCCACCGCAGCTCCTACTGGGTGTTCTTCAAGCGCATGGCGGGCTGGAACGAGACCGAGATCGTCCGTTCCGAGGACGGCAAGTGGATCAGCCGTTATCAGCATTCCGTTCATGAGGACGACGAGTACCCCGGGCTCGGCCGCTGGCCGCGCTTCAATTTCTGGCAGCGCCGCACCAAGCAGGTCGCCCAGGGTTCCAACGATCACGCCGTCGGCATCCGCCTGCCCGGCATTCTGCGGGTGCGCCAGCCGGGCCGCGCCAACTGGACCCATTATGAGTGGTATATCCCGATCGACCGCACCCATTACCGCTATCTGGTGTTCGCGGTCTCCTGGGTGTCCGGTTTCAGGCGATTTACGTGGTGGCTCCGCTATTGGCTTTATATTTTGTGGATCCACCACTACAACTTCAACAATCAGGATCTCCGGATCGTGAAGCTGCAAGGGGAATCCCACCCCGAACGGCTGTTCCGCCCCGACATCTCGATCACCGCCTGGCGGCGCATGGTCGAGGACGAGGCCCGCCACCCGCCCCCGGCGGCCGGAGATCACGACTCGACACGTCAAGCAGCGGAGTAAGGAAATGCTCGGTCTCGGTCTCGCCTCGTCTCATGCGCCCGCCTTGTTTTGCCCGGCGGAAGCCTGGCCGGTGGTCTATGACGCCATCCCCGATTACATGAAGGACTCGCAACCCCATACGGCGAAGCTGGAAACGCCGGAGGTGAACCAGCAGCATCTCGACCGCGCCAACAAGAACTTCGAGGTGCTGCGCCAGGCGATCGTCGACTACAAGCCGGATGCGATCATCTTTATCGGCGACGACCAGGGCGACATGTTCAACAATTCCAATATGCCGGCGTTCAGCGTCTTCACCGGCGAGGAATGCTGGGGCTCGACCACGCCCTGGTACATGAACCGGCCGGCCGAAGAGTCGCGCATCAACATCCCGGTCGATTCAGCGCTCGCCCGGCATATCCTGAAGGGGCTGATCAAGCGCGACTTCGATTGCGCCTATAACGACGAGATGCAGCCGCTCGGCCATCCCGAGCGCGGCATGTCGCACATGGTGATGTTTCCGCACCCGAAGCTGCTGCCGGACAACGACATCCCCATCGTGCCCATCTTCATCAACGAATATTTCCCGCCCATGCCGTCGGCCAAAAGATGCTGGGATTTGGGCCTCGCGATCCGCGAAATCGTCGATAAATGGCCGGGGCGGGTTGCGATATACGCCTCGGGCGGGCTGTCGCACGATCCCGGCGGGCCGCGCGCCGGCTGGGTCGACGAGCCGCTGGACCGCTGGGTGCTGGAGCGCATCGAAAGCAACGAGGCCGACGAGCTGTGCAATCTGTTCTCGTTCGATTCAGATACGCTGCGCGGCGGCACCGGCGAGATACGCGCCTGGATCACCGTCGCCGCCGCCTGCGGCCGGCCGGGCCGGACCGTGGATTACTTCCCGTCCCACCACACCAAGGTTGGGCTCGGGTGGTCGATCTGGCCCGATGAGCAGGTCGCGGCCGAATAAAGGCTACTCGGCGGCGTCGGCGAGCCCGTAATCGAACGGGATGGGCTCGATATTGCCGGCGAATATTTCCGCGATGCGTTCTTCCGTCAGTGGAAATCCGAACTGGCCGTTGCGCATGTGAACGCGAAGCCGAAGCTGATCGAGGGTGAGTTTTTCCAGCACCTTCCATTCCTCGGCGCTGTAGCTGCGCTCATTGAGCCCGATCATGCCTTTCAGCATATGGTGGACCTCGTCGGCGTAGACGCGGGCGCAGACCTTTCCAATGAGTCCGTCGACGCCGTCGCGTTCGCTCAGTTTGGCTCCTTCTGCATAAAGCGTGCAGTAGCCGCCCTCGGTAAAGCGCAGCGATGTCCAGCCGAGGGCGTCATGCTCCTCGCGCACCCGCATGCGGTAATTGTCGAGCGCCTCGCCCTCCGGCCAGTTCTTCAGCATCGACGGGTTGAGCTTGTCCTCGTCGGACGCGCGCAACGAATCCCAGACCTCCGCGAACCGGCAATAGTGATCGAACTCGGTATGGATCATGTCGAGCATATCGAGCACTTCGTAGCGGTCGACGGTCTTGTCGATCTCGGGCAGGCGTTCGCGGATTTTCTCGGTCATCTCGCCGATCAGGCCGAGCTTGGGGTCGGTGAAGCCGGAGCCCCAGAATTCCTTGTAGCATTGATGGGCGATCCATTTGCGGTCGCTCTCGGGCGTGCGCGCGGACGATGCGAAATAGACCCGCGCGACCTCCGCCTCGCCGGCCCATAGCGGGCCGCAAAACGCCACCAGATTTTCGAATTCGGGTGCGATCCGCATCTCGGTTTCCTCGCGGTTTGTGTTTTCCGGCCTTTCACGGGACAGTGTAGGTAGCGGAGTCGGTTGAGGCAATTCCGCCGGGCGAGACAAATCATCGCGGAGCAGGGGAAGCATATGCGAATTCAGGAAAAACCGTTGCGCACGCTGGTCGCGGAGATTCTTCGGCGCGCCGGCAGCGAGGACGCGGAGGCGCGGCTCGTCGCCGATCATCTGGTCGACGCCAACCTTTCCGGGCATGAGAGCCATGGTGTCGTGCTGCTGCCAATTTATGTGCGCCATGTGGGCGAGGAATTGGTGATCCCCAACCGTCCCGCCGAGCTGGTGCGCGATGACGGCGCCATCCTGCTCTTCGACGGCGGCTGCGGCTATGGCAGGCGCGTCGCCGGCGAGGCCATGGACGCCGCGATCGAGCGTTGCCGCGACACCGGCGTCGCCCTGCTGGCGTTGCGCGGCGCCCACCATATCGGCCGGGTCGGCGCCTATGGAGAGATGGCGCTGGCCGCCGGCATGGTTTCAATGCATTTCGTCAACGTAACCGATCACAACCCCTCGGTGGCGCCTTTCGCCGGCCGTGAGGCGCGCTATTCCACCAACCCGGTATGCGTCGCCGTCCCCGGCACCGAAGAGACGCCGCCGGTCCTTCTCGACATGGCGACCAGCCGAATTCCGACCAACAAGGCGCGGGTCGCGTTGAAGCGCGGCCTACAGCTGCCGGAAGGCTACATGATCGATCGTCACGGCCGGCCGAGCACGAACCCCCAGGATTTGTTCGACACCCCGCGCGGCGCGCTGCTGCCGTTCGGCGAGCATAAGGGCTCGGGCCTGGCGTTGATCTGCGAATTGCTGGCCGGGGCGCTTACGGGCGGCGGCACCGTTCAACCGGGCAATCCGCGACGCCACGGCATCGTGAACCACATGTTATCAATCATTGTCGATCCGGCCCGGCTGGTCGACCTCGACTGGATGCGCGCCGAGATCGACGCGATGATCGCTTATGTGAAGGAGGCGCCGCGAGCGGATCCGGAGATCCCGGTGCTGGTCGCCGGCGACCCCGAGCGCGCGCGGCGCATTGAGCGCGCCCGCGACGGCATCGAGATCGAGGACACCACCTGGGGTGAGATCCTCGACGGCGGCGAACAGGCCGGCCTCCCGCGCGCGGAAGCGCTCGCGCTGGTGGGGCAGGGATAGTTTGACGCGTAGGATGTAATTTAAGGGCGCGGCGTCAGGCGGTGACGGTCTTGATTTTACGGATCGTTTTCCCGTTCTCGCGTTCCGCCCGTTTGAGATCGTAGCCATTTTGCAGGTTGAGCCAGAATTGCGGACTGGTTCCGAAATATCGCGCGAGTCGCAAAGCGGTATCGGCGCTGATCCCCCGCTGGCCCTTTAAAACAAGAGAAATCCGGTTGGCTGGCACTTGAATCGCCTGTGCAAGGCGGTTCGCGCTCAAGCTTCTTGTTTCCAGCTCTTCTTTCAGGATTTCGCCGGGATGGACGGGTCTCATGTTGAACTCCTAATGGTAATCGACGATTTCAACGTCATACGCTTCCTGTTGCCGCGCATCCCACTTGAAACAGACGCGCCATTGATCATTGATCCGAATGCTGTATTGGCCCCGTCGGTTGCCTCTTAAAGATTCCAAACGGTTGCTCCGGAGCGCCCGGAGGTCGTCAAGGCTCATCGCGGCGTATAGCACCGCAAGCCGGCGCGATGCCTGGTTGGCGAACCCGGAAAAGGCGCTCACACGCTGGCCTTGATAGAATTGTTCGGTTCGCCGATCGCTGAATGAGCGTATCATGAAGTTAATAATATCGTATTTTACGTTATACGTATATAGTATGAAAAATCCGAAATTGGTTCGTTGGGTTTTTCGTCGTGCGGCCGTTATTTGCCGATGTCTTCATTCCAGAGTTCGGGATTGGTGGCGATGAAATCCGCCATCAGCTTCTTGCATTCCTCGAGGTCGAGATCGACGACATCGACGCCGTGCGACCGCATGAAATCGGCGCCGCCGACGAAGGTAGTCGATTCACCGACGATGACCTTCGGGATGACGAATTGGACGACGGCGCCGGAGCACAGGAAACACGGCATCAGCGTCGAATAGAGCACCGTATCGGCGTAGCTTCCGACCCGGCCGGCGTTGCGGAGACAATCGATTTCCGCGTGGGTGATCGGGTCGTCATCCTGCACACGCCTGTTATGACCGCGTCCGATGATGCGATCGTCGCGGACCAGCACCGAGCCGATCGGAACGCCTCCCTCGGCGGCGCCTTTGCGCGCCTCGTCGAGCGCGGCCTTCATGAATTTATCCATGGCGAGACTTCCGTATCCGGTGGGCGCGGGCGTATGGCGGTGGCACGCGCGGCATACACGATGCTATGTTAATCAATTGGGAGAACGAATAAACAGGGAAGCCGAACATGCCACGAAAAATTCCGATTACCATCGCCTGCGGCAATTACGACCGGGTGGCCGGCATCCGCGACGGGCGCGTGCAGGTCGAGGGTTGCGAGACGACGTTTCTGCCGATGGAGCCGGAGGAGGTTTTCTTTCGCGCCTTCCGGTATCACGAATTCGATGTCTGCGAACTGTCGTTTTCGTCCTACATGATGGTGACGTCGCGCGGCGAAAGCCCGTTCATTGGCATTCCT